>DATLIA010000339.1:0-17992 GCA_035540215.1 Actinokineospora sp. | reverse complement strand
CTCGCCGGTGCCCCAGTTGCCGGGGCCGCCGGGGTAGCCGTGGCCGATGTCGAAGATCCAGTTCGTCGAGGACGGCAGGGAGCCCGCGGCGCCGGTGAAGTCGTCGCTCCACTGCAGCGTCCAGCCCGCCGGGTCCGGCTCGCCATCGGGGCCGCCGCCGCGGCTTTGGTCGTCGCCGTCCCACTCACGATCTCCGCCCAGGCCGCCGTCCCACCGACCCCCGCGGGCTGGACGCTGCAGTGGAGCGACGACTTCACCGGCGCCGCGGGCTCCCTGCCGTCCTCGACGAACTGGATCTTCGACATCGGCCACGGCTACCCCGGCGGCCCCGGCAACTGGGGCACCGGCGAGATCGCCGCACACACCAACAGTCCGAACAACGTCAGCCTCGACGGCGCGGGCAACCTGCGGATCACGCCGCGCCGCGACGGGGCGGGCAACTGGACATCAGCCAGGCTGGAGACCCAGCGGGCGAACTTCAAGGCGCCCGCGGGCGGGATGCTGCGCATCGAGGGCCGGATCCAGATGCCGAACGTGACCGGGCAGGCCGCCGTCGGCTATTGGCCCGCGTTCTGGGCGCTGGGCTCGCCCTACCGCGGCAATTACTGGAACTGGCCTGGCATCGGCGAGTTCGACATCATGGAGAACGTCAACGGGATCGATTCCGTCTGGGGAGCGCTCCACTGTGGAGTGAACCCGGGCGGGCCGTGCAATGAGACCAACGGCATCGCGGCGAACCGAGCCTGCCCTGGGTCGTCGTGCCAGTCGGCGTTCCACACCTACCGCTTCGAGTGGGACCAGAGCATCTCGCCCAACCAGTTCCGCTGGTACGTCGACGGCCAGCAGTTCCACAGCGTCAGCCAGAACCAGCTGCCCGCGGACACCTGGCAGAGCATGACCTCGCACGCCGGCTACTTCATCCTGCTGAACCTGGCCATCGGCGGCGCCTTCCCCAACGCGCTGGCGGGCGGGGCCACACCGACCGCGGCCACGGTTCCCGACCGCCCCATGGTCGTCGACTACGTCGCCGTCTACACCAGCGGCGGCGCCCCGCCGACCACGACGACGACCGGCCAGCCGCCGACCACCACGACCACCTCTCCCCCACCCGGCGGTGGAAACGCCTACGGGACCATCCAGGCGGAGAACTTCCAGCAGCAGTCCGGGTTGAGCACCGCGGCGGCCCAGGACACCGGCGGCGGGCAGCTCATCGGGTCGATCGCCAACGGCGACTGGGCCCTCTACCGGGGCATCGACTTCGGCTCGGGCGGCCCGGCGACCCAGTTCGACGCCCGGGTGGCCTCCGGCGCCGCGGGCGGGGTCAGCGGCTTGGTCGAAGTCCGGCTGGACAGCCGGACCAACGCGCCCATCGGCTCGTTCGCCGTCGCCAACACCGGCGGCTGGCAGAGCTGGCGCACGATCCCGGCCAACATCAGCGGCGTCACGGGTGTGCACGACGTCTACCTGACCTTCACCAGCGGCCAGCCCGCCGAGTACCTCAACGTCAACTGGTTCACCTTCCGGCGCTAGAGCAACCCCGCAGGCCATGCCCTGCACTCGCCCCAACAAGCAGATACCCAAGGGGCACCGTGACGGCGGCCGACCACGGTTGCCCAACTGTCCGCACCTTCGCTCGGAAGGTGACCAGGCCTAGAAATTCGGGGAGGCGGGATGGTCTTCCCCGGCCGGACGGGTGTGTCGCACATCCACGAGTTCTTCGGCAACACCGGCACCAACGCCGACTCCACCCTGCAGTCGCTGCGCCTCGGCGGGACGAACTGCGACCCGGTGTCGGACAAGTCCGCCTACTGGGTGCCCACCCTGTTCCAGAACGGCGTCGCCGTCGCACCGGAACGGGTCACCATCTACTACCAGGGCATCACCGATCCGGCCCACGCCGTGGCGCACCCGCAGGGCCTGCGGTACGTCATCGGCAACGCACTGGCCACCAGCCCCGACCAGAACCCGGCCGCGCGGTGGTCCTGCGTCGGGCGGCCGGAGGCCGGCCGCGACTTCCTGTCCTGCCCTGCCGGGTCGAAGTTGGAGAACTATCTCGACTTCCCGACCTGCTGGGACGGGACGCGGCTGGACTCCCCCAACCACCGCGACCACTTGGTGTTCGGGACGGGCGGGGTCGGCGGGTCCTGTCCTGGCAGCCACCCGGTCGTGCTGCCGCGGCTGGAGTTGCTGATCACCTATCCCGTCCCTGGCGGTGGCTTGTCGCTGGCGGGGACCCGCAACGGCGTCAACGTGACAACCGCGCCGGGCTACACCTTCCACGGCGACTTCTTCAACGCCTGGGATCCCGGCGAGTTGCAGCGCCGGGTCGACAACTGCGTCAAGGCCGGCTACGTGTGCGGCACCGACGGCATCCCGATCCAGCAGTAAAGGAGCACAACCATGCCCAACGCGGGACGGCCGATGAGGGCCGTTGTCGCGACACTCGCGGTGAGCGCGCTCGCGCTCACCGCGTGCGGTGGTGGCGAGACCGCCCAATCCGGCGACGTCACCCTCACGATCAACGTCTTCGGCGACAACTTCTCCCTGCCGGACAACCGGACTGTCTACGACGAGTACGAGCGGACCCATCCGAGCGTCAAGATCGTGGAGAACCGCAGCGACTTCGGCACCCATCACAAGAACCTCCAGGCCCGGCTGACCGCGGGCAACGGCGCGGCGGACCTGGAGGTGGTCGAGGTCGGCCAGGTGGCCGGGTTCATCGGCCAGCCGGACAAGTTCGTCAACTTCCGCGGCGAAGGTGTCGACACAGCACAGTGGACAGACGCCATCGTCGCCAGAGCGTCCACAGCGGACAAAGACGCGCTCATCGGCCTGCCGACCGACATCGGCGGCCTCGCGGTCTGCTACCGCACCGACTTGTTCGCCGCCGCGGGCTTGCCCACCGACCGCGCGGCCGTGAGCGCGCTCTGGCCGACGTGGAAGGACTACGTCGACACGGGCACGAAGTTCCTGGAGAAGGCACCATCTGGGGTGAAGTGGTTCGACGCGGGCGGCCACGTGTTCACCGGCATCCTCGGCGGCGAGAAGGAGACCTTCTACGACGCGGGCGGCGAGCTGATCGTCGAACGCAACCCAGCGGTCCGTGCGGCTTGGGACCTGTCGGTCAAGGCGATCAAGGCGGGCCAGTCGGCGGCGCTGCCCGAGTTCAGCCCCGAGTGGAACACCGGCTTCCAGCGCGGCCAGTTCGCCACGGTGACCTGCCCGGCCTGGATGATGGGCTACATCCAGGGCAACGCCGCGGAGACCACCGGCAAGTGGGACATCGCGAAGATCCCCGGCGGGTCGGGCAACTGGGGCGGGTCCTACGTCACAGTGCCCAGTCAGGGCAAGCACCTCAAAGCGTCGGTCGAGTTGGCCAAGTGGCTGACCGCGCCGGAGCAGAACGTCAAGCTGTTCAAGACGATCGGAAACTTCCCGAGCCAGCAGAGCACGTGGAAGACGCCGGAGGTCGCGGGCTTCGCCTCACCGTTCTTCAACAACGCGCCCGCGGGCACGATCTTCCCGGATTCGCTGGCAGGCGCACCGGCCCAGGTCGTCGGCCCGGAGAGCGGCGTCATCGGCAACATCTTCGCCGCCGCCCTGAACAGCGTCGAGCAGGGCACCAGCCCCGAGGAGGCATGGTCACGCACGCTCGCCGACATCAAGGCAGCGGCGGGATGACGCAGGGGGTCCAGCGGAGTCGGGGCCGCCAGCGGTGGCGGTCCCGGCTCCACCGGTTAGACCGGTCGGTGTCGCCGTATCTATACGTCTCGCCGTTCTTCCTGCTGTTCGCCGTGTTCGGCCTGTTCCCGCTGGCCTACACGGCGGTCATCTCGACCACGGCGTGGAGCCCCCGCAAACCGGGCAGCGCGGACGTGTCGGTCGGCCTGGACAACTACACCACGCTGTTCGCCGACGAGAACTTCCACAACGCGCTGATCAACACGCTCGGCATCGGGCTGCTGTCGACGGGACCACAGCTGTTGCTGGCCCTGGGCATCGCGCACCTGCTGAACTACCGGCTGCGCGGCAGGATCGTGCTGCGGATGGGTGTGCTGCTGCCGTACGTGACGTCGGTGGCCGCGGTCGCGCTGATCTTCAACCAGATCTTCGCCCGCGACTTCGGCTTGGTGAACTGGTTCCTACAGCCATTTGCGGACAGCCCGATCGACTGGCGGGCGGATGAGTGGTCGTCGTGGACCGCCGTCGCGGTTATGGTCACCTGGCACTGGACGGGCTACAACGCCCTGATCTACCTGGCCGCCATGCAGACCATCCCGTACGACCTGTACGAGTCGGCGTCGATCGACGGGGCGAGCAAGTGGCAGCAGTTCTGGCACATCACGGTGCCCAGCCTGCGGCCGACGATCATCTTCACGGTCATCGTCTCGACGATCGGCGCTCTGCAACTGTTCGCCGAGCCGTTCCTGTTCGACGCGACCCGCAACAACAACGGCGGCTCCCAGCGGCAGTTCCAGACGATCGTCCTCTATCTGTACCAACAGTTCTGGACGAACGGCCGCTACGGCTACGGCGCGGCGATCGCGTGGACCCTGTTCCTGATCACCGTGGTCATCGCCGCGATCAACTTCCTACTGGCCCGCCGCATCAGCTCGACGAAATAGGCCGACATGAGCAGAATCGACGCGCACACCCCACGTAGACATCCCCCACCCATCCCTGGGGGGACGGCCCTTGGCCAGTCTACCCGCAGGCACCGACAAAAACGCCGCGGCGAGGGCGGCCTGTGGATAACCTACGGTCTGTTGATAGCCATTGTCCTGATCTCCGCTTTTCCGCTGTACTGGTCGGTTGTCGTCTCCTCCCGGGACAAGTCCGCCATCGGCCGCTACCCGCCACCGCTGGTCCCCGGCGGCAACCTCTGGGACAACCTCCAGGCCGCCTTCACCCAGGGCGGGTTCGGCATCGCGCTCGTCAACTCGACCATCGTCGCGGGGACGATCACCATGTCCGTGGTGTTCACCTCGACGCTGGCGGGTTTCGCCTTCGCGAAACTCAGGTTCAGGGGCAAGAACACGCTGTTCGGGCTCGTCGTGGCGACCATGCTCGTGCCGACCCAGCTGGCGATCATCCCGCTCTACATCATGGTCACCCAGTGGTTCGGCTGGTCCAACGACCTGCGCGGCGTCATCGTCCCCGCGCTGGTCAGTGCGTTCGGCGTGTTCTTCATGCGGCAGTACATCGCCTCCGCCATGCCGGACGAGCTGATCGAGGCGGGCCGGATGGACGGCGCGTCGACGCTGCGGATCTACTGGAGCCTGGTGCTCCCGATCGCCCGGCCCGGCGCCGCCGTGCTCGGGCTGCTGATCTTCATCACCTACTGGAACGACCTGTTCTGGCCGTTGATCCTGCTCAACACGAGCAACCCCACCGTGCAGGTCGCGATCGCGAACACCGCGAGCGGCATCGAGGTGGACTACTCGCTGGTTCTGGCCGGGACGGTCATCGCGACGTTCCCGATCCTGATCGTGTTCCTGGTACTAGGCCGTCAGATCATTGGAGGAATCATGCAGGGCGCGGTGAAGGGATGACGCGGCTGGTCTTCCCGGACGGGTTCGTCTGGGGCGCGGCCACGGCGGCGTATCAGATCGAGGGGGCGGCCGAGAAGCGTGGACGGTCCATTTGGGACACGTTCGCCCACACGCCGGGCAAGGTGCACGCCGGTGACACCGGGGACGTCGCCGCCGACCACTACCACCGGTTCGGCGCCGACGTCGCCATGATGCGGGACCTCGGGCTGTCGGCGTACCGGTTCTCCGTGTCGTGGCCCCGGGTGCAGCCGACCGGACGCGGACCGGCCGACGTCGCCGGGCTCGACTTCTACGAACGGCTCGTCGACGAACTCCTCGGCCAGGGCATCGACCCGATGCTCACGCTCTACCACTGGGACCTGCCCCAGGAGTTGGAGGACGTAGGCGGGTGGACCAGCCGCGACACGGCAGCGCGGTTCGCCGAGTACGCGGACCTGGTGGCGGCCCGGCTGGGCGACCGGGTGCCGCGCTGGTCGACGCTGAACGAGCCGTGGTGCTCGGCGTTCCTCGGCTACGCCTCAGGTGTGCACGCACCGGGGCGGACCGATCCGGTCGCCGCGCTGCGGGCCGCGCACCACCTGATGCTCGCCCACGGCATGGCCACCACGGCCCTGCGCGCCGCGCTCCCGGCGGCCGCCGAGGTGTCGATCGTGCTCAACCTCGCCGCCGTCTCCCCCGCGTCACCCGCGGCCGAGGACGCGGCCCGGCGGATCGACGGGTTGGCGAACCGGATCTTCCTGGACCCACTGTTCGGCGCGGGATACCCCGCCGACGTCTGGCAGGACACCGCCGGTCTCACCGACTGGGGATTCGTCCACTCCGGAGACGAGGCGGTCATCGCCACGCCGATCGATCTGTTGGGGGTCAACTACTACAGCCCCACCGTGGTCGACGTCGGCGATGGTGATCCGAACGGCCCGTGGCCCGGCTGCGCGGACATCGTGACCGTCACGCCGCCCGGCCCGACCACCGCGATGGACTGGCCCATCGACGCGCGTGGCCTAGGAGCGATCCTGGCCCGGCTGCGGGACGAGTACCCGCCGATCCCGATCATGATCACGGAGAACGGCGCGGCGTTCGACGACCTGGTCGAGTCCGACGCGATCCGCGACCACGACCGGGTCGACTACCTGCGTCGGCACGTGGCCGTCGTGCACGAGTCGCTGCTGGCGGGAGTCGATGTGCGGGGGTACTTCGTATGGTCCCTGTTGGACAACTTCGAGTGGGCCTACGGCTACGCGAAGCGCTTCGGCATCGTCCACGTCGACTACGCTACGCAGCGCCGGTTGTGGAAGGACAGCGCATACTGGTACCGGGAAGTGATCAAGGCGAACGGCATCAACGGGACGGCATGACAACACCGCGGCGTCAGCCGACGCTGGACACAGTGGCCGCCGAGGCGGGGGTTTCGCGCGCGACGGTGTCCAGGGTGATCAACGGCTCGCCCAAGGTGTCCCCCGAGGTCAAGACCACCGTCGACGCGGCGATCACCCGGCTGGGCTACGTGCCCAACCGGGCCGCCAGGAGTCTGGCCACCCGCCGCACCGACTCCATCGCCCTGGTCATGCGCGAGCCGGACGCGACCGTCCTCGCCGACCCTTACCTGGGCAACATGATCATCGCGACCAGCCACACGCTGATGGGCACCGGTGTGCAGCTGGTGCTGATGAACGCTCAGAACGACGCCGAACACGCCCGCCTGGCCGACTATGTGCGCGGCGGCCACGTCGACGGCGTGCTGCTCGTCTCGATGCACGGCGACGACCCGCTCCCGGAGATCCTGCTGGGCGCGGGTGTCCCGACCGTGGTGGGTGGCCGCCCGGAACGCCTCCTGCCCGGCCTCACCTACGTCGACGTCGACAACCTCGGCGGCGGCGTGCTGGCCACCGAGCGGCTGATCACGATCGGCAGGCGGCGCATCGGCACCGTGGCGGGTCCGCCGGACATGACCGCGGGCGTCGACCGCCTCACCGCCTTCCAGGACACCCTGCGGGGCGCGGGCCTGCGGCCGGACCGCGTCACCCGCGGCGCGTTCACCCGCGAGTCGGGCGAGACCGCCATGGCCGAACTGCTCGACCGCTGGCCGGACACCGACGCCGTGTTCGTCGCCAGCGACCTCATGGCCATCGGCGCGCTGCGCGCCCTGCGGGCGGCGGGCAGGCGGGTGCCGGAGGACGTCGCGCTCGTCGGCTACGACGACATCGAGATGGCCAAACACACGGAGCCGCCGCTCACCACGATCCACCAGCCGGTGGTCGACCAGGCCCGGATCATGGCCGAACTCCTGCTGACCCAGATCGGCGGCGACCCGGTCGGCGACCCGGTCGTGCTGCCCACGGTGCTGGTCGAACGGGAGTCCGCTTAGAGCGCGTTTCATGTGGGGAGCTTCTTGAGGGCGACGAGGGTGGCGGCGAGCGTCAGGAGCGCGGCAACGTTGTTGGCGTGGCGCTCGTATCGGATGGAGAGCCGCCAGTAGTTTGTTCGACAACGCGTCCACGACGCAAGATCATGTCGAACCGGCCGCCAAGATCCACATGAGACGCGCTCTTAGAACCGATCGCGGGCATCAACAGCGGGGACCTTGAACCCGAGCAGTCGCTTCCAGGGCGATCAAGTAGCGCGGAACGCCCGGTCATGGGGTCACATTCGCTGAAGATCCGGGATGTCCCTGATCTTCATCATTGGGGGCAAACCCTGATGGCGGGTGCGCGGCGAACGGACATGCTGAGTGAATGAGATCCACAATCGTCGCATCCGTCGCAGCCGCCGCCATCGTACTCACCGCGATGCCCGCGGCCGGGGTGCCCGCGCTTCCGCCACCCAACGACGCCGCGCTGAGCGCGGCGATCGCTGGGCTGCCCAACCACGACACGACCGGTGCCTTGGTCAGGATCACCGGCTCGGCGGGTAAGTGGTCCGGCGTCTCCGGCGTCTCAGACATCCGCACCGGTGCCCCGGTCCGGCCGGACGGGTACTTCCGGATCGGCAGCGCCACCAAGGTCTACACGGCCGTGATGCTGCTACAGCTCGCGCAGGAGCACCGGATCGACCTCACCCAGTCCGTGCAGCGGTACCTGCCCGACCTGCTCCCGGCGGACTATCCGCCGGTCCCGGTCTACATGCTGCTCGACCACACCTCCGGCCTGCCGTCGGTGGACATCCTCGGCCTCTACGACCCGCACTGGATCATCGAGCACCGCTTCGAGCACTGGAGCCCGCGGCAGGTGGTGGACACCGCGGTGCGCCACCCGATCGACTTCCAGCCGGGCACCGCGCAGAAGTACACGAACACCGCCTACGTCACCGCGGGCATGATCATCGAAAAGGTCACCGGTCGTTCCTACGCGAGCAACCTGAGCGACCGGATCACCAGCCCGCTGCACCTGCGCCACACCTACTACCCCGACGATGACCCGCACCTGCCCTACCCGGCCGCCCACGGTTATCTCGACGTGGACGGCAAGCTCGTCGACGTGACCGAGATGAACCAGTCGATCCCCGGCGCCGCGGGCGCGATCATCTCCACCGCCGAGGACCTCGACACGTTCATCACCGGCCTGTTTCGCGGCCGCCTGCTGGGCACCGAAATGATGACGAGGCTCTTCACCATCCCCGACGTCCCCATGGCCGACGGCAGCGGCCCGGCGTACTACAGCCAGGGCCTGATGAGGATCACGGTGAACGGCGTGACGGTCTGGGGCAAGACCGGCAGCCGCCACGGCTACTCCAGTGGCATCTTCGCGACCCGCGACCTGAAGCGAAGGCTGGCCTACTCGGCGAACTCGACCGTGAAGTCCCAAGACGGCCAACCACTGATAGTCCAAAAGATCGCCGCCGCGGCAGCAAGCTAGACCGCGGGCCGCCAACGGGGACCGAGTCGTGGATCTTGCGGCGACGCCTCAGGCAACCGGGCGGAATTGAACGCGGATGCAGGAAACCCGTCTGACCTCCATGAACTGGGAGGTCAGACGGGTTTCTCGTCGACGGCGCCGAAACAGGACTACCGACGCGTCGAGGACGACCGGCTGGGCGCGGGCCCGCCCTAGTCGTTCTTCGCCTGCTTGCAGGTGGTGCAGCTGGTCTCCTTGAAGTGCTGCTTCCACACCTGCGCGGCGTCACCCGAGTTGCAGCTGACCTGGTACAGCGCCGACCCGCTGGGCGCGCCGTGCAGGCACTTGCGGCTGTTGATGTTGACGAACAGGTAGTTGGTCGGGCCGGTGGGCGGTCCAGACACGTACTGCACGTCCCACAGCTGGTTCGCGCCGCCGGTGCACGAGGACTGGTCGGCGTCGCCGCCGTCCGCGGTGGACCAGGCAGCGATCTCCAGGGCGCCGCAAGCCCGACAAACTACCGGCGGCTCTCCATCCGATACGAGCGCCACGCCATCAACTTCGCCGCGTTCCTGACGCTCGTCGCCTTCAAGAAGCTCCCCACATGAGACGCGCTCTTAGCGGTGCCGCCACCGGGCAGGACGCTTCTCGGCGAACGCCAGCGCACCCTCCACCGCGTCGAATGATCGGGCGACCCGGAAATGCAGCGGATCCTGCATCGCCATCGCGTCGGCGTCGGACACCCCTTCGGTGCGACGGACGATGTCCTTCACCGCGGCGATCGCCAGCGGCGCGTTCACGCTGATCCGCTCCGCCAGCGTCAGCGCGGCGCCGAGCGCCCCGCCGTCGGGCACCAGCCGGTTGACCATGCCCCAGCGCGCCGCGTCGACCCCGGTCACGGAGTCGCCGGTCAGCAGCATCTCCATGGCCACGTGGTACGGGATCCGGCGCGGCAGCCGCACGGCCCCGCCCTCCCCGGCGACCAGGCCGCGGCACACCTCCGGCAAACCGAACCGCGATCCCACACTCGCGACGATCAGGTCGCAAGCGAGCGCGAGTTCGCACCCACCCGCGACCGCGTGCCCCTCGACGGCGGCAATTAGCGGCTTGCGGGGCCGCGCCCGGGTGAGCCCGGCCAAGCCGCGGTCGCCCGCGACCGGGATCCCTTCGTGCGGGAACGCCTTGAGGTCCATTCCCGAGCAGAACGTGCCGCCCGCCCCGGTCAGGATCCCGACCGCGAGCGCGGGGTCGGCGTCCAAGTCGAGCAGGGCGGTGTCGACCGCGTCCGCCATCGCCAGGTTGATCGCGTTGCGGGACTCGGGCCGGTTGAGCGTGATGACCAGGACGTTGCCCGCGACCTCGGTGATGACGGTCATCCACGCACCACCGGCAGCTGTTCCAGACTCCGCATGACCCGCGACGGCCGCCACGGCAACTGGCTGGCCCGCAACGCGAGTCGCACATCGCCGAGTCGTTCGAGCAGCATCCGGAACGCGATCGCGCCTTCCATCCGGACGAGGGCCGCGCCGATGCAGAAGTGTGGTCCACGCCCGAAGGCGAGGTGGTCGTTCGGGGTACGGCCGAGATCGAGCCGGTCGGGCTCGGGGAACTTGCGCCCGTCGCGGTTGGCCGATCCGATCAGCAGGCTGACGATCTCGCCTGGCTGGATCACGCACCCGTGCAGCTCGATCGGCTCTCGCGCCACCCGGAACGTCGCATCGCGGACTGGCGAGTCGTATCGCATCAGCTCATCGATGGCCGAGGGCATCAGCGCTTCCTCGGTGCGCAGCCGGTGTAACTGGTCGGGGTGGCGAATCAGGGCCAGCATCCCGTTGCCGATCAGGCCGACGGTCGTGTCATGCCCGACGAGGAGCAGGAGGTAGGCCGTGCTGACCAGTTCCTCCTCGCTCAAGCCGCCGTCGACACCGACCAGAGCGGCGAGAAGGTCATCATCGCCCGCTTTAGACCGTCGCTTGTGGTCGATCAACTCGGTGAGGTACGCGTGCAGCCGCTGGTCTCGCTCGGCGGACACCTCAGTAGGCGTGACGGTCGCGGCGAGGAGCGCGCGTGCCTCGGGAGTGTTGAGGTGTTCCGGTACGCCGAGAATGCGGCAGATGAGGGTGAAGGTGAGTGGGATCGCGAAGTCGGCGATGAGGTCGGCGCCCGCGTCGAGGTCGATCCGGTCGATGAGGCGGCTCGCGGTCTGGGTGATGAACGGCTCGAGTCCAGCGATCCGGCGCGGCAGGAAGGCTGCGTTGACGAGGGAGCGCAGGCGGGTGTGCTCTGGTGGGTCGGCGTGGACCAGGTGCTGGTTGAGGCCGAGTGGGCCTGCGACGTAGCCGGGGACCCGCTCGGGCTGCTTGCTGAGGCGGGGGTCGGTGATCAGGGTACGGACGTCGTCGTAGCGGGAGACCAGCCAGACGGTGCCTGCGCGTGTGCTTTCGCGGCGGAGTGGGGCGTGGGTGCGGAGCCAGCTGAAGTAGGGATATGGATCGCGCCTGCGCCGGGTGAGCAGCCATTGTGGTGCGATCAGGGCTTCGTCGAGCATGGTCGCCTTTCATCCCGGTCAGGTCTGTCCCATGTGTACTGGGCATGGTGATCAGCCGACAGTTGAGCGGGGCGACACCGCTCGACTAGGTGAATGGGGCTGGTTGCTGTCCGCACCATCGGGTGAAGGTGGGTGATCACGTGGGCTTGGGCGGGTGGCAAGAGCGACCCGGGTCAGCCTGTCGCTGATGGTGCCGTGGGCTCGGTGGCGCGCAGTGTTGCCTCGGCACGAAGGCGTTGGGGAGCGTTCTCGATGCTCTCGGCGACCGCCCGTGCCCGTTCCGCGTGTGTCCTTGCGACTCGGATATGGGCTGTTCGGTTGGTGTCGGCCAGAGTCAGGTGGATTTCGGCGAGCATGTTGTCCGTCGCGGCGGCCAGGGATGGCCTGCAGCCCAGACGCACTATGGCGGCGGCCGCGTCGGCGCGGGATAGGGCCTCGACTGTGGTGCCGTGGCGTAGGTGGGCGGCGGCGAGTTCCAGTAGGGCCTCGACCTCATGCCCGCGATCCTCAAGCCGCCGCGTGATGTCCAGTGCCTCAGCGAACGACGCCAGCGCAGTGTCATGGTCACCAAGCCGAGCTGTCGCGGCGGCGACCCGGACCAGGCCATCTTGCTCCCAGAGTGCGTCACCGACGCGGCGGGCGACGGTGACAACTCGCTCCCCGGCTTCGAGTGATTCGGGGTGTGCGCCGCGCCACGCGTAGACAGTGCTGAGGACCCACAGGGCGAAGCACTCCTCTCGCGGGGTGTCGCCGTCGACGGCGGCCTCAAGTGCCGCGCGGGCGTGGGCGATCGCGCGGTCTGGGTCGCCCAGCGACTGGTGCAGTGCCGCGATCCGGGCCAGCGCTCCCGCCTCACGCGCCCGGTCACCGAGTGCGCGGGCGAGCCCCAGCGCGGTTGTCAGGTGGTCGAGGGCGGCGCGGTACTGGTCGTTGAGGAGGTAACCCGTCCCGAGGTTGATCAACGCGACCACCTCGACGACAGGCTCACCCGCGCGCCGAGCCTGGTCGATCGCGAGCGTGTGCATCGTGACGTTGTCGTCGAAGTGGCCGCTGACCAGCAGGAACATGGTCAGGTTGCGGGGAATCAGCCACGCGTGGCCGCCCAGGCCGATGGCGGCGGCGTGCCGGACGGCGGCGACCAGGTTGGGCAGTTCCGCCTCGCACCACCGGTTGGCGTCGGCGTGGTCGGCGAACTCGGCGACGCGCGGTGGGCCGGTGTCCTCCGGCAGGAGACCGGGAACGAGCACCTGACCCACGCGGGCCGACATGGCCAGGTAGTAGTCGAGCAATCGCCGCACGCCGGCCGCGCGGACGGTGGGTTCCTCGGTCGACGCGAGTTGCCTGGCGTAGACGGCGACCAGGTCGTGCAGGAGGTAGCGGCCGGGGTGGCGCTGCAGGAGCAGGTGGACGTCGAGCAGCGACTCCACGACCCGCTCGGCCCGCTCGACCGGCAGCCCGGTCAGCGCGGCGGCGGAGCGCGCGTCCAGGTCGCTGCCGGGGTGGCATCCGAGCAACCGGAAGACCCGCTGCTGGTCGACGTCGAGCTGGTCGTATGACAGGGCGAACGCCGCGCTGACGCCTTGGTCGTCCACTGCGAGTTCGGCCAGCCGGTCGCGTTGGCCGCGCAATCGTTCGGCGAGCTGCTGGACTGTCCACAGCGGACGGTGCAGCAGCCGGGCCGCGGCGATCCGGACCGCCAGCGGCAGACCGCCGCAGAGCGCGACCACCTCGGCCACCGCGGCCGGTTCGGCGGCGGCGCGCGGGACCACCTTGGTGAACAACGCCGCGGCGTCGGCGGTGGACAGCACGTCGAGTGACACCGGGACCGCGCCCGCGAGTCCGGGCAACCGCCGCCTGCTGGTGATCAGCACGAGGCAGCCGGGCGCGCCGGGCAGCAGCGGCCGGACCCGTGCCGCGTCGGCGACGTTGTCGAGCACGATCAGGACCCGCCGCCCGGCCAGCCTCGACCGCCACAGGGCCGCGCGTTCATCGGTCGAGGCCGGGATGCCCTCCGCGGGCACCCCGACGGCGCGGAGCAAGGTCTCCAGACAGGCCGCGGGCTCGACCGGCGGATGGCCTGGCGAGTGGCCGTGCAGGTCGACGAACAGCCTGCCGTCGGGATAGCGGTCGGCCAGCCGATGGGCGACGTGCAGCGCGAACGCTGTCTTGCCAACGCCCGCCATCCCGTCGATGGTCGCGATGGTCACCCCGCCCGTGGCCACCCGCTCGCACAGGTCGGCCTCGATGTCGGCCGACCGGCCGGTGTAGTCGGGAACGTCGTACGGCAGGGAGTCGGGCATCTCGGGCTCGTGGACCACGGCGTCCTGGACGAGGTCGAGCGCGGGATCGTCGCGCAGCACCCGCTCGTGCAGCAGCCGCAGCTCCGGGCCGGGGTCGAGGCCGAAGTCGTCGCCCAACAGCCGCCGGTGACGCTCGTAGGCGGCCAGCGCCTCGGTCTTGCGGCCGCCGCGGTGCAGGGCGAGCACCAGGTGGGCGGTGAAGCGGCCGCGCTCGGGCCGCGCCTGCTCCAGTGCCAGCAGTTCGGGGACCAGATCCCGGTGCCTGCCGAGGGCCAGGTCGGCCTCGACCCGGTGGTCGAGCGCGTCCAGCCGGGCCTCTTCAAGCCCCTGGCAGAGCCGGGCGATGGCCGGGTCGTCGGACAGTCCGGCCAGGGCGGGGCCACGCCACAGGTCGAGTGCGGCGCTGAACGCGGCCGCGCGGGCGGCGGGCTCGGTGGCGGCCTGTCCCTCGGCGACCAGGTCGTGGAAGCGGTGGTGGTCGACCCGGTCGGGCTCGATCCGCAGCGCGTACCCGCCCGCGTGCGCCTCGATCGAGGCGAGTCCGGCCGGGACCGCCGAGCGCAGTCTGCTGACGTGGGTGCGCAGCGCCGAGACCGCCGCGCGGGGCGGCTCGTCGTCCCACAGCAGCTCCACCAGTCGCTCGACCGGCACGGTGCGGCCGTGCTCCAGCGCGAGCACGGCCAGCAGGCAGCGCTCTCGCCGTCGACCGATCAACACGGGCTTACTCCCGGCGATCACCTCGAACGGCCCCAGTACTCGAACCTCCACGGACGCGGACAGTAGCGGCGCCCACCGACAGTCGCGGCGATACCGACGGCAACGTTTTGGCGATCGCCGCCGCCGATGCTCCTCGGACCTCACCGATCCACCATCTTCCAAGGAGCACGCATGACCGCAGTGACGGCCGACGCGGGCCCGGCGCGGCCGCCGGTCACCGGTCGATCGCCCGGCCAGATCGCCATGGCCAGGCTGCGCCGCGACAAGGTCGCCGTCGCCGGTGGCTGCGTGGTCGTCGTGCTGGTGCTGGTCGCGGTCAGCGCGCTGGTCATGGACCGCGTGTTCGGCGCGATCACGCCGAACCTGCCGCACCAGGACCTGATCGACCCGACCACGCTGCAGCCGAGGGGAACCTTCGGCGGGATGAGCGCCGAGCACCCGCTCGGCCTCGAACCGCTGTCCGGGCGCGACATCCTGCAGCGCATCTACGCCGGGTCGTGGATCTCGCTGCTGATCGGCTTCCTCGCAACGGCCCTCTCGGTGGTGATCGGCACGGTCATGGGTGTCGTGGCGGGCTATTTCGGCGGCTGGGTAGACGCGGTCGTCAGCAGGCTGATGGACATCTTCCTGGCGTTCCCGCTCTTGGTGTTCGCGCTCGCACTCGGCGGCATGATGAATACCTTCAATGTCGATGGCGAGCCGCTGCGAATCGGCTTGCTGGTATTCATCATCGGATTCTTCAACTGGCCCTATATCGGCCGGATCGTGCGCGGCCAGACATTGTCGCTGCGGGAACGGGAATTCGTCGACGCCGCCCGCGGGCTCGGCGCCCGCGGGCCCTACATCCTGCTGCGTGAGCTCCTGCCGAACCTGACCGCGCCGATCCTCGTGTACGCCACGCTGCTCATACCCACGAACATCCTGTTCGAGGCCGCGCTGTCGTTCCTCGGCGTCGGACTGCGCCCGCCGACGGCGACCTGGGGCGGAATGATCGCCGACGCGGTCAAGTACTACACGCTTCCACATTTCATGCTCTGGCCCGGCCTGGCCATTTTCGTCACCGTCCTGGCATTCAACCTCTTCGGCGACGGATTGCGCGACGCGCTCGATCCCCGCGGCCGATGAACCTGACAAGGAAATGGAGTAACGCAGTGATCAGCAAACGTACGGCCGCCGTCGCGGTGGCTCTCGCGACGACCGCGACGCTGTCCGCGTGCGGCGGCGGGACCGCCGACCAGCCTGCCGCGGGCGCCCAGACGGGCGCGTTCAACGCGGGCCTGGACCACGTGTTCAACCCGTCGGAGAAGAAGGGCGGCGTCATCAAGCTGGCCAACTCCGACGACTGGGACTCGCTCGACCCTGCCGACACCTATTACGGCTTCTCGTGGAACTTCTCCCGCGTCTATGTCCGCTCGCTGCTGATGTTCAAGGTGGCGCCGGGCAAGGCCAGTGAGGAACTGGTGCCCGACCTGGCCGAGAGCCTCGGGGTGCCGAGCGACGGCGGCAAGACGTGGACCTACAAGATCCGCAAGGGCGTCAAGTTCGAGGACGGCACCGAGGTCACGGCAAAGGACGTCAAGTACAACGTGCTGCGGTCGCTGGACCGGGAGGTCTTCGCCAATGGGCCGGACTATTTCAAGCAGTTCCTCGACGTGCCCGCGGACTACAAGGGTCCGTACAAGTCCAAGGGCGCCAACACCGACCAGGCCGTCGAGACGCCTGACTCGCACACCATCGTCTTCCATTTGAAGGCGCCGTTCGGCGGGTTCGACTACCTCGCGCACCTTCCGCAGACCGCCCCGGTTCCCGAGGCGAAGGACACCGGCGCGAAGTACAAGGACCACGTGGTCTCCACCGGCCCGTACATGTTCGACAAGGTCGAGATCGGCAAGCGGTACACCCTCAAGCGCAACCCGAACTGGGATCCCGCGACCGACCCCAACCGCAAGGCCCTGGTCGACGGGTACGACATCGCGCTCAAGGTCAACGCCGACGACATCGACAACCGGGTCCTCAGCGGCGACCTGCACGCCGACATCACCGGGTCTGGTGTGCAGCCCGCGAAGCTGGCCTCGGTGCTCGGCGCCCCCGATGTGAAGGCGCGCGCGGACAATCCGACGACCACGCGGCTCTGGTACACCTCGGTCAACCCGCAGGTCGCGCCGTTGGACAACATCGACTGCCGCAAGGCCGTCATGTACGCGGTGGACCGCACCGGCTACCAGCTCGCCTACGGCGGCGAGTTCTCCGGCGGCGACCTGGCCACGACCGTGATGGCGCCAGGCATCCCGGGTTACGAGAAGTTCGACCTGTACCCGGCCGGACCGGACAACAAGGGTGACGTCGCCAAGGCGCGTGAGCACCTGGCCAAGTGCGGCAAGGCCGAGGGCTTCGAGACGACCATGGCCTTCCGCGAGGGTCGGCCGAAGGAGAAGGCGACGGCGGAGTCGTTCCAGGCGGCACTGGCCAGGGTCGGGATCAAGCTGGTGCTCAAGGGATTCCCGTCCGGCGACTACTTCTCCCAGTTCTGCGGCAATCCTCCCTTCGTCCGCTCCAACAACATCGGCCTGTGCGTCAACGGCTGGGCGGCGGACTGGAACGACGGCTTCGGCCACCTGTCGCAGATCGTGGACAGCCGGGTGATCCGGGAGTCCGGCGGCTCGTCGAACATCAGCGTCCGGATCCCCGAGGTGGACCAGCTGCTGGACCAGGCGATCGTCGAGACCGACAAGGCCAAGCGTGAGCAGCTGTGGGCGCGCGTGGACAAGCGGGTCATGGAGGAGGCCGTGATCTACCCGGGCCTCTACAGCAAGGCGCTTCTGGTGCGCGGCAAGGGTTTGACGAACGTGTTCGTCAACGAGGCATACGGAATGTACGACTACCTGGCCCTCGGGCTGGCCTAGGTGTACTGCCCCGTGAGGTTGGGGACGCGGCTGGCGGGTGGTTGGCCGCCGAGTGCGGTGTGGCCGCGGTGGTGATTGTAGGTGTGCAGCCAGTGTGGGAGTGCTTCTCGGCGTTCGGTTTCGGTTTGGTAGGGGTGGGCGT
>DATLIA010000338.1:0-11290 GCA_035540215.1 Actinokineospora sp. | reverse complement strand
ACGTTACGGACTCGTGACCGACGCGTCACAGCGATTCGAGCAAGACATCGGTCGTTGCCGCATTGATACCCGAATGCTCGCCGCCCATGATGCCTGCCAGGCCGAGCGGCTTCTGCTCATCGGCAATGACGAGCACTGACTCGTCGAGCGTGATGTCGCGACCGTCGAGCAGCTTGAGCGTTTCGCCGGGGGTTGCGCGCCGCACCACGATGCCACCGGCCAGCTCGCGCAGGTCGTAGGCATGCATCGGCTGGCCGAGTTCGAGCATCACGTAGTTGGTGATGTCCACGGCGAGCGAGATCGAGCGGATCCCGGCCAGCATCAGGCGCCTGCGGATCCACCACGGCGTCGGCGCGGTCGGGTCGACGCCGGTGACGCGGCGGACCACGAACCGGGCGCAGCCGTCCTGGGCCTCGATGTGCACGGGCACCGCGTCGCTGTCGGCGGCGGGCACGTCGAGCACGGCAGGGTCGATCAGCCGCAGGTCGAGCGCGCAGGCCAGCTCACGGGCCAGGCCGCGCACGGAGAACGCGTAGCCGCGGTCGGGGGTGATCGCCAGCTCGATGACCGAGTCGGTGAGCCCGAGCAGCTCGATCGCGTCGTCGCCGGGGGCGCACTCGCCGGTCGGCAGGACCATGATCCCGGTGTGGTCGTCGCCGAGGCCCAGCTCACGAGCCGAGCAGATCATGCCCCGGCTGACCTTGCCGTAGGTCTTGCGTTCGGCGATCACGAAGTCGCCGGGCAGCACCGCGCCGGGCAGCGCCACGACGACCAGGTCACCCTCGACGAAGTTGCTGGCACCGCACACGACCTGCGTGGTCGCGGGCAGGCCGGTCTCGCCTTCGTCGTCGTCCTCCGGGTCGATCAGCTCGACCGTGCAGAACCGGATCGGCTTCTTGAACTCGGTCAGCTCCTCGATCTCGGCCACCCGGCCGACCACGAGCGGGCCGGTCACCGGACCGAGCGTGCTGACCTCCTCGACCTCCAGACCGACCCGGACGAACGCCTCGGCGATCTGTTCGGCGTTGAGTTCCCGGTGGTCCTCCGTGAGTTCAAGCTGCTGCAGGAGCCAGCTGACGGGGATCCTCACTTAAGCCTCCGTGCCGAAAGGAAGGGTGAACCGGACATCGCCCTCGACCATGTCGCGCATGTCGGGGATGCCGTTGCGGAACTGCAGGGCGCGCTCCAGGCCGACGCCGAAGGCGAACCCCGAGTAGACATCGGGGTCGATCCCGCAGGCCCGCAGCACGTTCGGGTTGACCATGCCGCAGCCGCCCCACTCGACCCAGCCGGGGCCGCCCTTCTTCTCGGTGAACCACACGTCCAGTTCGGCCGACGGCTCGGTGAAGGGGAAGAACGACGGGCGCAGCCGCACCTTCGCCTCGGGCCCGAACATGGCCCGCACGAAGGCGTCGAGGGTGCCCTTGAGGTGGGCCATGGTCAGGCCCTTGTCGACGGCGAGGCCCTCGACCTGGTGGAACACCGGGGTGTGGGTCGCGTCGAGCGCGTCGGTCCGGTACACCCGGCCCGGGCAGACCACGTAGACCGGCGGGGCCTTGGCGAGCAGCGTGCGGGCCTGCACCGGCGAGGTGTGGGTGCGCAGCACCAGGCCCGAGTCCTGCGGCGCGACGTAGAAGGTGTCCTGCATGGTGCGCGCGGGATGGTCCTTCTTGAAGTTCAGCGCGTCGAAGTTGAACCACTCGGCCTCGAGCTCGGGGCCGTCGGCGACCTCGTAGCCCATGCCGACGAAGATGTCGGCGACCCGCTCGGACAGCGTGGTCAACGGGTGACGGGCACCCCGGGGGGTGTGGTCCCACGGGAGGGTGACGTCGACACCCTCCTCGCGCAGGACCCGCTCGTCACGCTCGGTCTGCAGCACGGCGCGGCGCTCGTCGAACGCGGCGGAGATGAGGCCCTGGGCCTCGTTGACCCGCTTGCCCGCCTCCGACCGCGCCTTGGGCGGCAGCGCGCCGATCTCCCGGCGGGCCTGCAGCAGCGGCGACTTGTCCCCGAGGTGGTGCGGCTTGACCGCGGCGAGCGCGTCGAGGTCGGCGGCACCGGCGAATTCCTCGCGGGCCTTCTCGACGGCGGCCTGCAGGGTCTCCGGCCGCAGCGCCGCGACCTCTTTGGGGTCGTACGGGTCGTTGGCTCCGGACATGGTTGGTACGAGCTCCCGGGTTCCAGTGGTGGCCAGGCGGAACACCCGACAGGCCGGGTGAACAGATTGATCCTATGGGAGCAATGACATGGCCTGCCCCCCGGGCAGGCGGCTCGGTCGCCGGAAAGGTGATGGTCCGGGGTCCCGCGAACACGACGACTGCGTCGCGTGCCCGCGGAACCCCGAACCATCACCGCGACCGAGCGGGTGGCGGACGGGTGCAATCCGGGCCATCGGTAACCGGGCACATGTACTGTCACCCCCGCCCAGGCGGCACCCGCGCGTGGCCGCTCCTACCGCAGCAAAGGTTTGTCTTGGCTCAGACATTCGGTGTCAATCTGCGCGGCGTCATCGATCTGCTCAGCCACCACCTCTACAGCAGTCCCCGCGTGTACCTGCGCGAGCTGCTGCAGAACGCGGTGGACGCGGTGACCGCGCGCAGACTCGCCGACCCGTCGGCGCCCGCTTCGATCCTGGTGGAGAGCGCCGAGCGTACCGGGAACGGCACGCTGCGGATCAGTGACACCGGCATCGGTCTGGGCGAGGCCGAGGTGCACAGCCTGCTCTCCACGCTGGGCGGGACGTCCAAGCGCGACGAGCTGGGCTTCGCCAGGCAGGACTTCCTCGGCCAGTTCGGCGTCGGCCTGCTGTCCTGCTTCCTTATCGCCGACGAGGTGCGGCTGGTGAGCCGGTCGGCGTCGGGCGGGCCCGCGGTGCGCTGGGTGGCCCACGGCGACGGCACCTACGAGGTCGAGGTGGACGACTCTGCCCGCGCCGAGATCGGGACCACCGTCGAGCTGGTCCCCCGGCGTGACTGCGACCACTGGACCGAGTACGACACGGTCGCCATGCTGGCCGCCGAGTTCGGCTCGCTGCTGCCGTTCGAGGTGCGGGTGGCCGGTCCGGGCGGCCAGGTGCTGGTCACCGAGGAGGAGCTGCCCTGGATCCGGCGCGGCGGCGAGTCGGTCGCCGAGCACCACGCCAGGCTGGCCGCATATTGCAAGACGACGCTGGGCTTCGAGCCGTTCGACGTGGTGCCGCTGGAGTTCGGCGCGGTCGGGCTGACCGGGGCCGCGTTCGTGCTGCCCGCGGGCGCCAACCCGGGCAGCCGCCAGGCGCACCGGGTGTATCTGAAGCGGATGCTGGTCGGCACGTCCATCGAGGGCCTGCTGCCGGACTGGGCCTACTTCGTCCGCTGTGTGGTGGACACCTCGGCGCTGCGGCCAACGGCCAGTCGCGAGGCGCTCTACGAGGACGAGACGCTGCTGGCGGTGCGCGACGCGCTGGGCGGCAGGCTGCGTGAGTGGCTGCTGCGCCTCGACGCCACCGAGCCGGAGCGGGCGGGCGCGCTGCTGGCGGCCCACCAGCTCGGGATCAAGTCCGTCGCGCTGATCGACGACGAGCTGCTGCGGCTGGCCGAGCGGTGGGTGCCGTTCGAGACGACCCGCGGCACGATGCCGCTGCGCCAGTTCCGCCGCAACCACCAGACCGTCCTCTACACCCCGGACGTCGACGAGTTCCGCCAGCTGGCGCCCGTGGCGAGGGCCCAGGGCATCGGGCTGGTCAACGCGGGCTACGCCTACGACACCGAGCTGCTGCGCAGGCTGGCCACGCTCGACGGCGCGCTGACCGTCCGCCGGGTCGACCCGGCCGAGCTGCTGGCCGCGCTGGGCAGGCCGACCGCGCAGGTCGAGGCCGCGATGAAGCGGACCATGTCGGTGGCGGGCAAGGCACTCGACAGCCACGACTGTGAACCGATGCTGCGCGACTTCGACCCGGTTTCCCTGCCCGCCCTGCTGGTGGCCGACGCGGGTGGGGCACGCAGGCGCGACGCCGCCGACGCCCGCGAGGAGGCCGACCCGCTGTGGCAGGACCTGCTCGGCCAGCTGGTCGACTCCGGCTCGGGCGCGGCCCAGCAGCTCGTGCTGAACACGCGAAACCCGCTGGTCGCCCGGCTGGCCGGGATCGACGACCCGGCGCTGCTGGAGACCGCGGTGCTCGCGCTCTACGTGCACGCGCTGCTGCAGTCGCACCGCCCGCTGCGCCCCAAGGACACCGCGACGCTCAACGGGTCGTTCCTGGATTTGCTAGACCGCGCCATCGGACACTGAGAACTACTGGGGAAGGACTGGGGTGTCGGACCAGAACGCCGACGAGTTGCGCGACCACGTCGCCCACCTTGTGCACGAGACCGACTCGATGCCCGCCGGGCAGCCCAAGTGCGAGGCGCTGGAACGCGCGGCGCGCGCGGCCGACGCGGCCGGGTTCGTCGACTACGGGGTGGCCGCGCGGCTGATCCTGGTCAACGCCTACCGCGAGATCCGCCGCTACGACCTGATGCTCACGCCGTTCGCGTGGCTGCGCACCACCGAGCGCAAGCACCCTGAGGCGTTCGACGAGTGGGCGCTGCACCAGTTCAACTGGATGCACAAATGGCTTCCCACCGGTCTTCTCGGCGATCCCCGGTTCAGCCTCGCGCAGATCACGTCAGTGGTGGACGAGTTGGCCGACCGCTACCGCCAGCAGGGGTACTCGCTGCATCCCGTGCACGACAAGCTGCGCGCGCTGGCCCACCACATCGGTGACACGGCGGCCGCCGACGCGCACTTCGCCGCGTGGCGGGCCGCCGAGCCCGACGACATGAGCGACTGCCCGGCGTGCGTCGTGGACAGCCAGGTCGGGTATTTCGTCTCCCGCAAGCGCTTCGATGAGGCGATCGACGCGGCCCGCGCGGTGCTCACCGAGCCGTCGGACTGCGCGGAGCAGCCGCACGGGGTGATGGCGTCGCTGCTGGAGGCCTATCTGGCCACCGGCAGGCTCGACGAGGCCGCCCGCGCCCACCTGGTGTCCTACCGGGTCGTCCGCGACACCCCGCAGGCCAGGTCCGCGCTGCACGCGCACCTGCGCTTCTGCGCGGTCACCGGCAACGCCGCGCGCGGGCTGGACATCCTGTCCCGCAACCTGGACGTGCTGGTCGAGCCGCCGAGTCCGAAGGTCCGCCAGGACTTCGCCGCGTCCGCCGCACTGCTGCTCAGCCGGGTGCCCGACCGGGCCGCGATGACCTTCCACCTGCCGGACGGCGACCTCGACGGCGACCGCCTCGCCGCCCGCTGCGTCGACATCGCCCGCACCACGGCGCTGGAGTTCGACCGTCGCAATGGGACGGACGCGGTGAGCGCGCGGGTCGAGGAGACCTTGGCGCTGCGCGATGTCGACGTGGTGGTGCTCGCCGTGCCGACGACCCCGACTCCCCCGGTCTCGCTGGAGCAGCCGCGCGTGGAGCAGCCAGTCGACGCCGACCCGGTGGAACTGGCCGAACGCGCGTGCACGGCGATGGACGACGGCGCGCTGTTCAGCGGGGCGCGGCTGCTGGCGAGCCTGCCCGGCGACCTCGACACCCTGCTGCCCGCGGGCCTGGCCGCTCGCGTCGCGGTGCACCGCACGTGGCTGGCCCGCCGGGAGTCCGCGGACGAGCTGATCGACTGCCTGCTCGACGTGCTCGACCGGCTCACCGCGGCGGGCGAGCGTGCCGCGGCCGCGCGGCTGCACGCGTTCCTGGCCGACCTGCTCGGCTCGGCCGACCGCGGCGTCGACGCCGCCGAGCACGCCCGCGTCGCCCTGGACATCGCCCGCGAGGTCGACGACCCGATCGGCGTCATGCGCGCCCACCTGGCCGCGGCCGACCTGCTCGCCGAGACCGACCCGGACCGCGCCGAGTCCGAAGTGGACGCTGCTGAGCAGGTTGCGGCCACCCGGGCACCAGACCGCGTCGGCGGGGTCCGCAAGGCCCGCGCCGAACTCCTGGAACGCCGCGGCGACCTTGACGGCGCGCTCGCGGTCATCGAGGAACTGGCCACCGACCTGAGCCGCTGGCCGGAGTCGACCCAGCTGGCGGTCAGCGGCCACCGGGCGAGGCTGCTGGCCAACGTCGGCCGGGTCGAGGAGTCCGTCGACCAGTTCGCCGCGTTCGTCGCGCTGGCCCGGACCTACCCGGGCCCGTGGGTGGCCGAGGCGTTGATGCAGATGGCGAGCCTGCTCGACCAGACCGATCTCGCGGGCACCCACCTCCCGACGCTGCTCGACGCGGTCAGCGCCGCCCGGACCTACCTGACCGCGGGCGCCGTCGCGCAGGCGTGCCTGCACCTGTCCGCGGGCTACCTGTCGGTCGGCCGCGACGTCGAGGCGGCCGAGACGCTGGAGGAGGCGCTGCGGCTGATGCCGACGGCCTACGTCGGCCCGGTCACCGACATCCACTACCGGCTCGCCCTGGCCTGCCGAAACCTCGGCGAATACGACACCGCCGCCGACCACTTCGACGCCGTACTCGCCACCGCGGACGACGACGACCACGCCCTGCGCGGCCACGTCCTCTTCCAACTGGGCGACGCCCGCCTCGAACTCGGCGACTACCACGGCGCCGCCGCGGCCTTCCGCGAGTCGGCGGGCACCTGGCTCGTCGCCGAGAACCCCGTCGCCGCGGCGGAGTCCATGGTCAAGCTCGCCCACGCCATCGGCCTCGACGACCTCGACGCTGGTATCGCCGCGTTGGACGATGCAGCCAGGCTGCTGCCCGACGACTCAGCACCCGGGGCGCTGGACGAACTCGCGGACATCATCGGCTTCCGAGTGGCCCTGTTGGCCCACCACCAGCGGTTCGCGGAGGCGCTGGAGGTCAACCAGCGCACGGAGGAGTACGCGGTCCGCCTCGGAAACCCGGAGTGGCACGCGTTCCTCGCGGGCCGGGCGGCCCGGCTGCGGATGGACCTCGGCCAGTTCCCCGAGGCGGAACGCGACGCCCGCCGCGCGGCGGCGCTGCTGACCGACGAGGCTGGGGAGTCGACGGTGGGGGCGGTGTTGGGGACGTTGGTGCGGACGTTGGAGGAACAGGGAAAGCCCGTGGACACCGAGCCGCTGGTGCGGGACCTGTCAGCCCGACTGTCCGACTAGGACACCAACCGGCCGACAACAGCCTCGGCGACACCTATGGCCATCGCATAGGCACCGTCACCCTCGACCCTCAGGCTGATGTCGACCGCCTGAGTCGTACTGAGACCCACCACGAGGCTGCACAAATTATCCGAGCCGCCGTCAACGGAGGCCAACACGGCGGCGGGTTGATGGGCGATGACCGCAGGCCTCCAGGAGCGGGTAGGCCAAGGCGGGTCGCCAGGTCGATTGTCGCGGTAAAGCTCGCCGAGGAAGTCGATCCCTTCGTACAGGGTGACTTCCATGTGCGCCCCTGAGGTCAGCAAGAACCAGGAACACTGGCTGCGACCTGGTTTGACATCGCCCCTGCCTGGCATGGTGAATCCCAGTGGCGCGGCTTGCTCATCGGTGAACAACGCACAGATCCGATCGCGATATGCGGACGCGTCCAATGGCCTGTCGACGCGAGGCGGCGTGGTCGGGCGTGTGGTCGTGGTGGTCGTCGCCGACGGAGCTGACGTCGGAACGGAATTCGGCGAACAAGCCGACATCACCAACCCGCATCCGGCGGCAACGGCCATGGCCGCCATGCGCAGCACGGCACTCATCAGATGGCCCCCTTGTCCCCATCGAGCCTTCGGCCGATCGGACTGTCGCGATCAGACTTCTCATTGACGTATTTGTCCCGTTCAGCGGCCACCCGTGGGGCGAGTCCGCCTGCGGTCGGCCGATCCTGTCCGGCAAGCGCGAATGACTCATAGCGAAAGTCAGGACTATCGACATCGCAATTCGACGGCAACGTCTGAAAGAGCACGGCATGGTCCTTGAGTACCCGCTGCTCGTGATCAAGCAGGCAACTGCGAATCGACAGCAGCCCGTCCCGGAGCTCTTCCTCAAGCTGCTTGGCACCTCGCAGATAGGCCGCCACCACCGCATCCGCGCCGTCTTCGGCCAAGTACTCGTGCACGTGGGTACCGACATCGACCAGCGTCTCGAGCGCTCCACCGCTCAACAATCCGAGCGGGCTGGCGTTCAGCACTCCCTTCGCGAGATCACCCAACAGCGCGACCGCGAACTTGGTGTCCCGTCCATCCTGCTCATCCATCTCATGCTTGGCCGCTTCGATTGTCGCCAGGCAAAGGGAGTGATAGCTGCGACGGACCTCGACCGCGACACCGAAAGCCGCGAGCAGCGCTTGGAGCGCGTTGAGCAGATCGGCCTGCTGGTTGTCGCAGAATGTCTCCATCTTGGAGAGCTGTTCCTTGAACGCGGTCGCGGCCTCGCCTGTCCAGCCCGCGAGGTGGCTTGACGCTGCCACCCTCAGTTTCGCTACCGCCTCGGCGTTCCCACCAACCGTCCTGGCGGCGAGCAGAGTCCGGTCGAACTCGTCGATGATCTTCTGCGGTTCAAGGGAGTTGGCCATCTCCGCATGTCGTCGGGACGCGTCGACCAACTCGCCGGGCCAGTCCGCGAGCCAGCCTTCGTCGAACATCATGACCACGGCGTCCTGCATGTACTGCCGCACCATGTGGATGTCGTAGTCCGAGACCCAGTTCCCCATCGCGCTACCCCTGACCGTCGACGCGGCGGTAGAGGGCGATGATCTCCCGCAGTGCTTCAGCGGTGTCGTCCATGATGTCGCAGGCACGCGCCTGTCGTTCGGCGAGCACCTCGACGTACGACTCATACGCCGTCTGCACGTCATACGCCGGATCGAACCGCCCGGACCCGTTCAGATCATTGAATTCGCGCAGGTCCGCGACGGGCGCTCGCAACAAGGCCGCTGCTACCGGGATACTCCCGGTCACTTCCTTCGCGGCGCACTCCATCTCGTCCAAGCGCGCGGTGAATCCCCCGCCAACAGGCATTACGTCCCCCTGAGCCCCCAACAACCTGACTACGCTACGACGCCAACCTACAGCGGAGCGTTCCTAGCCCGATTGGGTGATCGCCTAGCGGGCGCGGAGGGCGCGGGCGCTGGCGTAGAGGCAGACCGCCGCAGCGGTTGCCAGGTTCAGACTCTCGGCGGCGCCGTACAGCGGGACCTTCACCACGGAGTCCATTTCGGACAGCACCGCGTCGGTGAGCCCGTGGGCCTCGCTGCCGAAGACCCAGGCGGTCGGCACGGCCAACTCCCCCGCGTCCGTCGCCTCGTCCAAGTCGTGGGTGGCGTGGCCGTCGGCAGCGACCAGGCGCAATCCTGCCGCGCGGCAGGCGGCGAAGACGGCGTCGATGTCGCGGGAGCGAATCACCGGCAGGTGGAAGACACTGCCGGTCGAGGCGCGGACGCACTTGCCGTTGTGCGGGTCGACGGTGTCGCCCGCGAAGACGACCGACGCGGCACCGGCGGCGTCGGCCACTCGGGTGACCGTGCCTGCGTTGCCCGGGTCGGACACCCCGACGAGGACGGCGACGAGCGGCCCGGCCAGCGCCGTCAGCGGCTGGTCGACCAGGTCACACACGGCCACAATCCCTTGCGGGGTAATGGTTTCCGAGAGCGCGGACGCCGCCTTGTCGGTCACGAGGGACACCGGCACGTCGACGTCGAGCAGCGCCGCGTTGCGTTCGGCGGCGTACTCGGTGGCGAACAGCTCGCGGACATGCCCGAACGCCAACGCCTCGCGGACGGCCTGGGCGCCCTCTACGAGGAACCGCCCGGCCTTGTCCCGACCCGCGCGGCGGGTCAGGGCACGTGCGGCAGCGACCCGAGGCGTTCGTTCGGTGAACACCTCGGGTCGCTGGTTACGCGTGTTCAGGAAGCGGCCTCGACATCGGCCTTGCCCTGGGTGCCCGCGTTCGCGCGCGCGATCTCGACCAGCGCGGTGAAGGCGGTCGGGTCGCTCACAGCGAGCTCGGCGAGGATCTTGCGGTCGACCTCGACACCGCCGACGCGCAGGCCCTCGATGAAGCGGTTGTAGCTCATGCCGTTCTGACGAGCGGCGGCGTTGATCCGCTGGATCCAGAGCTTGCGGAAGTCACCCTTGCGGGCACGGCGGTCCCGGTAGGCGTAGTTCAGCGAGTGGAGCACCTGCTCCTTGGCCTTGCGGTAAAGCCGCGAGCGCTGGCCGCGGTAACCGCTGGCGAGCTCGAGAGTCGTGCGGCGCTTCTTTTGGGCGTTTACTGCCCGCTTGACGCGTGCCACGGTTCCGTCCTGTCGATCTAGTGGGCGGGGTCAGCCGCCCTGGGTGGGCAAGTAAAAGGGGTCAGCGGGCGAGCAGCCGGTTGAGGCGCTTCTCGTCGACCTTGGCGACCTCGGCGGTGCCGGAGAGCCTGCGGGTCAGCGACGTGGGCTTCTTCTCCAGCTTGTGGCGCAGCCCGGCCTGCTGGCGGCGCAGCTTGCCCTTGCCGGTGATCTTGATTCGCTTGGACGCACCGGAGTGGGTCTTCATCTTCGGCATGTTCTGATCCTCGTCTCGTGCCGTCCCGAGCCGGTGGGGCGCTCGGGGCGGCAGCCTTCGGGGGTACTTCGACCGGTCGGACCGGTCAGGTCAGTTCCTCAGGAGAGCTGTCGTCGATCGGCTCTTCGGAGTCCGCCGAGGTCGTCTTCGGCTTCGGCTTCAAGTTCTTGTGCGGTGCGAGCACCATGATCATGTTTCGGCCGTCCTGCTTGGCCGACGACTCCACGAAGCCGAGCTCCTGGACGTCCTCGGCGAGCCGCTGGAGCAGGCGGAAACCCAGCTCCGGGCGGGACTGCTCGCGGCCGCGGAACATGATCGTGACCTTGACCTTGTTCCCGTGCTCGAGGAAGCGAACGACGTTGCGCTTCTTGGTCTCGTAGTCATGGGAGTCGATCTTCGGTCGGAGCTTCTGCTCCTTGATGACGGTGAGCACCTGGTTCCGCCGGGACTCGCGGGCCTTCTGCGCGCTCTCGTACTTGAACTTTCCGAAGTCCATGAGCTTGCAAACGGGCGGGCGGGCCAGCGGGGCGACCTCCACGAGATCAAGGTCCGCTTCCTGCGCGAGTCGGAGCGCGTCCTCGATGCGGACGATGCCGACCTGCTCGCCGTTGGGTCCGACAAGTCGGACTTCCGGCACGCGGATGCGGTCGTTGATGCGTGTCTCCGTGCTGATGGGGCCTCCTCGGTCCATGAACAATACGTGCGCGAGTGAGGTCCCCTGAACTGCATCGAGCCCCGTCTGCCAGGTGGCATACGGGGCCCGCTTCCGACCGATCTCTCGACGCACGCGTCGAGAACACCAGGAAAC
>DATLIA010000337.1:0-9419 GCA_035540215.1 Actinokineospora sp. | reverse complement strand
GGTGTCCCGGTGGGACACCGAACCCGGGTCGGACGTTCGGGCCAACGCGACAGCGGCACCGGCCAGCGCGACGGGGTAGACGAGATAGCCCCATCGGGTGGCGGGTGCCAACAGGATCGCGGCGCCCAGGCCCACCGCGACCCGGTTCAGTACCTCGGTCCCCGACTGAGGCGGACGCACGACCAGCCAGGCCGTGATCGCGCAGGCCGCGAGGCCGAGCAGCACCAGCGCGAGCACGTGCCCGACCGGGCCTGATCCGGCGAGCAGGTGGCCGGGCAGCGGGCTGGAAGCGGGTGAGGACGCCTGCCCGAGCCCGACTGGGAACTTGATGACGTGCTCGACGAAGGCCGCCGGATCGACGGCCAGGACGGGCACGGTGATGAGCGCGCCGACCGACACCAGCGCGCCGAGGTAGCGGGCCAGTGCCCGCCCACCAGCGTGGGCCAGGACACCGAATCCGATGACCACGGCCGCCGGTATCGCGGTGAGCTTCATGGCGACCATGACGGCGCAGACCGCGCCAGTCCATCCCGGACTGACGCGGTAGGCCAGCGCGCTCGCCAGCACGATCATCGCCACGATCGCCGCATCGTCACCGGCGACGCTCAGCGTCAGCGCGGTGAGTGGGCTGATCGCGGCCAATTGCGCGCCGCCCACAGCGATCGCGGGCCTGCCGAGCACGCGCCACGCGACGTAGAGCGCGAGCGCGGACCCGAGCAGGAACATCACCCGTGAGTCGGTCAGCGGGTGGTCGCCGAACACCGCCCGCGGCAGGCCGAACACCGACATCGCCGGGCCGTACGGCGTGTAGTCGTCCGGGTGCGCCGCGCGGCCGAGGGTGCCCAGGTCCGGGTACGGCGTGCCGTCGGCCAGCAGCAGCCGGGCAGCGCGTTCGACCACCCACACCTCGGGCTGCGCCGGGAACGACCACGGCCACGGCCCCCAGACGAAGTCCGGTGCGCGCCGGAACACCAGGAACAACAGCGGCGCGAGTGTGCCCAGGACTCCCGCGACAACGACCGCGAGCCACCGGCGGGCGGGTCGCAGCAGGGTTAGCGCGGCGGCGGCGAAATATCCGCTGACGGCGAAATTGCCCCACACCCGGTAGCCGTAGAACTCCGACGCGATGGCCGTGACCAGCGCGAACACCCCGCTGACCAGGTAGAACACCAGGTCGAGCCGCAGTGCCGACCGCCCGGCGTCGTGCCCCATCGCCACCCTTTCGTCACCCGATCACGGCAGGCTACCGAGCTGACAGTCACCACTTCGGAGGCGGGCGGGAAGTTCCGTGGTCGTCCCGGCGTTGTACGAGAGTTGTTTCGAGAGAGGGGGTGCGCGTGGATAACTTCTCGATGAGAGGCATGGCGCGCTCGATGCGGTCGGCCGATGTTCCCAAGGGCCTGCGCAAGGGCACGATCCGCCGGGTCTTCAGCTTCAGCCGCAGGCACCGGCCGCGGCTCATCATCTTCCTGCTGCTCACGGTCGTCTCGGCGGTGCTGGGGGTCAGCTCGCCGCTGCTGGCCGGAAAGGTGGTCGACGCGATCGTCGGCCGCGAGCAGGTGTCGGTCGTGGTCTGGCTGGCCGTGGCCATCGCGGGCCTGGCGATCATCGGCGCGGCACTCGGGGTCGCCGAGCGCTGGCAGTCCACCCGGATCGGCGAGGGTCTGATCTACGACCTGCGGCGCGCGGTGTTCGAGCACGTCCAGCGGATGCCGGTCGCGTTCTTCACCCGTACCCGCACGGGCGCGCTGGTCAGCAGGCTCAACAACGACGTGATGGGCGCCCAGCGGGCGTTCACGTCCACGCTCTCCGGGCTGGTCACCAACGTCATCCAGCTCGTGCTGTCGCTCGCGGTGATGATGACCCTGTCCTGGCAGGTCACCGCACTCGCGCTGGTCCTGCTTCCGGTGTTTGTCCTCCCCGCGCGCCGGATGGGCAGGCGGATGGCCGACCTGCAGCGCGAGGCGTCCACGCTCAACGCGTCGATGACCACCCAGATGACCGAGCGGTTCTCCGCGCCGGGCGCGACGCTGGTCAAGCTGTTCGGCAGGCCAGAGGCCGAGGCCACCGAGTTCGGCGACCGGGCGGGCCGGGTGCGCGACATCGGGGTGCGCACCGCGATGGCGACGCGCTGGTTCATGACGAGCCTGCAGCTGGTGTCGGCGCTGGCCCAGGCCCTGGTCTACGGCCTCGGCGGCTACCTGGCGCTGACCGGTGACCTGGCCGCGGGCACCGTTGTGGCCCTCGCCCTGCTCCTGACCAGGCTCTATGGCCCGCTGACCGCGCTCGCCAACGTCCGCGTCGACGTGATGACCGCGCTGGTGTCGTTCGAGCGGGTCTTCGAGGTGCTCGACCTCCCGCCGATGATCGACGAGAAGCCCGAGCCCCGGCCCGTTCCGTCCGGCCCCCTGTCGGTGGAGTTCGACGCGGTCCGCTTCGCCTACCCGGCGGCGGACCGGGTTTCGCTCGCGTCGCTTGAAGAGGTCGCCGTGCTAGACCAGAGGGGCGGCGAGGAGGTGCTGCACGGGGTGTCGTTCCGGGCGGAACCCGGCCAGATGATCGCGCTCGTCGGTTCGTCCGGCGCGGGCAAGTCGACCATCGCCTCGCTCATCCCGCGGCTCTACGACGTCGACTCCGGGGCGGTGCGGCTGTCCGGTGTGGATGTTCGGGACGTCTCGTTCGCCGACCTGCGCGGCGCGGTAGGCGTCGTCACCCAGGACGGGCACCTGTTCCACGACACGATCCGGTCGAACCTGGCCTACGCCAGGCCGGAGGCCACCGACGACGACATCTGGCACGCGCTGCGCCAGGCCCGGCTCGGTGTGCTGGTGGAGTCGCTGCCCGACGGGCTGGACACCGTCGTGGGCGAGCGTGGCTACCGGCTCTCCGGTGGTGAGCGGCAGCGGCTGACGATCGCGCGGCTCCTGCTGGCCCAGCCCCGCGTCGTGATCCTGGACGAGGCGACCGCGCACCTTGACTCGGAGTCCGAGGTCGCGGTGCAGGAGGCGCTGGCGACGGCGCTGGAGGGGCGGACCGCGCTGGTCATCGCACACCGGCTGTCCACCATCCGCGCCGCGGACCAGATCCTGGTGGTCGAGGCGGGCGAGGTGGTGGAGCGGGGCACGCACGAGGACCTGCTGGTGACCGGTGGCCGGTACGCGGAGCTCTACCGGACGCAGTTCGCCGAGGAGGACGCGGCGGCGTAGGACACGAGGGCCGCGCACGGGTGCGCGGCCCTCGGTCGATCAGCTCAGCGGCGGGATCCGTGGGCCGTAGCGCTCGATGAGCGCCGCGTTGGCCTCGTCGCCGCCCTCCACATTGGAGCTGCGCCACAGCGGCAGGGTGAACCCGTCGCGCTCGGCCCGGTCGTGGAGACGAACCAGGACCTGGTTCCACAGGTACACGTTGCTCAGCGACGACAGCGACGCGGTGACCGCGTTCTTGTCCGGGTAGGACACGTCGCCGGGTTCGGTGAGGGTGTCGAGCACGATCGTCGAGTTCTGGGCGACCGTCGAACCCGAGCGGCGGGGCGCGGCGGTGGTCGCGGCCAGCGACGTCACCGCGACGACCGGGCAGCCTGCGTCGAGCGCGGCGACGGCCAGTTCGACCGGGTAGTGGTTGACCCCGGAGTTGGAGAACAGGAACAGCACGTCGTGTCCGGACAGGCGCACCTGGCCGAACACGCTGCGGGCCAGCCCCGGGCGCCGCTCGGACTCCACCGCGCGCCGGGTGCTGCCGAACACCTGGAGATCCTCGGTGTAGAGCGGATGCACGCAGGCCAGGCCGCCCGCGCGGAAGAACGTCTCGGCTACCGCGGCCAGTGAATGGCCCGCACCCGCGGTGAGGACAAGGCCCTCGGCGCGGATGCACGCCAGCACCAGGTCCGCCACGTCGTCCAGCGCCTCGGCGTTGTGCGTGCCGACCTCACGCAGGTGCGCCAGCATCGGGTCCTCGGGCATCCAGTCTCCTCAGTTCGTCCGGCCGGTCGGCGTCGGTGCCGTCGGCGATGTCCGCGCAGGGCACCTCGGTGACGGGGTGCCGGATCAGGTAGGGGCGGGCGCCTGTGTCGCCGTCGGCCGACTCGGCGACGCCGGGCCAGTGGGCGCGGCCGATGAGCACAGGATGGCCGGGCGCGCCGTCGTAGGTCGCCCTGGCCAGCGCGTCGGGCGCGGCCAGGGCGCACAGCCTGCGCACGGCGTCGGCGGTGACGCGCGGGGTGTCGACGGTGAGAATGACGACCGCGTCCGCTTGCCCCAGGGCGGCCAGACCGATGCGGAGGGACGAGCCCATGCCGTCGGCCCAGTCGGGGTTGTCCACGAGCGTGTCCGGCAGGTCGGTTTTGGCGCGCACGTCGGCGGCGCTTGCGCCCAGGACGACGACAACAGGCGAGCACCCGCCGTCGCGCAGTGTCCTGGCCGCGTGCTCGACCAGCAGGCCGTCGCCGTACGGGGCCAGGGCTTTCGGCATCCCGAAGCGCCTGCCCCCGCCCGCGGCCAAGAGCAGGCCCGCCACCGAGGGGGCCACCATGGAGCGAGCTTAGGGCCAACGCGTGATGATCGAAAAGTGCTGGCGGCTAGATCCAGCCTTCGTCCCAAGCTCGACGAGCGGCGTCGTGGCGGGACGAGACGCCGAGTTTGGCCATCGCCGAGGACAGGTAGTTGCGGACGGTGCCATGGGCGAGGTGGACGCCGCTGGCGATGTCCTGGATCGAGCCGCCGCGCCGGGTCAGCCGCAGCATCTCCAGCTCCCGCGCGGTCAGCGGGCAGGTGTCCTCGGTGAGCGCGCTCGCGGCGATCTCCGAGTCGACGTAGCGCCCGCCCGCGTGCACGTCGCGCAGGATCGTGGCCAGCCGGGACGCCGGGGTGGTCTTGGGGACGAACCCGCGCACGCCCGCGGCCAGTGCCCGCTTGAGCACCCCCGGCCGGGCGTGTCGGGTCACGATGACCACCGCGGTCTGGTGCCCGACCGCCTCGGCGGCGGCGACGCCGTCCCGGCGCGGCATCTCCAGGTCGAAGACCGCGAGGTCCGGGCGCAGCCGCTGCACGGCGGCGACCGCGGCGTCGCCGTCGCTGACCTCGGCCACGACGGTGATGTCGGGCTCCAACCCGAGCAGCGCGGCGAGGGCGCCGCGGATCAGGTCCTCGTCGTCGGCCAGCACCACGCGGATCACCGGGACCCCGCCTCGCCGATCAGTTCGAACCGGCCGTCGGTGTCCAGCACCCGGACCCGACCGCCCACCTCGGCGAACCGCTCGTGCAGGCTGTCGAGCCCGCTGCCGCGCGGCCCCGGCGCACGGCGCACGCCGTCGTTGCCCAGCCGGACCTCGGCGCGGCCGTCGGCGACGGACACGACCAGTTCGCAGGCGGCGGCGGCGCTGTGCCGGAGGATGTTGGTCGTCCCCTCGCGGACGAGCGCGCCGAACAGCGGCTGCAGCGATGGCGGGACGAGCTGGGGTTCGCCGTCGACCGCCGTGGCGATGCCCGCCGCGCGCAGGATGTCCACGGCGTTGCCGATCTCGGTGGCCAGGGTGGTCCGGCGGTAGCCGTGCACGACGCCCCTGGTCTCGCGCAGCGCCTGCCTGGCCAGTTCGCTGACGGCGGCGGCCTGGACACGGGCGGCGTTGTCGTCGTGGCCGATGAGACGTTCGGCGAGTTCACCCTTCAACGCGATGGCCTGTAGGTGATGGCCCTGGACGTCGTGCAGTTCCGCGGCGAAGCGCAGCCGCTCCCGCGCGACCGCGAGGTCGGCGGCCAGCGCCCGTGCCTCGTCGAGCTGGCGGATCACCGACCAGACCCAGACGTTGAGCAGGTTGCTCACCGCGAACATTGTGCTCACCACGATGACGCCGACCAGCCAGCTGAGCGGGTCGGTGGTCATGCTGTCGGCCAGTTCCGCGACGGCCAGCCCGGACCCGGCGATCACCAGCGCGCCGACCGCCGTCAGCCACCAGCGGGCGGACCCGGTGCGGCAGCCCGCCGCGGCGCCGAGGATGCCCGCGGGCAGCAGCGCCCAGCCGATGTTGTCCGCGGTCTGCCAGGTCGCGTACCACCAGGTGGCGAGTGCCAGGACGGCCGAAGCCGGGAGCTCCCACGGCTTGGGCGAGCCGACGCCGAGGCCCGGCATGGCGAGCGCGCTCACGCGCACGTACTGGACCAGCACAACCGCGACGGGCACGATCAGCCACCAGTCGTGCCGCATGGAGTCCGCGCCTAGGACGAGCAGGACGATCGCCGCGGCGCTGACCAACGTCCACAGCGTGTACTTGCGCATCCGGTCCAAAGGTGTGGCCACGCGCACGAATGTACGGCTCATGGTGCGCTGATGACCCGGATGTCCGCCCGGGCCTGACATTTGTCACGGCGAAACAGGTGTTTCGCCGCACCGGACATGATCGACGCGCCTACCGGTCCCGGGCCGTGATCGTGACGCTTGTGGCATGAACGAACCAGTTATCGAGGTGGTGGACCTGCGGTGCCGCTACGGCGGGTTCGAGGCCGTGCGCGGCATCGACTTCGTCGTCAACCGGGGCGAGCTGTTCGCTCTGCTCGGCACCAACGGCGCGGGCAAGACCACGACCATGGAGGTCATCGAAGGGCTCCGCGCGCCGAGCGCGGGCATGGTGCGGGTGTTCGGCCTGCGCCCCGACACCGACCGCGAGCGAGTGCGGCCGCGGACCGGCGTCATGCTGCAGGAGTCCGGCTTCCCTGGCGAGCTGACCGTCGCGGAGGCGGTCCGGCTGTGGCGCGACCTGACCACCCGTCCGTCCCAAGTGGATGAAGCGTTGGACCTGGTCGACTTGGCGCACCGCAGGAATGTGCGGATCAAGTCGCTCTCCGGCGGCGAGCGCAGGCGGTTGGATCTCGCGCTGGCCACCCTGGGCGAGCCGGAGCTGCTGTTCCTGGACGAGCCGACCACCGGACTCGACCCGGAGTCGCGCCTGCGGACCTGGCGGATCCTGCGTGCGCTGCTCGCCAAGGGCACGTCGATCGTGCTCACCACCCACTACTTGGAGGAGGCCGAGCAGTTGGCGCACCGGATCGCGATCATGCACGAGGGCCGGATCGAGGTGTGCGGCTCGCTGGCCGACGTGCTGGAGCGGGAGGCCTCGCGGATCTCGTTCGTCCGGCCGGACGGCGTGGCCTTCGACGACCTGCCCGGTGTCCGCGGCCGGATCGACCCGGAGGCGTTCCTCAAGGGCACGGTGGAGATCCGGACCAGGGAACTCCAGGACGATCTCACCGTGATCCTGGCCTGGGCGACGGGCCGCGGCGTCCAGCTCGGCAGGCTCCGGGCGAACCACGCGTCGCTGTCCGACGTGTTCCACGGCGTCTCGCTGAACCCGGCGGTGGCGGCGTGAACCGGGTCGCCGCGCTGGCGCGGGTCGAGCTGATCCTCTTGCTGCGCAACAAGACTGCTGCCTCCATGGCGCTGGTCATGCCGCTGGTACTCGGCGTGGTGTTCGCCTTCCTGCGCAACGGCGACGACTGGCTCGCGCCGATCACGACGCAGCTGCTCGTCGTTCAAGCGCTCACCGTCTACGTCAGCACGACGACGGCTCTGGTGGCCCGCAGGCAGGACCTGTCGCTCAAACGGCTGCGCAGCGGCGAGGCCGCCGAGCCGGTGATCCTCGCAGGCGTGCTGGCCCCGATGGTGCTGCTCGGACTCGTGCAGGGCACGGTGCTGGTCGGTATCGCCTTGGTGGCCGGGGCGCCGATGCCCGCGGACTTGGTCGCCATGGCCGCCGCGATCGTGTGCGGGACGCTGGTCGCCGCGGGCGCGGGATTGGCGACCTCGGCGGTCACCGCGACCCCGGAGACCGCCCAGATCACCACCGCGCCGCTGGTCGCGGCAATGCTCTTCGGCGCGATGTGGGTGCTGTCGACGGCCGCGCCGAGTCCGTTGCGGCTCGCCGCGCCAGGAGCCGCGACAGCCGAACTGGTGCGCGCGGGCATGGAAGGTAGCCGGAGTGTTCTGGTCCCGATCGCCGTGCTGGCCGGGTGGACGGTCGCGACGGTTCTGTTGGGCCTGCGGTACTTCCGGTGGGAACCGCGGTCGTGAACCGCGGCTCCCACCGGGAGCGTCAGACGATCCGAGTTGAACGTCAGGAGACGGGCGACCCTAGGTGGTCGAGCAGCAGGGCGGTGAGGGCCTCGGGGGCCTCTTCCGGGATCCAGTGGGTGAGGTCCTCGAGCATCTCGAACCGGTAGGCGCCTGCGACCCACTTGTCGCAGCCCAGCGCGGCCGTCGACCCGAAGGCGACGTCCTCGGTGCCCCAGACGAACATCGTCGGCACCGACACCGGCTCGGGCGCGACGTTCCACTTCATCGCCCGGTACCAGTTGAGCGCCGCGGTCATGGCGCCCTCCTCGGACAGGCGGGTGATGTAGTCATCGATGTGGGAGCGCGGCGGGCGGTACTCGAAGAGCTGGCGCAGCGCGGCGCCGTTGTCGGCCAGGAGGCGCTTCTCGGCCGACCGCTCCTGGAAGACGCCGATGTACTGCGAGCGCAGCCGCTGGTCCTCGTCCTCCTTGTAGGCCCGCGCGATAGCGGCGGGGTGGGGTGACGACACGGCGGTCAGGGTGCGCAGCCGGTCCGGGTGCTCGGCGGCGGTGTGCCAGGCCACGGCGGCGCCCCAGTCGTGGCCGACGAGGTCGAAGCGCGACCAGCCCAGTTCGTCTGCGATGGCGAGGACGTCGCCGACCAGCTCGTCCATCTTGTAGTCGGCCACGTCCGGCGGCCGGGCGCCGGGGGAGTAGCCGCGCTGGTCGGGGGCGACCGCGTGGAAGCCGGACCGGCCCAGCTCGGCGACCTGGTGGGACCACTCGGTCGACGCCTGCGGGAAGCCGTGCAGCAGCAGCACCGGACGGTCGCCTGGCTCGCCCGCGGACAGCGCGTCGAACGTGCCGATGGGGGTGGTGATCTGGACGTGGTCGGTCACCCGGCGACCCTATTGGTCACCGCAGGTGTTGCGCGCGACCACCCTGGTCACGGGTTCGGTGTCCAGGATGGCGCCGTCGACGGTCACCACCTCGCCGGGGCCGGTCCGGCCCAGCCGGTCCGCCTCGGTCTGGGATACCGCCCAGGCCTCGATGCGGAACGGGCCGGTGTCGCCGGAGTTGCCCACGGTGACGTCGTCGGCCCGCCATGACGTGCCCTCGAACACCACCACCCGCTCGAAGTACCGGTTCGTGTTGTCCAACTCGTGCCGGATGATCAGGACGATCTCGCCCGCCGTGGGTTCGGTGCCGCGACCGGTGTAGTCGGCGCACTCCGGGGTCTCGCCGACCGCGTCGATGCTGAACGCGACCGGCGGTGGGGGCGGGGGTGGCTTGACGGTTGTCGGCTCGGCGGTCTTGGTCGGCTCTTTCGTTCTGGGCGGGGCAGGCTTGTCGGTCGGCGGGTTGTCCTGGGTGGTCGGG
>DATLIA010000336.1:0-32546 GCA_035540215.1 Actinokineospora sp. | reverse complement strand
CCCCCGCCCTTCCTCGGGGGGACGGCCCTTGGCCAGCCTATCCGGGGTGGGGGACAAACGATCTTGGTTCGGGGTGGCCTGTGGATAACCCTGTGCATGTGGATAAGTCACGGGGCCACCACCAGACAGGCGTTGTGGCCGCCGAAGCCGAAGGAGTTCGACAGCGCGGGGCCGGGAACCACCGGACGCGGTCGGCCGTGCACCAGGTCGATGTTCATACCAGGCTCGATTCGGTCGTGGTTGGCGGTCGGCGGAACGGTTCCGGCGGCCGTCGCGAGGATCGTCGCGATCAGTTCGACCGTCCCGGCCGCGCCGATCAGGTGGCCGGTGACGCCCTTGGTCGCGGTCACCGGTGGGGTCTCGCCGAAGACCTTGGACAGCGCGGTGGCCTCGGCCCGGTCGTTGTGCGGGGTGGACGTGCCGTGCGCGTTGACGTGGGTGATGTCGGCGGGCGTCAACCCGGCCGCGGCGATGGCCGACGACATGGCCGCCACCGCGCCCGCCCCGTCCGGGAGCGGCATCGCCAGGTGGTGGGCGTCGGAGGTCGCGGCGTAGCCGAGGATCTCGGCGTGCACCGTCGCCCCCCGCGCGACCGCGTCCGCACGGCGTTCGATCACCACGAAACCCGCGCCCTCGCCCATGACGAAGCCGTCTCTGTCCACATCGAACGGACGGCTCGCCAGCTCTGGCGACTCGTTGCGCGACGACATCGCGTTGAGGTTGGCGAAACCCGCCAGGCTGACCGGGGTCAGCGTCGACTCGCAGCCGCCCGCGATGGCGATGTCGACCTGGCCGGAGCGGACCATCGCCACCGCGTGGCCGACAGCGTCGACGCCGCTCGCGCACGTGGTGGAGATGGTCAGCGCCGGGCCGTGCCAGCCCAGCCGCATCGCGATCAGCGCGGCGGCCGAGTTGGGCATGGTCACCAGCGGCATCAGCGGATTGACCCGCTTCGGGCCGCCTAGGTAGTAGTTGCGGCTCTCCTCGTCGCTGGTCCACCGGCCGCCGACCGCGGTGCCCACGACGATCGCCGTGCGCGCCGGGTCGATCACCGGGGCACCCGCGTGCTGGTGCGCCGAGAGCGCGGCGACCACACCGAAGCGGGCGAACGGGTCCATCCGCCGCGCCTCCTTGGCGGTGACGTGGCCCGCCGCGTCGAGCCCGCTGACCCTGCAGCCGAAGCGCACGCCGTGCCCGTCGAGGTCGAAGTGGTCAAGGGTGGCCGCGGTGGAGCGGCCCGCCAGCAGCGCCGACCAGAAGGTGTCGAGGTCGCACCCCGCTGGGGTGACCACACCCATCCCGGTGACCACGACGTCAGGAGAGGAAGCCATGTCGCGCCTCAGGCCTCGATGAGCCCGCACTGGCGGGCCGCGGTCAGGAAGGCGTCGGCGGCGACGTCGATGTCCGCCGACGAGTGCCGGGCGGTCACCGCGATCCGCAGCCGGGCCAACGTGTTGGGCACCGCGGGCGAGACGACCGGCAGACCGACGACCCCGGCCTTGCGGCACGCGGTGGCGTAGTCGTAGGCGGCCTCGTCGGACCCGGCGATCAGCGGGATGACCGCGGTCTCGCTCGACAGGGTCCGCATGCCCGCCTCGGTGACGATCTTGCGCAGGCGCGCCGACTCGTCCTGGATGTGGGTGACCCGCCAGGGCTCCTGCTCCAGGATGCGCAGCGACTCCAGGGCCGCGCCCGCCTGCGCGGGCGGCAGGGCCGCGGAGAACAGGAACGGGCGGGCGTTGTACTTGAGGAACAGCGCCAGCTCCGGCGAGCCGACGATCCAGCCGCCGGTCGACGGGATGCCCTTGGACAGCGTGCCGACCTTGATGTCGGCCTTCACCTTGAAGTCGAAGTGCTCCTCGATGCCGCGACCGGTCTTGCCGATCACGCCGAGGGCGTGCGCCTCGTCGACCATCAGCAGCGCCTCGTGGCGGTCGCACACCTCGCGCAGCTCGGGCAGCGGGGCGATGTCACCGTCCATCGAGTACACGCTGTCGACGATGACGAGCTTCACGCCGTCGCGGTGCGACTCGGCCAGGCGCCGGTTCAGGTGGTCGGCGTCGTTGTGCCGGAACCTGGTGACCGTGGCGCCGCTGAGCTGGCAGCCGTCGACGAGGCTCGCGTGGACGTACTTGTCGATGAACACCGTGTCGCCGGGACCGACCAGCGCGGCGACGGAGCCGACGTTGGCGGCGTAGCCGGAACCGAAGACCAGCGCGGTCTCCCGGCCGAGGAAGCGCGCGACCTCGGCTTCAAGCTCCTCGTGCAGCGGGGTGGACCCGGCCAGGGCGCGCACGCCGTGGGCGCCGGTGCCGTAGGTGTCCATGGCGGCCTTCGCCGCCGCCACGACCCGCTCGTCGCCGCCGAGCCCCAGGTAGCTGTACCCGGACATCTGCAGCAGGCGCTCGCCGAAGAGGTCGACGTAGGGGCTGTTGCGTTCGGGGGTGTACGGCATGAAGCTGTTGCGCCGGTCCGGTTCGGACTCCAATTGCCCGAGCCGCTGCCGAATCGCGCTCAGTTTCGGCTCCAGCCGTTCCCATGCTGCAGAAGCGCTCACGGTGCGTCTCCTCTTTTCCGCGTTTTCCGGCGTATTCCACGGTCGAATGCGGCCCACCGCGTCGCGGTGACCGTTCGCCTTTGTGCCGTTTCCCTAAGTGCGACTTTCTTCTACGGCGCAATTTCTACGCCGGGTCGCGCAAGCGGAGCGCAACACCGAGGTTGCGGCCGCGACATCCCCACTGTCACAGCAGGTTACGGTCAACGGGGGTGCCAGTCGGCGCACTGTCGCGTTGCGCTGTTCAGGCGAACGCCAGTACTCCGAAAAAACGTCCACATTGTTCACGCATCAGGCTTGACACCTTGATCCTCTCCCCCGGTAGAGTTTCTTCGCGAGTGGTTCAAGTGGGGCTTTTCCGACATTTCGATCGCCTAGTAGTTTGTGCCGAGCCGCCGAGGCGGGTGCTGGCGCGTGGCGTCACGTACCCGGGGTCCAAGGGGGAGTTGCGCGCATGCTGATCAGACTCATCGGACTGATCGCCGTCGAGGAGCCGGGCGCACCTCCCCGGCACCTCTCCAGCGCCCAGACCCAAGTGGCCTTCGCCCGGCTGGTCCTGGAACGGGCCACCGGCACCGAACGTGACCAACTCGCCGACACGGTGTGGCCCGACGGGCTGCCCGACACGTGGGCGTCGGCGTTGCGCAGCGTGGTCAGCCGGGTCCGGACTTTCGTCGCCCGCGACGACGCCGAGCTCGTCGCCCAGGGCCGCCGCTATCTGTTGCGGATGCCCAAAGACTCCGTCGTCGACCTGGAATGCGCCGAGCGCGCGGTCGGCGACGCGATCCGTGCGCAGGCCGACGGCGCCAACGCCGAGGCCCAGAAATTCGCCGCGATCGCGCTGTCGTATTTGCGTGAACCCTTTCTCCCCCACCACGAGGGCGAGTGGGTGACCGGGGTCCGCGAGCACCTCGACGGGCTGCTGTCCTCGGCGTTGGAGACGGCCAGCGGCGCGGCCGCCGCGCTGGGCATCGACCGCGACGCGGTGCGGTTCGCCGAGGAGGCCGTGCGCCGGACGCCGCTGAGCGAGAGCGCGCACCGGTGTCTGATGACCGCGCACGCCGCGGGCGGCAACCGGGCCGAGGCGCTGAGCAGCTACCAGCGGCTGCGCCAGGTGCTGTCGGAGGAACTGGGCATCGACCCGTCGCCGCAGACCCAGGCCGCCTACGTCGACCTGCTCGGCGGCCCGGCGACGCACAAGGGCAAGCCGCGCACCGGGTCGGTGGCCGCGGCGGCCGTCCCGTTCAGCGGCAGGCGCACGGAACTGGCCACGATCGCGGAGTCCTGGACGCAGACCGAGGCGGGCGTCGGCCACCTTGTGCTGGTCACCGGCGAACCGGGTGTCGGCAAGACGCGGCTGGTCACCGAGTCCGCGCGGCGGATCGGGCGCGCGGGCGGGCTGGTGGTGTACGGCCGCTGCGAGCCGGGATCGACGGTGCCGTGCCAGCCGATCATCTCCGCGCTGGCCGATTTCGTCGCCGCCACACCGCCGGAGTCGATGCCGCCGCTCACCTTTGGTCCACAGAGGACACTGCGGGCGCTGGCGCCGGGCAACGAAGGCAGGCCCGACCTCGCCGCGCTGACGAAGCTTCTCGCGGAACTCGCCGACCAGTCGATCTGTCTGGTGCTCGACGACCTCGACCTGGCCGACGAGGACACGTTCCTGTTGCTGCGCAGGGTTTTCCGGCTCGGCGGAGCCGACTGCTCGCTGCTGCTGGTCGCCACCGCGAGCGGGAGGGCGCCGCGCAGGCCCGCCGAACCGCACGCGGACTTCGTGCACGACATGGACCGGCTCGGCCTGCTGCGCCGGATCGCGGTGCCCGGGCTCGAGGAGTCCGACATGCGCGCGCTGTCGCGCCAGATCATGCCGACGGCGCGCGCGGCCGACGTGCCGCCGCCGTATCGGCTGCTGGCCGACACCGCGGGCAACGCCTACCTCGCGGTGGAGATGCTGCGCTGGTACCGGGAGGGCCCGGCCGAGGCGGGGCGGCGGCTGCCGGTCGGCATCCACGACTACGCCGACGCGAACCTGGCCGCGCTCGACCCGGAGCCGCGCAGGCTGCTGCGCGCCGCGGCTGTCGCAGGCTTCACCTTCGAACTCGACCTCGCCGCCGACGCCGCGGGCCTGACCCCGGACGACGCGCTGGACGCCCTCGACGAACTCGTCGAGACGGGGCTGGTCACGGAGGTGATCGCCACCGGTTACGGGTCCAAGCCCGTGCCGAAGTACCGCTACACCCACGACGTGGTGCGGCGCGCGGTCTACGAGCAGCTCAGCGAGACCCGGCGGCGGTGGCTGCACGCGCGCCTCGCCGACGCCATCGAACACCGCCGCGCGGACAACCTCGCCACCCACAGCCGGGCCCTGGCCCACCACCGCTCGGCGGGCGCGTCGGCCGACGGCGACACCCGCGCGGTCCAGGCGAGCTGGCACGCCGCGGCGTGGGCGACCCGCAAGGGCGCGCAGTCCGAGGCGGTCCGACTGCTGGAGCAAGCGCTTGCGCACGTCCCGGAGACCGACAACGAGCTGCGGGCCGACGCCTTGACCAGGCTGGGTCTGGCGCAGCTGGCCGCGGGACACCGCGACTGCGACCAGACCTTGCTCGACGGCACGATCCAGGCACTGCACACCCACCGGCTCAACATCGCCGCCCAGGCCGCGCTCGGTCTGGCCGACGCCGTCGGCGCGCGTCCCCGCCTGCGCGGCGAGGCGGCGGCGATGATCGACCTGCTGCTGCGCACCGTCGCCGAGGCCCGCCCGCACCGCGCGGGCATGGTCGCGGTGGACGATGTGACGGTCGGCAGGCTTGTCGCGCGGCAGTGTGAACTGTCGACGTCGGTCGTCGCCGACCCGGCTGTCACGCGGTCGTTGCGCGCGATGACCGGGGAACTGCGCTTGTTGGAGGGCCCCGACCACGTCCGCTGGCGGGCCACCCTCGCCGGGGAGGCGCTGGCCGTCGCTGGCGCCATCGGCGACGCGGCGGGCCGGGTCGCGGCGGCACATCACCGCGCCGCGACCGCCGAGCTCACCGGCGACGTCGAGGCCCGCGACACCGCGCTGGCCACCCTGGCCGAGGCCGTCAACGACGGCGAGGGCGACGAGGTCGCCATCGGCGACGCGCTGCTGGCCGAGCACACGGTGGCCATCGCCGTCACCGAGGGCCGCCTCACCGACGCCGCGGCCACCGCCCGCCACATCGAGGTCGTCACGTCCGCCGGTCTCACGCCCGCGGCGGGGAGCCTGGCCCAGCGTCAGATGCTCATCGCCCGCTGGCTGCGCTACGGCGGCGGCGCCATCGCCCCGGACCAGTCGACCCCGGGCCACGAAGGCGCCGAACGGGCCTTGGCCGCCATCCTGCGCGGTGACCGCGGACTCCCCCACCTGACCGTGCGCGCCCTGGCCATCAACGCCGAACCCCTCCCGTCGGGTGACGAGTGGCCGCACGCGGTCGGCGTGCTCGCGCTTTCCGCCGTCGAACTCGGTGACGCGGCCACCGCGGAAGCCGTCCGCGGCCTGCTGTCCCCCTACCCGGACCTGACCTGCGGCGTCGGCTACCGGACGTTCGTCGGCACCGCGGCCTTCCACCTCGGCAGGCTGGCTGTGGTCGTCGGCGACTGGGACGACGCCGAACGGCAGCTGTCGGCGGCGTTGTCGCAGTTGGCGGGCAGACGTGCGAGACCGTGGATGGCCTTGGCGCAGCTGGCCTTGGCAAAAGCCCTCGACAGCCGCAACAAGGTCGGCGACCGGCGCTGTGCCCAGGCCCTGCGCGCGGAAGCCACCTGGACGCTCACGAATCTGGGCCTACGCCGCTCCGCGTGAATCTCCCCTCCCTGGGTGAAGTTCACGTTTCAACTTACTTTGAGTCACAAGCGGAACGCTAGGGTCAAAGTCTCCCGCTGACTGGTCATCGCCGACCCGACTGGAACGGCAGCACCACCCAGCCCCGACAAGGACCGCCCATGACGACCGGCCCGCGCGCCCCGGCTACGGCTCCGCGCCCGCGCGCCCAGCTGAAACCGGCGGCCACCGTCGCCGTCGCGACCGGCACGCTCGCCATGCTGATCGGCGTCCCGGCCGCCGCGGTCGCGTGCGCCGCGGTCCTCGTAGCGACCCACGCGGTCAAGTCTCTCCGCCATGCCTCCCGGCACGTCGACCGGATCATGGACGAGGAACTCACGAGCGCCGAGTCGCCGTCCGCCGACGCCCGGACAGCGCTGATCAAACGCTAGTCCCGAGTGCCCTACGCCACGATCGCGTTCAGGGTGGCCATCTCCTCGTCAGTCAGGTGCAGCGCGCCCGCTGCGACGTTGGCGGCCAGGTGGTCCGGGTCGCCGGTTCCAGGGATGGCGAGCACGTGCGGACCCTGGCGAAGCGTCCACGCGATGCGGATCTGGGCGGGGCTCGCGTCGTGGGCGCGAGCTATCGCACCCACCTCGTCAGCCTGGTCATGGCCCGCGCCCGCGGTGCGGCCCGTGCCCGCGATCGCGTAGAACGGCACGAACGCGACGCCTTGATCGGCGCAGATGTCCAGCATCGCCCTGCTCGCGCCGACGCCGAACATGTTCTGCACACACACAACCGGCGCGATCGTCTGGGCCTCCGCGAGTTGGTGCGGATGGACGTTGGACAGGCCGAGATGCCGGATGAGCCCGGAGTCGCGGAGGTCCGCCAGGGCGCCGAAGCGGTCGGCGACGGAGTCGGTTCCGACGATCCGCAGGTTGACCACATCCAGGCAGTCGCGGCCGAGTTGGCGCAGGTTCTCCTCGACCTGGCCGCGCAGCAATGCCGGGGTGGCGTGCGGCAGCCATTCGCCGGAAGGGTCTCGGCCAGGGCCGACCTTGGTCGTGATGACGAGATCGGCCAGGTACGGGGCCAGTGCGCTGTTGATCAGTTCGTTGGCCGACAGGAGCGGCGAGAAGTAGAACGCGGCGGTGTCGAGGTGGTTCACGCCGAGGTCGATCGCGCGGCGCAGGACGGTGATCGCCTGGGCGCGGTCGCGGGGGACGGCGTCGGGGACGAGGGCCTCACCTAGCTGCGGCAGGCGCATCGCGCCGAAGCCGATCCGGTTGACCTCCAGGTCACCGAGGGTCCAGGTGCCCGCCGCGGCGGGCGTGATCGTTTGGGACATGGGCGCAATGATCACGGCGGGTTAGGGTGGGAGCCATTGATTCAGCTATGCCTTAACCCTGGCGGTGATGTGGAGGAGTTCGCGTTCTCGACCGGCGACCTGGCCAGGACACGGTTCGCCGTGTGCCCGATGTGGGAGGTCGGGACGAGCTTCCGCCTGCTCCGCTCCGGCCGCGCGCACGCCGTGCACCAGCCGTGGATCGAGCAGGTGCGCCCACGGATCGCCGCCGCCGGGCTGGACCGGGGCACGCTGGCCGAACTGATCCCGCCCGCGGGCTACGTCCCCGACTTCCTTAACCCCGTGCCCGCGGGACCCGCGCCCACCCTCGCCGAGGAACTCGCCGCGATCGCCGACACGCCCGCCGCGCGGATCGAGCGCGATCTCGACCGACTCGGCAGGCAGAACTGGCGACGAGACCAGCTGAACAGGCTCGTCGACGAGATCACCGCGTACTGGGAGCTGGCACTCGCCCCGTACTGGGCGCGGATCAGCGCGGTGCTCGACGCCGACGTCTTCCACCGGGCCAGGCAGGTCGCCGAGCACGGCACCGGGTTCGTGCTCAACGACCTGCACGCGTCGCTGAGCTGGGACGACACCGCGCTGCGGCTGAACCGCCGACTCGAAGCGCCGCCCAGCGCGATCTCGGGCGCCGGACTGTTGCTGATCCCCTCGGCGTTCACCGGGCCTGGACTCCTCGCACTGCTGTCCACGCCGCCGCAACTGGCCTATCCGGCGCGCGGACTCGGCACGCTGTGGGAACCCCGCCCCGCCGTCACCGCGCTCACCGGGGTACTCGGCCGGTCGCGGACCCGGCTGCTGACCGAGCTGGACGCCCCCGCCTGCACCGCCGAACTCGCGGCCCGCACCGGAATCACCCGACCCGGCGTCTCCCAGCATCTGACCGCGCTGCGCGACGCGGGCCTCGTCACCGCCCACCGCGCGGGCCGCACAGTGCTCTACGCGCGGACAGCCGTCGCCGAGTCGCTGCTCACCGGGGCGATCAGCTGAGCGGAACGCGCACCAAGGCGGCGGGGTCCGGGTGGACCACGACGTCGGCGAGCCGGTCGGCCATCGCGGCCTCGGTGGCGGTCGTGACAACCATGAGCGCCGACGACCGGCACGAGTGCCACAGGTGCGACAGCAGCGAGATCGACGCCTGGTCGGCGCGGTGCGCGTCGTCCAGGACGAGGACCGTCGGGACCCGGTCGGTGATGGCCCGGACCCAGTGGCCGACAGCGTCGAACATGCCCGCCCGCTCGAAGGTCGAGCCGCCGCGGCCGGGGATCGTGCCACCGACGCGGGCGCCGAGGTCGGGCAGCAGGTGCGCGATCTCGTCGGCCCAGCCCTGCAGGTCGGCGACCAACTGCTCGGTGGCGCACGCGGCGGCGTGGAAGCCGAGGGCCTCCCGGAACGCCCGGAAGGTCTCGAAGGTGTTGGCGGTCCAGCGGCCGTAGAGGACCAACGCGCCGTCGGCGTGCAGGCGCAACGCGAGTTCGGCGGTCACGGCCATCCGGTCGGCGGCCGAACCGCGGTAGACCAGCAGCATCCGCGCGTTCCCTGCCCGGACCGCCTGCCACGCCGAGGTGGCGGTGCGCAGCGCCTCGGCGACGTCGACGACGACTGTGGCGGCCGGGTCGTGCAGGGCGCGGCGGGCCCATTCGAGGTTCGACGTGCCGATGCCTTCGGGAGTCGCGCCGCCGACGCGCATCTCGTAGACGCGTTCCGGCTGCGCGTCCGGCAGCGGGGTCCACAGGCCGCGGTCGAGCAGTTCGATCCCGGCGGGCAGCGTCGGGCCCGCGACGACGGCGGTCGGGGCGGTCGCCAGGATCTGACCGGGGGCGGCCTTGTCGAGCAGGGTGCGGGCGTGGCGCATCGCCTGGCTGCCCAGGGGCGAGTCGGGGGCGTCGGCGGCGGTGCAGAGCACGATCCGCAGGCCGCCCAGCGGGTCCTCGGCGTCGGGCTCGGCCAGCGCGACCATGCTCGCGATCTCCAGCGACGCCCTGGTCGCGTCGCAGACGCTGTGGAAGACGGCGCTGATCACGCGGGGTGCGGGCGGCTCGTCGTCGGTGATCTCCTGGCCGCCGAAGCGCAGGGCGATGTCGTGGGCGCTCGCGGTCACGCCGAGTGCGCGGTCGTCGAACGCGGCGGCGAGGACGGTGACCATGCCGGGCATCGCGTCGGCGTCCTCATGGGGCCATGGGGCCTCCACGATGCGCCGCAGGCTGCGGGCCAGGTCTTGGGGCTGTCCGGAGTCCGGGCCTGATAAGGCAGGACCTGACACGGACATGGGGCTCCTCCCGAGAACCACGCTCCACATTGGCGAATGCCCACGCCGCGGCACACGGCACTGGTCATTTCGCCCGCAACCGGGCGAATGTTACAGATCAACTCCGCCAAGCGTCAACGCGGGGCCGGATCACGAAGAGATATGCCAACGTCAATTGAGATTGTCCTCAAAGGACAATAAAGTTGCCTTCCACCTGCTGATCGACGGATGCACTACACCGTTCTCACGGTCACCGCCAGCGGGTAATCATCCGTTGTTCACGAGCCGTAAAGCAATGGGTGGCGACTCAATACGCGCGAGAAAGCAGGACGGTTCAATACTGCGCAAATGTCCGCACAAACAGGCAGCACCCTGCGGAAACGGCGAAAACCGAAACCGGATTCGCGTCAGTACGCGTCCCATGCGGTGGGCGCTCGGAAGACCGGCCTTGGGTGCGTCCACCGAGGACCCGGTGACGGCGGGTCCTCGGTGGACGGGGCCAGTGCGGCCAGGACCGCGACGACGGCCGCGGCCTCTTCGTCGGACGCCCGCGAGTCGATGACCGGCTCCCCGCTCACAGCGGCGGGTTCCCGTGCTTGCTCAGCGGCAGCGCCGCCCGCTTGGTGCGCAGCATGGCCAGCGCGCGGGCGATGGTGGCGCGGGTGTCGGCCGGGTCGATCACGTCGTCGACCAGTCCGTACTCGGCGGCGTAGTACGGATGGACCAACCGCTCGCGGTATTCGGCGATCCGCGACGCGCGCACGGCCTCCGGGTCGGCCGCGGCGGCGATCTCCTTGCGGAAGACGACGTTGGCCGCGCCCTCGGCACCCATCACCGCGATCTCGTTGGTCGGCCAGGCGAAGGACAGGTCCGCCCCGATCGACCGGGAGTCCATGACGATGTACGCACCGCCGTAGGCCTTGCGGAGGATGACCTGGACCCGCGGCACGGTCGCCGCGCAGTAGGCGTAGAGCAGCTTGGCGCCGTGCCTGATCAGCCCGTTGTGCTCCTGCGCGGTGCCGGGGAGGAAGCCGGGCACGTCGACCAGCGTCACCAACGCGATGTTGAACGCGTCGCAGGTCTGGACGAACCGCGCGGCCTTCTCCGCGGAGGCGATGTCGAGCACGCCAGCCAGTGAGCTGGGCTGGTTGGCCACGATGCCGACGGTCGCGCCGTCGATCCGCGCGAGCGCGCAGACGACGTTGGTCGCCCAGGTCTCGTGCAGCTCGATGTACTCGCCGTCGTCGACCACCTCGGCCACGACGTCCCGCATGTCGTAGGCGCGGCCCGACTCGACGGGGACGATGTCGGCCAGGGCGTCGGTGCGCCGGTCGGCCGGATCGGTGGCTTTGAACGTCGGCGGGGGTTGCTGGTTGTTCGACGGGAGCAGGGAGACGAGGTAGCGCACGTCGAGCAGGCAGCTCTCCTCGTCGTCGTGGACGAAGGTAGCCACCCCGGTCCCGCTGTGCACGTCGGCGCCGCCGAGCTCGTCATGGGAGACCCGCTCACCGGTGACGGCGTGGACCACGTCGGGCCCGGTCACGAACATCTGCGCGACGTCGCGGACCATGAACACGAAGTCGGTCAGCGCGGGCGAGTACACCGCGCCGCCCGCGCACGGGCCGAGCATCACGCTGATCTGCGGGACCACACCGGACATGCGCACGTTGCGCCGGAAGATGCCGCCGTAGCCCGCCAGCGCGGTGACGCCTTCCTGGATGCGCGCGCCCGCGCCGTCGTTGAGACCGATGAGCGGGGCCCCGGTCGACTCGGCCAGGTCCATGATCTTGTGAATCTTCTGCGCGTGCGCTTCGCCGAGGGAGCCGCCGAAGACCCGGAAGTCGTGCGCGTGGACGAAGACGGTGCGCCCCTCGATCGTGCCCCAGCCGATGACGACGCCGTCGCCCGGCGGTTTCCGGTCAGCCATCCCGAACCCGGTGGCGCGGTGGGTGCGGAGGGTTTCGATCTCGGTGAAGGATCCGGGGTCGAGGAGGATGTCGAGTCGTTCCCGGACAGTGAGCTTACGGCGGGCGTGCTGCGCTTCGGTCGCGGCGGGACTGGGGCCGTCGTAGGCCCTTGTCCGCTTGAGACGGAGATTCCGAACCCTGGTCGGCATGTCGTCCACGGTGTCTATAGTGGACAGAGCTAGGTCGCCTTCGGCGGACGGGTCGGCAAGCGCGGTCACGAGTGCTCACATCCTCGCTTTTGGCTAGGGGCAGTCAGTTCATTGAATCTTTGACAGCGCAAGCCGCGCGCAACACCGCGTCATTCCAATGAGCGAAACAGGCGACCCGCCTTCGGGTGGACATACGCGGGATGGATCGCGGCACGGGGTTGGATTCCCTACCGTGCAAGGAATGCGAATAACGAACCGAGCGGGCGGACGCGAACTCGGCAAGCTGCTCAAGGACCATCGAGAACAAGCGGGTCTGACCCTGCGCGAATTGGCCGACTTGGTCGGCTGGTCGCCCGCGCACCTGTGCAGACTGGAGGCAGGCAACCGCGGCCCCGCCACGGAGACCGAGGTGGTCCATTTCCTCGCGTGCTGCGGAGTGAGCTTTAAGGAGGTGCGGGCACTGGCGAAGTTCTGCCGGGAAGCGAACGACCGCATGGGGTACTGGCTTTGCCCCGCCGGTCCATGGATGTCCGATTCGCTTCGCTCGTTCATCTTCCACGAAGCCACAGCGACGCGGGTTGTGGACTATGCGCCCGAAGTGATCCCCGGAGTGTTGCAAACCGAGCCGTACATCCAGGCGCTGTTCCGTCGCGAAGACATCCCCGACGAAGGCCGCCAAGCGCGGGTCGACGCGCGGCTTGAGCGCCAGAAGCTCCTGTTCCGAAACCAGCCCGCGAAGTTCACCTTCATCATGAATGAGAAAGCACTACGCCTGGAGGTCGGCAACTACCGTGTGATGGCCGAGCAACTGTTGGCCATGATGTTCTTCGCCGACCAAAGGAACATCAGCATCCGGGTCGTTCCGACTTCGGCACGCCACACCGCCCTGTTCGGCGGCCCATTCATCTACCTGGACTATGAGCGCAACGCGCCGCTGGTGTACCTCGAACACGCACTGGGTGGATCCTTCGTCGAGGAGGACGACTACGTCTCCGCCATGTGCCCACTCATTCGGCAGGTAGCCAAAGTCGCGCTGAATGAGGGAGAATCCCGGTTGCTCATCGCCCGTCTGGCTGATGAGTACGACCGGGCGGAAGGCGACTGGGATGACTCTCGGCAGGTGGCGCAAGAGCAGCTATAGCAACAGTTCCCAAGGTGCCTGCGTCGAGATCTCGCTCGATCTCGACCTCGCCGGGATCCGTGATTCCAAGAACGCCGATGGCCCGCACCTCACGGTGCCCCAAGCCACCTGGTCGGCTTTCCTCACCGACATCAAGCATTAAAGCGTCCGCCCCGGGGGTGATGCGGCTCAACCCCCGGGGACGGACAGGTCAGGTGACGCTCACGCCACCGTCGATGCTGACCACCTGGCCGGTCATGTAGTCCGCGTCGAGGAACAGTGACATGCTCCGGGCGACCTCCTCGGTCGTCCCGAACCGCGGCACCGGGCACTTCTCCTTGATCGCGTTCTGCACCTGGTCGGACAGGTCCTTCGTCATATCCGTGATCATGAACCCCGGCGACAGCGCGTTCACCGTGACGCCCCGGCGGCCGCATTCGGCGGCCAGCGTGCGGGTGAAGCCGATGACACCGGACTTCGACGCCCCATAGGCCGTCTGGCCCGCGGTGGCGATGATCCCGGACGGGGACACGATGTTGATGATCCGGCCCCAGCGCTGGCGGAGCATGTGACCGACGGCGACCCTGGCGGTGTGGAACGTGCCGATCAGGTTCGTCTCGATCACCTCCCGCCAGTCGTCCGGGGACTGCATGGCCATCAGGCCGTCCTTGCGGATCGCCCCGTTGTTCACCAGGACGTCCACGGGGCCCAGGGCCGCGCTGATCTCCTCGTACATCGCGGTGACCGCCTCGTAGGAGGCGACCGAGCCACCGACGACGACCGACGGGTTCTCCAACTTCTCCGCCACCGCGAGAGCGCGGTCGCGCGAGCTGTTGTAGTGCACCGCCACCCGGCACCCGAGGGCGTCGAGTTCCATCGCCAGCGACTGGCCTAGTCCGCCGGAGGCGCCGGTGACCAGCGCGACCGGCTGCTCCGGCCGGATTCCTGCCTTAGCCATTGCGCACCCCACCCCATTCCAGCAGCACCGAACCCCAGGTCATCCCGGCGCCGAAGCCCGCGAGCAGCACCAGGTCGCCGTCGTTGATCCGACCGGAGTCCAGGGCCTCGGCCATGGCGATCGGGATCGACGCCGACGCGGTGTTGCCGTACCGGTCGAGGTTGGTGACCAGCTTCTCGGGGTCGAGCCCGGTGTGGCTGAGGATCGAGTTGATGATCCTGATGTTGGCCTGGTGCGGGATGATGTGGTCGATGTCCGCGACGCCGACCTTCGCCTGCTCCAGCGTGGCCCGCACGGTCCGCACCGTGAACCGAACCGCGTTCAGGTAGATCTCGTTGCCGTTGATCTTGGCGTAGTGCAGGCCCTGCTCGACCGTCTCGGCCGTGGTGGGCATCCGGGCGCCGCCCGCCACCACCTTGAGACTGTCGTGCTTGGAGCCGTCGGCACCCAGGTTCCACGCGCGGATCCACGTGTCCGGGCTCGGGGTGAGCACGATCGCGCCCGCACCGTCGCCGACCAGGATGCTCAGGTCCCGGTCCTCCGGGTTGACGGTGAGCGAGTGCGTGTCCGACCCGACGATGAGGATCGGCCGCGGGTCCATCAGCATCCAGCCCGCGGCCGTCATCAGCGAGTAGACGAAACCCGAGCACTCGGCGTTGACGTCGTGGGCGCTGCCCGCGATGCCCAACTCGTGGTGCACGAACGCCGATGTCGCCGGGGACAGCTGCTCCGGCGTCGCGGTGGCGACGATGAGGTGGGCGATGTCGGCGCCGGTGAGCCCGGCCTTCTCCATTGCCTTGCGGCCCGCGTCGATGGCCAGCGACGCCGTGGTCTGGCCGGGGCCGACGATGCGCCGCTCCCGGATGCCGCAGCGGCTGACGATCCAGTCCTCGTCGACGCCGAGCCGGTCAGCGAGTTCCACGCTGGTCAGCACGCGCTCCGGGACGCTGATACCCCACCCGGCGATGTCGAAGCCGTTCACGGCCCGCGCCTTAGTTCGCGGGGACGAGGGCCATCAGCCGCTCGTGGACGGCGCGCAGGGTGGTGGTGTCGTCGATGTCCTTGAACAGGGACTCGTCGGCGGGGATGTGCGGGTACTTGTTCTGGAAGCCGTAGAGCCACTCCATCAGGTCGAGCGAGTCCACGTCGGCGAGCTGCAGCAGAGGGGCGTCGACATCGACGTTCTCGGCACCCGACACGGCCGCCAGCTGGGTGGCCAGTTCTTCGACGTTGGGCAGTTCCATCTTCGTCGCTCCTCACAGTCGCGTTCGTCTCGGCACCGCCGCCTCCTGGTGCGGCGAGGTCCTGGACAGAGGTAACCCGCACACGCGCAACGAAGGCGCAACTCCCATCGTGTTGCGCCGCTGTTGCAGGGGTCGCGCTTACCTCAAGACCGCAGACACGGCCAGGAACGTGAAAAGGGGTAATGGAATGACCACGGTTGAGAACAAGGAGATCAACCCGGAAGTCGACGCCATCCGGCACCACTACGAGGTGAGCAACGACTTCTACCGGCTGCTGCTCGGCCCGGCGATGATGTACTCGGGCGGCTACTGGAACGAGGGTGAGGACCTCTACGACCTCCACGACCTCGCCCAGGAGCGCAAGCTCGACAAGTTCATCGAGCTCGCGGGCGCCGGGGGCGCCAAGCGCGTGCTCGACATCGGCTGCGGCTGGGGCACCATGCTCGACCGGGTCACCCGCGTCCACGGCGCGCAGGAGGCCGTCGGTGTGACGCTGTCGCGCACCCAGGAGGAGTTCATCAACTCCCTGGGCAACGCGAAGGTCACCGTGCACGTCGAGTCGTGGGAGGACCACAAGACCGACGAGCCCTACGACTCCGCGTTCTGCATCAACGCCCTTGAGCACTTCGTGCTTTCCACGCTGCCGCCGAAGGAGCGCACCCGCCGCTTCCGCGCGTTCTTCCAGCAGTGCTACTCCCTGCTCAAGCCGGGCGGCAAGCTGGTGCTGCACATCATGACCATCGAGAACCCGCCGCTGAAGCGCGAGCTCATCGACGACCTGAAGTTCCTGCAGCGCGAGGAGTTCAAGGGCTGCTACATCCCCAAGCTCCAGGACCTCGCCGCGGGCGCGGAGTCGCTGTTCGTCATCGAAGAGATCGTCAACGAGCCGCTGTCGTTCGCCCGCGCGTGCCGCGTGTGGCTGCAGCTGCTGGCCGAGCGCCGCGACGAGGCCGTCGCGATGCAGGGCGAGGACATCGTCGCGCGCTTCGAGCGCTACCTCGACATCTTCGCGTACACGCTCGAGGACGGCATCTTCAACAACTTCCGCATCACGCTCACCCGGCGCGGCTAGGAGCACTGACATGACCAGGACGATCGACCGGGTCGAGCGCCCGGCCGAGGGCTCGGGCAGCCGGGTCCCCCACTTCCGCGTCGCGGTGATCGGCACCGGTTTCTCCGGGCTGGGCATGGCGATCCGGCTCAAGCAGCAGGGTGAGGACGACTTCGTCGTGCTGGAGCGCGCCGACGAGATCGGCGGCACCTGGCGGGACAACTCGTACCCGGGCTGCGCGTGCGACGTGATGTCGCTGCTGTACTCCTTCTCCTTCGCGCCGAACCCGAACTGGACCACCACGTTCGGCAAGCGCGACGAGGTTTTCGCCTACCTCAAGGAATGCGCGGACAAGTTCGGCGTGCGCCCGCACGTCCGCTTCAAGCACGAGCTGCTCGGCGCGAAGTGGGACGACACCGAGCGCAAGTGGCACATCGAGACCAGCGGCGGCAACTTCACCGCGAACATCCTGGTGACCGGCACCGGTTACCTGTCGGACCCGGTGATGCCCGCCATCGAGGGCTTGGACTCCTTCCCCGGAGCCAAGTTCCACTCGGCCAACTGGGACCACGACTTCGACCTCAAGGGCAAGCGGGTCGCGGTCATCGGCACCGGCGCGTCGGCGATCCAGTTCGTGCCGAAGATCCAGCCCGAGGTCGGGCAGCTCTTCGTGCACCAGCGCACCGCGCCGTGGGTCGGCCCGAAGAACGACAAGGCGGTCAGCAAGGCGCAGTTCGCGCTGCGCAGGAACCTGCCCGGCTACCAGAAGTTCCGCCGCGGCTTCAACATGTGGGGCCGGGAGATCCTGGCCTTCATGCTGGCGCGCCCGAAGATGGCCGCGAAGACCATCACCGGCATGGCGGAGAAGAACCTCAAGAAGCAGGTCACCGACCCGGTGCTGCGCGCGAAGCTGACCCCCGACTACGTCGCGGGCTGCAAGCGGCTGCTGTTCAGCAACACCTGGTACCCGGCGCTGCAGCAGCCCAACGTCGAGGTCGTCACCGACGGCATCGTCCGCGTCGAAGGCAGCTCGGTCGTCACCGCCGACGGCACCTCGCGTGAGGTCGACGCGATCATCCTCGGCACGGGTTTCGCCGCCACCAACCGTCCCGTCGCGGGCCGGATCTGGGGCCGCGACGGCGTGCAGCTGGCCGACGCGTGGCAGAAGGGCATGTCGGCGTACGCGGGCACCACGGTCGCGGGCTTCCCGAACCTGTTCATGCTGCTCGGCCCGAACACCACCCTGGGCCACTCGTCCCAGACGGTGATGATCGAGGCACAGATCAAGCACGTCCTCGAAGCCATGAAGGTCATGGACAAGCGCTCGCTGACGAGCATCGAGGTGCGGGAAGAGGCGCAGAGCGCCTACAACACCGCGCTCGACGCGAAGCTCGACGGCACGGTGTGGACCGCGGGCGGTTGCGAATCCTGGTACCAGGACGGCACCGAGCGCAACCCGTCCATCTGGCCCACCTACACGTGGCGGTTCCGCAAGGCGACCAAGAAGGTCGACCTCGGCGCGTACCGGATCGCTACCACTGTCGGGCTTCCGGTGAACACCAAGTGATTGAGAATCGAGCACAGGAGCCTTTGGTTCAAATGTCACAGAGCAACGCGATCTCGCGTCGCGGTGTCCTCAAGGGAGCCGCCGCGACCACCGCCGCCACGATCGTCGGCTGGAGCGTGGCGAACTCCGCGTTCGTCACCGCCGCGCAGGCGCAGTCCGGCGGCGGCATCTCCCCCGTCCCGGCGCTCGACGGCGTGCTGGAGACCTACAGCGCGACGGCGGCCAACTTCAGCAAGGACTTCGGCGAGCTGGTCACCGGCGCCCCGCGCGCGGTGCTGCGTCCGGGTTCGGTGCAGGACATCAGCCGGATCATCACCTGGGCGCGGCGCAACCGCCTGACCCTGGCGATGAACGGGCAGAGCGGCACCGACGGCGACCTCGAGTCGCACTCCAGCTACGGCCAGGCCCTCGTGCCCGGCGGTATCGCCGTCGACCAGCGCAAGCTCGACCGGATCCACTACATCAGCGGCAACCGGGCGTGGGTGGACAGCGGCGTCACCATCCGTCAGCTGACCGAGGCCGCGCTCGCGCAGGGCCTGACCACCGTCGGCGTCACCGACTACCTGCACCTGTCGATCGGCGGCGTGATCAGCGTCGGCGGCATCGGCGGCCAGGTGCAGAAGGTCGGCCTGTTCTGCGACACCGTCGAGGCCATCGAGATCGTCACCGGCACCGGCGAGATCCTGCAGGCGTCGAAGACGACCCGGCCGGAGCTCTTCGCCGCGGCCGTGGCCGGTGCGGGCCAGTTCGGCATCATCACCAAGGCGATGATCAAGCTGGCGCCCGCGCCGACCAACGCTCTGGTGATGAACCTGTTCTACGACGACCTGGCCGCGTTCACCGCGGACCAGGAGAAGATCATGGTCGAGAACCGGGTGAGCCACCAGGAAGGCGAGATCGTCCGCAAGGCCGACGACTCGGGCTGGCGCTACAAGGTCGAGGCCGTCGTCTACTGGACGACGACCGTGCCCGACCAGTCCCGGATCCTCGCCGACCTGCGCGACACCCGCACCGACATCCAGATCGCGGAGATGTCCTACACGGACTGGCTGTTCCGGCTCGACCCGATCGAGGCCTTCCTCAAGGAGAACGGTTTCTGGACGCCGCCGAAGCCGTGGCTGAGCCTGGTGCTGCCGTCGTCGACGGTGCAGCGGTTCATCCCGTCCGTGGTGGCCGACCTGCAGCCATCGGACCTCGGTGTCGGCTTCTCCGGGCTGTACCCGTTCTTCCGGTCGAAGCTGACGCACCCGTTCTTCATGCTGCCGGAGAACCCGCGCGACGAGAAGCTGTGGCTGTTCGACCTGCTGCGCTTTCCGTTCCCGGACGACCCGAACCTGCAGCGGATGCTCGACCAGAACCGCAGGCTCTACGACCTGGCCAAGCCGCTGGGCGCCAAGCGCTACACCGTGGGCGCCATCCCGGGTATGACCCCGACGGAGTGGAAGGCGCACTTCGGCGGCCAGTACTCGAAGCTGCTCGACCTCAAGCGGCGCTACGACCCGGACCGCGTGCTGACCCCGGGGCAGCGCTTCTTCGCCTGATCGCCCTCTCGGGGGCGGGATCTCCCGTTCAACAATCCCCTTGTTGAACAATTCGATTGTTCAACAAGGGGATTGTCGGATTGTGCAACGAAACCGCTCCCGGTTCTTCTTGGAGGCTCACCATGACCGACTCGACCGCCAAGTACGACATCATCGACGAGGCGTTCATCAACACATCCCCCGACGTCGTGTGGCAGGCGCTCATCGCAGAGCTCGGCGGCGCGCGGCGCTGGTGGGTGCCGACCAACACCTTCGAGGCCGGGGCCATCCCCGCTGACCACGTCGGCGCCGAGGTGCACGTCACCGTGCACACCAAGGGCGTGGACAAGGGCGGCCCGAAGCTCAAGTTCACCAGCCGCACCACCGCTGTCGTCCCCGGCCGCAGGCTCACCACCGAGTACATCGACGGCGCCTTCCGCGGCATCGGCGACTTCATCCTCGAGGAGCTCGACGGCGGCAAGCGCACCAAGTTCTCCATGCACTTCAAGGGTGACCCGCAGGGCGTGCTGAAGGTGCTGTCGAAGGTCAAGGACCTCGGCGAGGCGCACTCGCAGGGCACCCTCGGCGCCTTCGCCAACCTCAACGCGCTGGTGGGATCCCGATGACCCGCAGCATCGCGACCACCGCCGACCGGGTGGTGCGCACCGACGACGGCGCCGAACTCGCCGTCACCGTCGAGGAGCCGCGCGACGAGCGCGCCCCCACCGTCGTGCTGCTGCACGGCTGGGGCGCGGCCAGGGCCGTGTGGCACGAGGCCGTCGGCGAGCTGCTCACCGCCGGACACCGCGTGGTGCGCTACGACCACCGCGGCCACGGCGCCTCGACCGTCGGCAAGGACGGGATCACCGTGCCCCGCCTCGGCGCCGACCTGGCCGCCGTGCTGGCTCAGCTGGACATCACCGGCGCCGTGGTCGTCGGCCACTCCGGCGGCGGTTTCGCCGCGATGGCCTACGCCACCACGTATCGCGCGGAGGCCGAGGCCCGGATCCGGTCGCTCGTGCTGCTGGCCACGGCGGCGCACGACCGCAAGGAGCCCGACAGCGAAGTCAAGATGATGGGCAACCCGGTGTTCCACTGGGCGCTCAACCGCGGCCCCATCGGCCGGGCGATGCTGCGCCAGACTCTCGGCGCGGACCCGTCGGCGGCGGTGGCCGAGGCCAACCGGCGGATGTTCGCCGCGACGCCGCGCAAGGTGCGCTCGGCGTACTTCGGCTGCATGGGCGAGATGGACATGCGCGCGGACCTGGCCACGGTGTCCATCCCGGCCGTGGTCATCGCGGGTTCCCGGGACAAGATGATCCGCCCGGAGCTCGGTGCCGTGGTGGCCGCTTCCCTGCCGGACGCGGAGTTCCGCATCGCGCAGGGCATCGGGCACATGGTTCCGCTGGAGGCCCCGGCGCTGGTCGTCGAGGCCGTCACGGAGATGTCGAGCCGCTGATCCCCGCCGTCGGATCCGCCAGGACGCCGTCCCGCGTCGACGCTGATTCGTAGGATTGTTCAACAGTCCCCTTGTTGAACAATCCTACGAAACGCGCCGTGGGCGGCACCGGCGGATGAACGGCGAGTCGCGACATCCATGGCAGCAGCGCTGCCTCCCCAGTTCACCCGTGTCCCCGCCTCCAACCCCGGGCGGATTCCGCGGGTGCAGGGCACTCCCCCCGGGTGCCCTCCGTCGTCGCCGTGTCGCGGTCCCTCCAAGTTCCCGCGGCACGGCGGCGGCGCACGCCGTGCCTAGGCGGTGTCCTGTGAGTCCGGTACGCGGGATCCGCGATCCGGGTGGCTCCTGGGCGTGCGGGCGGGAAGCCGCTCGTACTGGGTGTACTTGGGCTTTTCGCCCGTGCGGCCAGGGGCCGCCCGGGCGCGGATAGCGCGTGCCGGACTTACAAGACAGTGCCTAGAGAGGAGCGGAAGTGGATCTGCGTAGCTGGCTGCCCAAGGCGGTCGACGTGATCGACGAGTGGGGCGCGACCTTCGGACCGTTCACACCGCATCCGTCGCACCAGGTGGACGACGCCACTTTCGCCACCGCGTACGCGCGTTTCGCCAAGCGCCTGCACGACAACTACCCGTTCTTCCATCCGCGCTACGTCGGCCAGATGGTGAAGCCGCCGCACCCGGCGGCCGTCGTCGGCTACGTCACCGCGATGCTGATCAACCCGAACAACCACGCCGTCGAGGGCGGCCCCGCGACCACGGAGATGGAGCGCGAGACCGTCGCCGCGCTCGCCGACATGTTCGGCTTGCCCCGCCACGCGGGCCATCTGACCACCAGTGGCACCATCGCCAACCTCGAAGCCCTTTACGTGGCAAGGCAAGTTCACCCCGGCAAGGCCGTCGCGTTCAGCGCGGAGTGCCACTACACCCACGAGCGGATGTGCCACGTCCTGGGGATCGACGGCGTGCGGCTGCCGGTCGACGGCATGGGCCGCGTGGACCTCGACGCCCTGCGCGACGCCCTCGCCAGCGGCCGGATCGGCACCGTCGTGGTCACCGCGGGCACCACCGGACTCGGCGCCGTCGACCCTGTGCACGAAGTGCTGCCGCTGGCCCGCGAGTATGGCGCCCGGGTGCACGTCGACGCCGCGTACGGCGGCTTCTACGCGCTGCTTGCCGGGTCCGACCCGAACATCGACCCGCGGCCATGGGCGGCGATCGCCGAGTGCGACTCGGTGGTCGTCGACCCGCACAAGCACGGCCTGCAGCCCTACGGCTGCGGCGCGGTCCTCTTCGCCGACCCCGCCGACGCGCGGCACTTCGGGCACGACTCGCCCTACACCTACTTCACCGACGCCGACCTGCACCTGGGCGAGATCAGCCTGGAGTGCTCGCGCGCCGGTGCCGCCGCCGCGGCCCTCTGGCTGACCACGCAACTGCTTCCGCTGACCCCGACCGGTCTCGGCTCGATCCTCGCCGCGAGCCGCCGGGCCGCGCTGCGGTGGGCCGACCTGCTGGAGACCAGCGCGGAACTGCGCCTCTACCAGCGTCCGGACCTCGACATCGTCACCTACGCCCCGCGTCTGCCCACGCTCAGCGCCATCGACGCGGGCTCGGAGCGGCTGCTGCGCGGCGGCATGTCCGCCGACGACGACCCGGTTTACGTGAGCCTGCTGCGGGTCGACGCGGCGGCGGTGCGGCACCGGCACCCGGACGTGGCCGCCGACGCCGACACCGCCCGGATCTGTCGCAGCGTGCTGATCAAGCCCGAGGCCGAGGACCACATCGACCGCACGCACGACCGGGTGCGCCGACTCGTCACCACCACCCGGTGACATCAGGCGCACCCGACCCGGCGGGCCCCACCCGGCGGTCCCCCGATCAGGCGGAAGGAGTCACCGAGGTGACCTTCATGGACATACCAGGCCGAGCAGCACACCTGCCGGAACCGCACGAACTGCCCGAGGGCGTCCGGCTGGCCACAGCCGCCGACCTCGACCGGCTGGTCGCGCTGCTGAGCGCGGCGTTCCAGACCGACCCGCTGACCGAGTGGATCCTCCCCGATCCGATCGCCCGCCGCGCCGCGCTGCCCAGCTTCTTCGAGGTGTTCGTCGAGCTTTCCCTTACCCACGGCGGGATCCTGCTCGGCGGCGACTACGAGACCGCGCTGCTGTTCACCTCCCCGGTGTCCACCGAACGTGCCGGCGAACGGGCCGAGGAGATCCAGTGGCGGCTGGCCGCCGCGGTCGGTGGCGGCGGCGCCGGGTCGATGCTGCTCACGATCCTGGGCATGCAGGCGGCGCACCATCCGACCGACCGCGCGCACTACTACATCTCCTTCGCCGCGGTGCGTCCCGACCTGCAGCGGCGCGGCATCCTCGCCGGGATGGTGTGGCCGCTGCTGCAACTCGCCGACCGGCACGGCTTCCCGATCTACACCGAGGCCAGCTCGGCGGCGGGCGCCGCGGCGGGCCTGCACTTCGGCTTCTCCCCGATCGGCAGCGTGATCACGCTGCCGAACGGGCCATCGCTTCGTCCATTGTGGAGGGAACCGCAATGACCGGCCTCAAGCTCTGGACGGCGGCCGAGGTCGATGGCGGCGCCGAGCCCGCGCTGGCGTCGGTGCTGCGGTGGAGCCAGGAGTACCTGGTCTCCCCGCACCCCGACCTCGGCCGGACCGGCCCGGTCTGCCCGTACACGCAGCCGTCGTTGCGCAAGAACCTCTTCTACCTAGCCCTGCCCGAGTCCACCGACCTGGCCGCCTCCGTCGCGGCCTTGCGGTCGTGCCACGCCCGGCTGGCGGCCGACCTGGACCCCGACGACCAGGAGCTGCTCACGCTGCTGCTGGTGCTGCCGGACCTGGACCACACCGACTCCACCGAGCTGGACCTGGTGCAGCGCAAGGCCAAGGACGAGTTCGTCGCCGACGGGCTGATGATCGGCCAGTTCCACCCGGTGTGCGCCGAGCCTGGGCTGTGGAACCCGGGCTTCCGACCGCTGCGGTCGCCGGTGCCGCTGCTGGCCGTCCGGCAGATGCTGGTCTTCGACCTGCTGTTCCTGGTCGACGACTTCGGCCACGCCGACAGCTACCTGCGCCGCTTCGCCCCCGCCATCCCGGCGCGGGTGCGCGACCAGCTGATCACCCGCCTGGTCACCAGGTCCTACTCCGAGGCCATGAGCGCGTGAACCGCCTGCGCACCGCGCCGATCGCGCTGCCCGCCGCCGTGGTCGCGGTGTCGGCGGCGTGGGCGCTGCGCGGGCAGACCGGGCCGCCGCCGACGCCCGCGACGCGCGCGCACGCCGTCGCGGGCGGCATCGGGCACCACGGGGCGGCGGTCACCCTGCCGCCGCCGGTCCTCGGCGACTCCTTGGCCAACACGGCCGGGCTGGCGTTCCTCGTCGTGCTGCCCGCGGCGGCCGGGATCGCCATCGCCGCGGTCCTCGCGCGGCGGTACCTGCCGAACGCGCTCGCGTTCGCCGTGGGCGCCGGGCTCGCGGCGGCCGGGGTGACCGTCACCGTGGCCGCCGTCGCGCTGGCGGGCGCGGTGTCCTTCCCGGAGTCGGTCGCCGCCGCGGTCCTGGTGCTGCGGAACACGTTCGTGGTCGTCGTCGGCGTGTGCGCGCTCGGTGGCGTCCCGTGGCGGGCCCCCGCCCCGATCCGAACAGCAAAGGTGTGATGACCATGATCAACCGACGCAACGCGCTCACCCTCGGAGCGGTGGGCGGCGCCGTGCTCGCGCTGCCGACCGAGAGCCTGATGGACCTCGCCTTCGGTCCTTCGTGGACAGTCGCGCCGTTCGCCAGGGCACTGCCGATCCCGCAGGTGCTGCGGCCGTCCGCGGTGCGGATCGACGCCGACGTCTACCGGCTGTCCGTCGGCGAGAGCACGGTCGAGATCGTGCCAGGCGTCCGCACGAAGGTGCTGACCTACAACGGCCAGTTCCCCGGACCGACGATCCTGGCACGGCAGGGCCGCACCGCGAAGATCGTCGTCACCAACACGCTGACGAGCGCCACGGCGATTCACCTGCACGGCGGCAATGTGCCCGCCGACAGCGACGGACACCCGATGCACGTCATCGAGCCGGGCCGCTCCCGCACCTACACGTATCCGAACATCCAGCGGGCGGGCACGCTCTGGTACCACGACCACGCCCACCACATGGAGGCCGAACAGGTCTACCGCGGCCTGTCCGGCCTCTACCTGATCGAGGACGCGTGGCCGTCGAACCGGCTGCCCAGCGGCGCCCACGACATCCCACTGCTGCTGCGCGACGCGGACGTCTCCCGCGACGGCGAGCTGCACTGGGAGTTGTTCGGCCAGGCCAACCGGTCGCTGGTGCTGGTCAACGGTGCCACCCAGCCCCACCTGTCGGTCCGGCGGCGGCGCTACCGGCTGCGGCTGGTCAACACCGCCAACGAGCGCACGTTCCGGCTGCGTCTGAGCAATGGCGCCGAGTTCGTGCAGGTCGGCAGCGACGGCGGCCTGCTCCCCCGGCCCGTCCGCCGCTCCGAGGTGACGCTGTGGCCCGCCGAGCGGGCCGATGTCGTCGTCGACTTCAGCGGTTCGGCCGACGGCACCCAGGTGGTGTTGGAGAACCTCGACGGCGAGTCCGACGCGACCCGGCAGATCATGCGCTTCGACGTCTCCGGCGGCCACGAGATCGACCTGTCGTCGGTCCCGGCGACGCTCACCGCCGCGCCCGAGCGCAAGACGCCGACGGTCACCCGCAAGGTGGAGCTGAGCTTCGACGCGCTGGCGGGCACGTTCCTCATCAACGGCAAGTCATACGACCCCGATCGGGTGGACTTCACCGTCAAGCGGGGAACAACCGAATTGTGGGAGATCACCAATCTCGACACGCAGTTCGAGATCCCGCATTCGCTGCACCTGCACCAGATCCAATTCCGCGTCCTGGACCGCGACGGTGTCGCGGCGGCGGAATGGGAGGCGTACCCGAAAGACACGGTGGCTGTTCCGCCAGGCACGACCGTGCGGATTCTGGCGACCTTCGACAGCCCCTACACCGGCGTGTACCCGTTCCACTGCCATTTCATCGATCACTCATCGACGGCGATGATGGCGCAGATCAAGATCGTGCCGTGAGAAAAGGGGTCCGGCGACCGCCGGACCCCTTTTCCTATTGCCACCGCTAGATGGACAGGCAGAGGAGGACGAATCCCGCCGCCGCGGCAAGGCCCCGCAGGTGGTTGAACCGCACCCACGGTCCCTCGAACGCCTGGCGCGCCCCGCCGACATCCTTGGCGCGCGCGACCGGTCCGGCCGCGTCTAGCCGGTTGTTCAGCGGAATGTTGACACCGAAGGTGAACACCATGGACAGCAGCACCAGCGCCGCGCCCGCCACGGCGAGCACGTCCACCCCGCCGCCGTTGGTCAGGTCGATCACCGGGATGGCCACCGACGCCAGCAGCGACGCCATGAACACCAGGCCGAACACGCCGTTCTGGATCGTGCGGTTGATTCGTTGCATCACGTCGACGAACACCTTGTCGTCGACCTGCTTGAGCGCCAGCATCACCGAAATCGAGAAACCGAAGAACAGCCCCGCGATCAACCCTGAGGTGATCGCCGCGACCAGTACCACAACCTCGAACATCCGACACCTTCCATCGACACCGACGTTCTGCCCGGACTTCGCCGAAAGAAACTTACTGCGCGAAGCGGACAAGATCGATGGGTGGAGATCACATAGACGAATTATGTGTTTTTCACCCACAATCATATGCGATCGTCTATACTAGTGCTATGAGCACGCTAGCGGACGACACCTTGACCGGTCTGCTGGACGGACCGAGAGCCCGCGGGGCCTTTCTGCTCCGCTCGATCTTGAACCCGCCTTGGTCGATGCGCATAGAGGACCGTGCGCCGCTGTCTCTGGTCACCATGGCCCAGGGTGGCGCCTGGGTCGTCCCCGACGACGGCGACCCGGTCGAGCTGCACCCCGGCGAGGTGGCGATCATGCGCGGCCCGACGCCGTACACGATCGCCGACGACCCGGCCACCCCGCCGCAGGTGATCATCTACCCCGGCCAGCGCTGCGTGACCGTCGAAGGCGAGGACATCGGCCAGTCCCGCAACCTCGGCGTCCGCACCTGGGGCGACGACATCCAGGGCTCCACGATCATGCTCAGCGGCACCTACCAGATGCAGCGCGAGATCGGCCAGCGCCTCTTCGGCGCGCTCCCCCCGGTGCTGATCCGCCCGATCGACGCGGGCGACAGCGCCCTGGTCGCGTTGCTGGAAGGGGAAATGCTCAAGCAGGGCCCCGGCCAGGAACTCGTCCTCGACCGCATCCTGGACCTCGTGCTCGTCAGCGTCCTGCGCGCCTGGCTGGCCTCCCCCGGCGTCGGCGCCCCGGCCTGGTACCGCGCCCAGCACGACCCGGTCGTCGGCGCGGCGCTGCACCTGCTGCACACCGAGCCCGCCCACCCGTGGACGGTGGCGACCCTGGCCTCCCGCGCGGGCGTGTCCCGCGCCGCGCTGGCCCGCCGCTTCACCGCCCTGGTCGGCGAACCGCCGATGAACTACCTCACCAGCCTCCGCCTCGCCCTCGCCGCCGACCTCCTGCGCGAGTCGGAGTCGACGATCGGCGCGGTGGCCAGGAAAGTGGGCTACAGCAGCTCTTTCGCGCTGAGCACGGCGTTCAAGCGGGTCCGCGGCCTGTCACCGCAGGAGTACATCCGCCAGGCCGCCGCCAACCCCGGCGTCCCGATCGCCGCGGTCTCCTAGGCGCGGGCGGGACGCAAGATCACGACGAGCGCGGTGGCGAACACCGCGCTCATTGTCGCTTGGTAGACAACGGACGCGATCCGATCCGACGCGATGAAGTAGGCGAGCCGATAGTCCGACTGCCACCAGTGGAGCAGCGACCCCAGCCCGTACACGTGCCAGCCCGCGAAAATGGCGCAGGCCGCGGCGACCACCCACCGCGAGATCGCCCTGCTCCGGACCGCCCGGCTCAGCACGATGATCATCCCGATGTTGAACGGCAGGCTCGCGAGCATCGGCAGGCCCAATAGCGCGGACTCCGGATAGCTGAAAGCCCCCGGCGCCTGGCCGAGGAACCCCACCGCCGCGGCGGTCTGCACGCACACCGCCACCAGCGCGAGCCGGTACACCCACGGCACCTTGACTTGATCCACATCGCCCCCAGATCGGCGGACACCGCCATTGCGCGCCGATGTCCTTGGTTCAATTGTCGTCGGCGGGCGGAAGCGCGCGCCGCACGGGTGGCGGCAAGGGGATGGTCGAGTGATTGCTCGTCGAGTGTTCATCTCGTACGCACAGGAGTCCGATGAGCACCGCGAGCTGGTCCGCGACCTCTGGGTATTCCTCCGCGGCTGCGGGATCGACGCGAAACTCGACTGGGCGGCGGCCCAGCGTCGGCAGGACTGGGCGCTGTGGATGGCCGATCAGATCCGCGAGGCCGACGTCGTGCTGTGCGTGGCGTCTCAGGCTTACCGCAAGCGCTCAGAGGGCCGCGAGGAGCCGGACACCGGCAAGGGCGTGCAATGGGAGGCCCGCCTGATCCGCGACGCGTTCCACCAGGCGCAGAACGATCTGAGCCGGTTCGTGCCGGTCGTACTGCCCGGGCAGTCGGTCGACGGGGTGCCCGACTTCCTGGCGGCGTCCACGACGACGGTCTGCTTCGTGCGGGACTTCACCCGGCTCGGCGCCGAACCGTTGCTGCGCCTGCTGTTGGAGCAGCCGGAGGTGGTGGAGCCACCACTGGGGCCGGTCCCGGACCTCGGGCGGTGGGCGCCCAGCCCCGGCTCGTCGCTGTGCCACGAACTGACGATTGAGGTGGAGGGGACAGACGGCGGCGTCCAAGTGCGGACATCGTTGGCCGGGACAGTGCTGGGCGAACGGACAGGCGCGTTGCCCGCCGGCCTCGACAGCTGGGACCGGGCCGCGTCAACGGGTCGAGCGCTGTGGGCCGCGATGTTCGACGACGCGACCGGCCATCGGGTGACGACGCTCATCGACGACAGCCCGCTGGGCGGCGCGGTCGACGTGGTGGTGCGGCTTGGCGAGGAACTCACTTGGCTTCCGGTGGAGCTGCTGCGACTGCCGGACGGGCGACCGCTCGCGACGATCCCCGGCGTACGGCTCTCACGGCAGCAGGCGAGCGTCGAGCGCACGGCGACGCCGCCGCTACCGGGTCCCCTGAAGATCCTCGCCGCCGTCGCCGCGCCCCAGGACACCTTGACGAAGAACCCGCCACTTGACGTGGAAGCCGAGATGCAGGCCCTCCTCGACGCCGTCACCGACCTGGATCTGGGCGCGCCGGAGAGCGTCGCCGCGCAGGTGCGGATCCTGGAAGTGGCTTCCCTGGCGGAGATCACCCGCGCGCTGGCCGACGACCAGTACCACGTCCTGCACCTGTCGGCCCACAGCTCCCCGGACGGCGTGGAACTTGAGGACGAGGACGGCGCCCCGGTCTTCGCCGACGCGTCCGGGCTGGCCACGGCGCTGCGGGCTGGGGAACGACCGCTGCCGCTGGTCGTGCTGTCGAGCCGCCGCGGGGCCGAGTCCGGCACGGCGGGCCTCGCGGCGGCGCTGGTCCGCGCGGGTGCCGACCGGGTGATCGGTATGCAGGGCTCGGTGCGGGACAGATTCGCCATCGACTTGGCACGGGAGCTGTACCGGCTGCTGGCCGCCAACGCGGGAACGCCGGTGGCCCAGGCACTGGCCACGGCCCGCCGGGTGGCGACGGAACGGCAGGCGGGTGCGCCGGAGGGTGCGGACGGTCGACGATGGTCCGTAGACGCGCCAGTGCCGACGCTGTTCCGGGCGGGCGCGGACCTTCCGCTGCGCGACCCCGACCTTCCCCCGGTCGGCCTGTCCAAGCCCACGGCCGCGGGTGGCGGGACCGGTGTGCGCGAACTCCCGATAGGCCGCCTTATCGGCCGCCGCGCCGAGGTCCGCACCGCGATGTCGGTCGTGCGCGGCACGGCCGTCGACCGCTTCGGCGACGTGTCCGGCGTTGTGCTGACCGGGATCGGCGGCATCGGCAAGACAGCCATCGCGGGCCGAGTCCTGGCCCGAGCCAGAGAGCACCACTGGGCGATCGCGGAACACGACGGAGTCTGGAACCCCTCGGCACTGATCGACGCCGTCGCCGCCGCGCTTCCCCCGCAGCCCGCCGTGACGGCTCTGCGAGATCCAGCCCGACAGGACGCCGAGAAGCTCGGCCTCGTGTTCGGCATCCTCAAGCGAACGCCGATCGTGCTCCTGTTCGACGACTTCGAGCAGAACCTCACCACCGACGGCCAGTTCCTCGACCCGGGCTTCGCCGAGATCTTCGCCGCACTGTGCGACGCGGCGCACGCCGGGAAGATCTTGGCCACCTGCCGCTACCCGATCCCAGGTGCCGATGACGCACTCGTGCGGATCGATGTGCCGCCGCTGTCGCCCGCCGAGCAGGGCAGGTTGTTCCTACGGCTGCGGTCATTGCGGGATCTGTCTACTGAGGACCGCCTGGTGGTCACCCGGACGATCGGCGGACACCCTCGGCTGATCGAGTTCCTCGATGTGCTGCTGCGCCAAGGAAGTGCGACAGCGGACTTGCGGCACGTCACGGCGAAGCTGCGGGCACTGGCTCCGGCAGACCTCGACCCGAGGCCCGGTCGGGATTTGACGACGGGCATCAGTGACGCGATCCGGTTGGGCAGCCGCGACATCCTCCTCGACACCCTTACTGGGCACCTGACTCCAGAGCAGTTCGAACTCGCTCTCCAGACATCACTATTCCGGGCGCCGTTCAATGCTCGGGACTTGGCGCACACGCGCTACGGCCGGGATCCCGAGCCCACGGAGCAGACTGAGGTCGACCGCGATGTCGAACGCCTGCGCGACCTGAGCCTGCTGACCAGCACACCCGACGGCGAACTTGTGATGCACCCGTGGGTGGCGGCTTCGCTGGACAGACACCACACCGACGACGACCGCATCATCCGGCACCGCCGCGGCTCCGTCATGCGATCACGCCGACTGCGCACCCTCGACGACATCGTCGACTTCATCCGCCATCTCGCAGGCGAACTCGACTTCGACAACGCTGCCCGCGCCGCACGCGAGGCGTGTGAGGTAATCCGTGGGGATTTCACCGTGGCGGCCATCCTGGCCGACATCGTCCCGCTCATCCCTACCGACCACTACTCCTACCTCCACCTCGCCGACCGTGAGTGCCAGGCGTTGGAGGACGTCGGACTCATCGACGCCACGACCAAGCGACGTCACATGATGCGTGTCGTCGTCGAGCAGCGCGCCGCCGCGGACCCGGACGACGCTGACCGGCGACAGGACCTGAGCACCGTGCACGGCAGACTGGGAGACCACTCGGTGACCATGGGCGACTGGGACGCCGCCGAGCACCACTACCGAACAGGCCTGGCGATCATCGAATCCCTTGCCGCCGCGGACCCGGCCAATCCCAAGCGCAGGCGCGCTCTCTGCCTCGCCCACAACAACCTCGGGGATCTGGCTGCGAGAAATAGCGAGTCCGGCACCGCCGAACGGCACTATCGAACCAGTCTGACGATCATGGAGGAACTCGCCGCCGCGGACCCTGTCAACGCCGAACTCCAGCGCGACCTCGGCGTCAGCCTGAGCAGCCTCGGGAACCTGGCGATCAAGAAGAAAGACTGGACTACCGCCGAACTCCACCATCGAGCCTGCCTGGCGATCGCTGAGCGACTCACCGTGACGCACCCCGTCAACATGCAGTTCCTTCACGACCTCGGCGCCTGCCACGACCACCTCGGGAACATCGCCGTCGGCAAGGCCGACTTGACCACCGCCGAGCGGCACTTCCGAGCCTGCCTGGCGATCGTTGAACAGCTCGCCGCCACGCGCCCCGACAACACCAGATTCCAGGGTGACCTCGGCACCGTCCACAGCAATCTCGGGACCATCGCCGCCGTCAAGGGCGACTTGACCACCGCCGAGCAACACTGGCGAATCAGTCTGAGAATCGGCCGACAAGTGGCCGAAGCGGACCCCGACAACGTCGAGAACCAGCACCAGCTCGCAGGCATGTATCAACGGCTCGCCTTCTTCTCGCAGCTGGGTCGACCCGACACGGACCCGCCACAGCGCCCATGACGGCGCCACCGAACCCGAAGATCACCCCCACTCCCCGGATGCGCCAGACTGCCGGGGTGGTTCCTCGTCCCCCCGGAGTGATCTCCCAGCTGCGCCACGGCATCCGGACCGTTCTGCGCACCACCAGAGGTCGCCGGACCCTCGCCCGTGACTCGCTGGCGACCTTCGGTGTCATCGGCGGTTCGCTGCAGGTCTACGACATCCTCACCCCCACTGCGTCCTACCACCCCCTCGCCATGGTCGGTCTTCTCGCCGCCGCCCCGGTCGGCGTCGGGATCGGGCGGGCGTGGCCGCGGCGGGTGCTCTCGCGGACGTTCGACCGGCCGGACTTCACCGTCACCGTCAAGGTCGGCGACCTCTTCGACCAGGACACGCACCTCGTCATCGGGTTCACCGACACCTTCGACACCGACGACTCCGACATCCGGATCATCCACC
>DATLIA010000335.1:0-17612 GCA_035540215.1 Actinokineospora sp. | reverse complement strand
GGTCCCACCGCCGCCCGACCCACCCGCTCCACCCGCGCCTGTTCCGCCTGCCCCGGTTCCCGATCCGGTGCCGCCCGCGCCTGAGCCCGCGCCGATTCCGGTGCCGGACCCGGCGGACCAGATCCCTAAGCACCACCCGATCCCGCCTGGCCAGTCAACGCAGCCGGGACACCCCGACCCGAGTTCCGGCCCCGGTAACGGTGGACTGGGCAACGGCCCCGGCGCCGGTGGCGGCCCGACCGAGCCCGTTTCGGGCGGACCCGGCCCAGGCGCCGGTGGCCCCGGCACAGGTGGTCCGGGAGGTGGCGGACCGGGTGCTGGTGGTGGCCCGACCGAGCCGGGTGCGGGCGGCCCTGGAACCGGTGGTGGCCCGACCGAGTCGGGTGCGGCCCTCCCCGGAACCGGCTCAAGCGAGTCCCCTGGCTACTGGGACGTCGATCCCGACCGGCTCAACGGCTTCGCCATGGCTGTCACCTCCGCGCGCTTCGGCCTCGCCGCCGTCCAAACTAGGGTCGAGCGGATGCAGGGCGAGTCCTACACGCCCAAGCTCGGCACCAGTCCCGTCGGGCAGCAGCTGGCCAAGAAGTTCGACGACCGGCTCAACGGCGACGAAGGGCTGCGCGGACTGCTCGCCGAGGCGATGCGGCGGATGGACCAGTTCATCGAAAGCGCTGAGAAGGTGCGGGACGCCTATCGCGAGGGCGAGGACGTGGCGCAAGACTCGATCAAGCGGTCCGACCGCCCGCAGGGGGGCTGACGTGGCCGATCTCCGCACCGACGCGGGTGTCTGGCTGCACCCCGCCGAGATCGACCTCCTGTGCTCCTTCGGCGAGGTCGCGCCGCCGTACCCGCTGCGGGTCAGCTCGGTGGGGGCCTCCCTCGACGAGCGGCGGAACATGTTCCGGACCGCGCGGGCGCGGCTGGCCGAGCGGGGGCTCGCCGACCACCGGGGGCCGCGTGGGGTGGCCGCCGACTTCGTACACCTGCTGCGGGACGGCGCGGGCGCGCTCGACTTGCTGGTCGCGCGCAAAGGATCCGTGGCCAGGGTGCTTGTGCTGGCCCGTCGGGAGGACGCGCTCCTGGTCAACCAGGACGGCGCCGACGGCCCGGTTCACCTGCGCGCGCTGTCGCTGCACGACGCCGTCGAGCAGTTGCAGCGGCTTGTCCCTGAGCACGAGGCCGCGATGGCGGCTCCGTTCAGCGTGCCGAGGCGGGCGGTGGAGCAGGTCCACCGCGAGATCCTGGCCGCACGTGACCGGCTCAGCGCCGACGACCTCGACCGGATCACGCAGCGGCACGGGCTCGACGAGCAGACCGCGCGGCGGATGGCGACGCATCTGCAGCCGGTGCTGGGAAATGGTCAGGCCGGGGTCGCGGTCCGGCGGGGGTTCGCCGACGAGTGGACCCGGTCCGGCGAGGAGCTCCGGTGGCTGGACACCGCGCGGGGGCGGTTCCGGATCGCGGGCGGGACGTTGACCGACTGGATGAGCGTCAACCCGTTCTCGCGGGACGAGCTGCGGGCCGAGCTGCGCACGCTGGCGGCGGAACTTTGGTACTGATCGTCATCGTAGTTCGTGGAGAAGCGGCGGCGGTGTCCGCTACCGTGACGGTCGGAAGCGATGATCCGGGGAAGGGGCGGGGATGATCGACCTCGAACAGCTGGTTCGCCGGGTCAAGGAGCAGGCCGAACAGGCCGCCGCGGCGAAGCACGCCGCCGCGCAGGAGCGCAGGCGCAGGCGCGAGGCCGACGACTCCTACGTCAACGGCGGCGTCAACTGGAACGGCTACAGCCTCGAATCGCTGCAGCGGATGGTCGGCGACCAGGCCAACCCCAACCAGCTCGACATGCTCGCCGACGAGTGGGCCAAGCACGGCGAGCGCATCGAGACCGCCGCGCGTGACCTGTCGCGGTCGCTGAACCGCCTGATGCGCTTCTGGACCGGCGCCGCGTCCGAAGGCGCGGCGCGCACCGTGGTGTCCAACGCCGCCTGGGTGGCGGAGATGGCGGGCACCGCCAAGCAGATGGCCGACCCGATCCAGGACGCGGGCGGCGCGCTGCGGTCCGCGCAGGACACGATGCCGGGCAAGCCCAGCAGCGCCTGGTACGCCACGGCAGGTGGCGGCGCGGCCGCGGGCTTCGCGATCGGCGGCCCGGTCGGCGCGGCGTTCGGCGCGGCGCTGGGCGGCATCGCCAGCGCGTTCGGGTTCGGCAGCAACAAGAAGAAGCTCAAGCGCAAGGCCGTGCAGACGATGGAGCGCTTCGAGGCCGCCGTCCTCGGCATCGACGGCGCCACGCCGCGCTTCGGCGGACCCGCGGACGGCGTCAACCCCGGCACCGGCCCCAACCTGGGCAGGCCGCCGAGCACCGGCGTCCCCGGCCCGGGCGTGCACGTGCCCGGCGGGCCGAACCACCCCGGCTGGACCGGCGCACCGCCGCCGAACAACAACGGCGGCGTCAACGTCGACACCACGCCATCGTTCGCTCCCGGCTTCAACACCGGGTGGGAGGCCCGCTGGCAGGGCCTCACCGGCTTCGGCGCGGGCTCCGGCAACGTCGGCGGCCCGGGCGCGGGTGGCCTCAACGGTTTCGGCTCGGGCGCGCTCGGCGGCTTCGGCGCGGGCGGTCTCGGCGCCGGTCGGGCCGGGCTCGGCGCGGGCGCCGGGGCGGGCGCGCGCAGCGGTGCCCTTGGCGCGGGCGGCGGCCGTGGCACTGGCCGCGGCGGTGCGGGTCGGTTCGGCCGGGCCAACGGCTTCGGCGACGCGCACGGGCGCGGCGCGGGCGGCTACGGCGCGGGCGCCGGGTCGGGCAAGCGCGGCGAGGACGACGGCGAGCACCACCGCCGCGTGCCGATCGAGGAAGACCCGTTCGCCATCACCGATCTGAAGTCGGCACCGCCGGTCATCGGTCTCTAAGAGGAGTCCACATGTACGTCGACGAGCCGACCCCCGGCGCCTTCACCGGCACCAATGGCTGGGAGGTCGACCCGGAGCAGGTGCGCGAGTTCGCCGCGGCGGTCGAGGAGGTGCGCGCCGACCTCGACGCGATCATCGCCGAGGTCGCCGACCTGTCCTCGCCCGCCTTCCAGCCGATGCTGGGCACCAGCCCGGTAGGCCAGGAGCTGCGCGACAAGTTCACCGACCGCCTCACCTCCGAGAGCGGCCTGCGCGGCCAGCTCGACGAGGCGCTCAAGCGGATGGAGGAGTTCGTCGCCAGCGCCGAGCGCACCGCCGCGGGCTACCAGGAGAGCGACGACAACGCCGCGCAGCGCTTCCCGAACACCTGATGGACACCAGAACCGCGCTGCACCCGGTCGAGATCGACCTGCTGTGCACCTTCGCCGAGGTCGAGGTCCCGTTTCCGATCGAGATCCCGTCGGCAGGCCAGACCGACGTCGAACGCGGAGCGCTGTTCAGCGGTGCGGCGCAACAACTCCGTGACCGCGGCCTGGCCGACGAACGGGGTCCGCTCGACGTGGCCGAGGAGTTCGTCTACCTGCTGCGCGCCTGCACCGGGGTGATCGACCTGGTGCTGCGCAAGCCGGACAGCACGCTCGCGGTGGCTGTGCTGACCGCCCAGGATGAGGCCCTGCTGGTAGTGCAGGACAGCAGTGAGCCCAACGGAATGGTCCGCGTGCAGGCCGCCACGCTCGACGACGCGCTCGGCAGACTCGACCGCATGGTCCCGCGCGTCGACGCGTCGCCGTCGACGTCGTTCAGCTTGCCCAAACGCGCGCTGCGGAACGCTTTCGACGCCATGCTTTCCCGTATGCCGGAGAACGGCGGCGAGCCGAATCCCTTGTCCCAGAACGAGATCGAGGACCTGCTGCGGTCCCACGGCATCGACGACCGGGTCGCCCGCCGCATGGTCTCCTACCTTCAGCCCGTCGAGGGCAGCGGCCAAATCGGCGCGGCACAACGAGATGACACCGAAGAGCAGTGGCACCGCGTCGGGGACGAGATCCAGTGGATCGATACCCCGCGCGGCCGGTTCCGCCTCGCGGGCGGCACCGGCGAGGACGCGGACTGGATGAGCGTCAACCCGTTGGGCGTGGACGAACTTCGCTCAGCCGTGCGTGGGCTCGCCGCCCACGCCCGGCGCTGACCTTCAGGTCGGTGTCGCCGCGATAAGCACGGTGACCACCGCGATCCAGGTGAGAACCGTTGCGAGGAGCCAGAACTTGAGATTGGTCAACAGCCGGGTCATGGGGGAAACCTCCCTTGCGGGGCACGAACGGGGGACCTGTGTTCTTCGCTGGACGCCGGGGAAGGCCTCCAGCTAAAGCCATCGGTTCTTGCGGAAGATTCGATACAACACCAGACATGCAAGGAAAATCACGATCATGACCAGCGGGTAGCCGAACTTCCACTTCAGCTCGGGCATGAACTCGAAGTTCATCCCGTAGACGCCGACGACCATGGTCGGGACGGCGATGATCGCCGCCCATGACGTGATCTTGCGCATGTCGGAGTTCTGCTGGAGTGTGAGCTTCGCCAGCGTGGCGTCCAGCAGCGTGGTCAGCAACTCGTCGAATGCGGTGACGCGCTCGGACACCGTGGTCAGGTGGTCGTCGACGTCGCGGAAGTAGGACCGCACGTCGTCGGGGATCAGCGGCGAACAGCCCTCCGCCAGGCGGCGCAGTGGGTTGGCCAGCGGCATGACCGCGCGGCGCAGTTCGAGGATCTCCCGCTTCACCAGGTACATCTGCTCGGCGCTGATCGGACTGCGCGGGGCGAACACGGCCTTCTCGATCAGGTCGATGTCGGTCTCGAAGGCTTCAGTCACCGCGAGATAGCTGTCGACGACGAGGTCGGCGATGCCGTGCAGCACCGCGGCCGGCCCGGCGCTGAGCCGCTCCGGCGCGCGCTCCAGCCGCTCCCGCAGCTCGTGCAGGCCGGAATGCTTGCCGTGGCGCACGGTCACGATGTAGTCCTTGCCGAGGAACGCCATGATCTCGCCGGTCTCGACGATCTCGTTGGCGGTGGTCGGCGACTCGTGCTCCACGTAGCGGACGGTCTTGAGCACGACGAACAGGTTGTCCTCGTACCGGTCGAGCTTGGGCCGCTGGTGGGCGTGCACCGCGTCCTCGACGGCCAGCTCGTGCAGGCCGAAGGTCTCCGCGACGCCCTGGATCTGCACGGCGTCCGGCTCGTGCAGGCCGATCCAGACGAAACCCTCGTCCCGCGCGCGCACCTCGTTGACGGCGTCGGTGTGCGACCAGCGGCCGGGCAGCCGCTTGCCATCGATGTAGACGGCGCAGTCGACGACGTAGGCCGACAGCGGCACCGGGATCGGTGGCAGGGTTCTTGGGGCCGGCTTGTTCTTCCGGCCGCCGAGCGAGGGAATGGAGGGCATCGGGTCTCCAGGTGCTCCCGCCGCCTGCGCGACGGACCGGGACGACCTGAGCGGCCGAGCCGGTGGACGGAGCGTCCCTGCCGGACCCGCGGAACCCGCTTTTCAGCTAGCGGCGGATTCCTCCGGAGGGGACGCGGGTACTACTGCAACCTGTCGCGGTGGAATGACCATGCGGGTCGCCCATGTGCGTCCTCACCTCCTCTGGCCGTGGCGGCGGGGCCCTTGCCCACGCTCACCAGGGGGACAGCGTACTCCCCGACGGCGGTTACCCGGATCTCGGGCGCGCGGTGCACTCCCTCACAGACCGGTTGCACGTACCGCCGAGTAGCCGTACACAGATCTCCTACTCGCCGGTCACTTACTTGGAGGAACAGTGCAGTTCGGTCGCTACTACGAGGAGTTCGAGGTCGGCGCGGTCTACAAGCACTGGCCGGGCAAGACGGTGACCGAGTACGACGACCACCTGTTCTGTCTGCTCACGATGAACCACCACCCGCTGCACATGGACGTCAACTACGCCGAGAACACCACCGACTTCGGCAAGAACGTCGTGGTCGGCAACTACATCTACTCGCTGCTGCTCGGCATGTCCGTTCCCGACGTCTCCGGCAAGGCGATCGCCAACCTCGAGGTCGAGTCGCTGCGCCACGTGAAGCCCACCTTCCACGGTGACACGATCTACGGTGAGACCGAAGTCCTCGACAAGACGCCGTCGAAGTCCAAGGATGACCGGGGCGTGGTCTACGTGGAGACGCGTGGCTACAAGCAGGACGGGACGATCGTGTGCGTCTTCCGTCGCAAGGTGATGGTCCCCAAGCAGTCCTACGGTGAGGCGCGCGGCGGCGAACAGCCGGGTCGTCCCGAACCAAAGGCTTAGACAGACGGAGGAAGCGTCGTGACCGTGCCCCTGGACGAGATCAGGCAGCGGTTGCGGCGGTTCGCCGAGGTCGAGGTCGCGGGCGCGTCGCCGCTCTACGAGCACCTGGCCGCCCGCGCCGCCGAAGACGACGATGTCGCGGGGCTGCTGTCCTCCGCGCAGCCCGGCTTCGGCCACCCGACGCTGCTGCTGGCCGCCGTGCACCGGGCGCTGCAGGCCGACCCGTTCCACGAGTTGGTCAACTACTACCCGTCGATGGGCGGGACCTACGGCGTCGACGCGGGCACGTGGCCGCTGTTCCGCTCGTTCGTCTTGGAGCGCGCCGACAAGATCCGCGGCCTGATCGCCACGCACACCACCCAGACCAACGAGGTTCGCCGGGCCGCGCAGATCTACCCCGCGATCGCGTCGATCGCCAAGCAGGTGAAGGGCCCCGTCGGGCTGCTGGAGGTGGGCTGCAGCGCGGGCCTGCTGCTCGACCTCGACCGCTACGGCTACCGCTACCAGACCGAGCAGGCGGGCCAGGTCGTCGCGGGCCCGGCCAAGACGCCGCTCGGCCTGCACTGCGCCCTGGAGCTGGCTCCCGGCGCGAGCCTGCCCACGATCCCCAAGAAGCTCGCCATCGCCGCCAAGGTCGGGCTGGACCGGGCGCCGGTGGACCTCACCGACGAGGACGCCGCCGCGTGGCTGGAGGCCTGCATCTGGGCCGACCAGCCCGAGCGGCAGCGGCTGTTCAGCACGGCGGCGGCGATGCAGGCCAAGAACCCGCCGGAGCTGATCGCGGGCGACGCGGTCGCCGATCTGCCGCGCGCCGCGGCCATGGTGCCCGCCGACGTGCCCCTGGTGGTCATCACGAGCCGGGTCCTCGCGTATCTGCCCGACGAGGCGCGCAAAGCGTTCATCGAGACACTCGGCGCGCTGGCGGAAACCCGACCTCTTTGGTGGGTGAGCGTCGAGGCCTACGCGGCGGCGCTGGCCTACCTGCTGCCCCACCGCGACGACCTGGCGGTCACCGCCCAGAGTGAATCTGAATTCCATGTTCTCGGACTCACGACGTGGGTCGCGGGCACCCCGCACGCCTTCGCGCTCGCCCACGCCAGCGCCCACGGCGAACGGTTGCGCTGGCTGGCCTGACCTGCGTCAACGCGGGAGTACGCCCCACTCCCGCAGAGTCGGGGCGAGCAGGTCGGCGAGCTCGTTACCCGCTTCCAGTGTGGCGAACGTCGCATGATCAACAAAGCGGGCATCCGTGGCGTCGTCGCCCGCCTGAATGTCACCGCCGGTGACCGTGCAGGCGTAGTCATAGATCACGTAGACCCCCTTGGGTGCCGCGCGCTCGACTACGCCGATCAGGTCCCCGACATCGACCGTCAACCCGGTCTCCTCCTGGAGTTCACGGGCGAGCGCGACCGGGTCGGACTCCCCGGACTCGACCTTCCCGCCAGGTAGGGACCACAGTCCGCGACCCGGGTCGTTGGCCCGTCGGATCAGTAGCAGGCGCCCGGAGCTGTCACGGACGACCCCGCCGACACACCGGATTCTCCCGATCGGACCAGCGTTCATAGCTACCCAGCGTAGTCGTAGTTCTTCGGTAACGCTGCGCATTGCCCCAAGCGCGGTACTACCCTCCCCACGCGCAGGCCGGTGCGGTACAACGGTTTTCAACAGCGCCACACTGGGTGCGGGACGGAACGGGGTCGATCGCAGTGGACGTCAAGAAGGTAATGATCTTGACTGGGGCAGCGTTGCTCGTCTTCTTCCTGGTGACACAACCCGTCCAGTCGGCGGGCATCGTGAACTCGATCATCACGACGCTGCGCGAGGGTGCCGAAGCGGTAATCACCTTTGTGTCGACTGTTTTCAAGGGCTGAGGCGAGTAGCGTCTAGCTATGTTCGCGCCCAGAGACCCAGACGAGTACTTGCTGGACTCCGAACGCCGGGTCATCCGGGTGCGAAGGCACTGGGCGTCCCTGGCCTGGGAGGTCTTCGAGGCGGTCGCCCTCCTGGCGGTCTGCGTCATGATCTCCTACCTGCTGCCGCCCGCGCAGTGGCTGTTCCAGAACCTGCTCTGGTACGTCGCCCTCGCCGTGGTCCTGCGGTTCACCTACCAGGTGATCGACTGGTGGGTGGAGCGCATCGTGGTCACTGACAAGCGGTTCATGATGACCACCGGCGTCATCACCACCAAGGTGCTGATGATGCCCATCGGCAAGGTCACCGACCTCACCTACAAGCGCACGGCGATGGGCCGCATGCTCGGCTACGGCACGATGGTCGTCGAGTCGGCAGGCCAGATCCAGGCCCTGAACAAGATCGAGTTCCTGCCCCGGCCGGAGCAGGTCTACGACGCCATCTCCGAGTTGGTGTTCGGCGACAAGAAGGCCGCGGCGGAGCGCTTCTCGATGATCAAGGCGCAGCGGATGGCGCAGGGCAAGCGCAGGGCCGTGAAGGGGTAGGGGCACGCCTCCTCAACGGTGACCTGGGTCATCGTCCACACTGACCAGGGTGCGGATCGACCTCCACTGCCATTCCACCGCGTCCGACGGCACGGACAGCCCAGCTGAGCTGGTGCTGACCGCCCGCCGGGCCGGTCTCGACGTCGTGGCCATCACCGACCACGACACGACGGGTGGCTGGGCCGAGGCGGCCGCCGCGCTGCCGCCGGGGTTACGGCTGGTGCGCGGCGCCGAGCTCACCACCGTGTCCGAGGACGGGCGCGGTGGCCACTGCACGGTCCACCTGCTGGCCTACCTCTTCGACCCCGAGTCGGAGGCGGTCGCCACCGAGTACGCCAACACCCGGGCCGAGCGGCGCAACCGGCTGCGGATCATGGCCGCCCGGATGGCCGACGACGGCTACCCGGTCGACGCCGAGACGCTGATGGCGGGCATCCCCGACGACGTCCCGGCGGGCAGGCCGCACTTGGCCCAGGCGCTGGTGCGCGCCGGTGTGGTCGGGTCGGTCACCGAGGCGTTCACCGAGCTGCTGAACGGGCGCAACGGCTACTACGTGCCCAGCAAGAAGACCCTGGTCCGCGACGCCATCTCGATGATCAAGGCGGCGGGCGGGGTCACCGTGCTCGCGCACGGCTTCGCTCACCAGCGTGGCCCGACGATCACCGCGGAGGTCGTCGAGGACCTGGTCTCGGCGGGCCTGGACGGTGTCGAGATCGATCACCCTGACCACGACGAGACGGCCAGGGCCGAACTTCGCGCGTTGGCCAGGCGGCTGGACCTCGTGGTGACCGGGTCGAGCGACTACCACGGCACCAACAAGACCATCGCGATCGGCGCGGAGACCACCACCCTGGCGATGCTCGACGCCATCGCCGAACGCGCCACCGGCGCCGAGATCCTGGAAGCGTGATGGACCTCTTCGACGTGGCGACGTTCACCTCCGCGCTGATCACCCTCGTGGTGATCATGGACCCGCCGGGCACGATCCCGGTGTTCCTTTCCCTCACCGGCCGCAAGTCCAAGGCCGCCCGCTCCCGGGCGGCGCGGCAGGCGGTGCTGGTGTCCCTCGGCGTGATCAGCCTGTTCGCCATCGGCGGCGAGGCGATCCTGCGCTATCTGCACATCGGCATCCCCGCGCTGCAGGGCGCGGGCGGCTTGCTGCTGCTGCTGATCGCGCTGGACCTGCTGACCGGGCGCGGGCACACCGAGCCGGAGGCCGTCGAGGACGTCAACATCGCGCTCGTGCCGCTGGGCACGCCGCTGCTGGCCGGGCCGGGCGCGATCGCCGCGACGATCGTGTTCGTCCGCCAGGCCGAAGGCCGCACCGGGTCGTATCTCGCGCTCGGCGCGGCGATCCTGGCCGTGCACCTGATCCTGTGGCTGTGCCTGCGTTATTCCGGCCTGGTGATCCGGGTGATCAAGGACAGTGGGATCACCCTGCTGGCCAAGATCGCCGGTCTGCTGCTCGCGGCGATCGCGGTCCAGCTCATCGCGGATTCGGTGCGCGGCTTCATTTCCGGTTGAGCTTGAGGAGCGCGTCGAGCGCTTCCTGGGTGCGCACGATCGCGGCGTGGCCGTCGTCGTGGATCACGATCGGCCGCTCGATGAGCGACGGGTTCGCGGCCAGGACTTCGATCCACGCGGCGCGGTCGCGCGGCAGGTCGGCCAGGCCGAGTTCCTTGGCCCGCGGCTCCTTGAGCCGGGTGATGTCCCATGGCTGAAGATCGAGCTTGACCAGGACCTGCTCCAGTTCGGCCACCGTCGGCGGCTCGTCGAGGTAGCGGCGGACGGTCACCGACTCGTCGAGTACGCCGAGCGCGGCGCGGGACTTCGTGCAGCGCGGGTTGTGCCAGATCTCCATGCCCTGATTGTGCCCGGCGCCGGGAGTGTCGGTGCCACTGCGTACGGTGGTGCCCGTGCAGGCCCAGCTTGGTTTCGACAGCATGCCGCGGAAGCTCATCAAGGTGACCCCATCGCGGCTCTCGGTGTGGGCGGACTGCCCGCGCCGGTTCCGCATGGCCTACATCGACCGCCCCACTCCGCCGCGCGGCGGACCGTGGGCGCACAGCACCCTCGGCGCGGTCGTCCACAACGCCCTCAAGGCGCTGTTCGACCTCCCGGCGGGCAAGCGCACCCCGACGGCCGCCGCCGCGCTGGTGGACACGCACTGGAAGGACGACGGCTTCGCGGGCTCCGAGCAGGCGGCAACGTTCCGGGAGCGGGCCGCGGGCTGGGTGCACGACTACGTCGCCGAACTCGACGTCGACCATGAGCCCGTCGGCCTGGAGCGCTGGGTGTCCGCGCCGGTCGGCACGATCGTCGCCGAGGGCCGCGTCGACCGGATCGACCAGCGCGACGGCGAACTGGTGATCGTCGACTACAAGACCGGCCGCCACGCCCTGACCACCGACGACGCCCGCGGCTCCCAGGCGATGGCGCTGTACGTGCTGGCCGCCCGCCGCACGCTGCGCCGCCCGTGCACCAAAGTCGAGTTGCACCACCTGCCGTCGGGCACGGTGTCGTCGTGGGAGCACACCGACGAGTCCCTGGCCCGCCACCTCAAGCGCGCCGAGGAGTCCGCCGACGAGTTCCAGCTCGCGACCGACACCCTCAAGGCAGGCGGCGACCAGGACGTGCTGTTCCCGCCCACCCCGGGCAGGCAGTGCTCGTGGTGCGACTTCCGCCGCAACTGCGACGACGGCAAGGCGGCGAGCCCGCAGATCGAGCCGTGGGCGATGCTTGCCCCGTGACCGGCCCCACCGAACGCTTTCCTGATCCGGAAGCGCGGACCACAAAGCTGCCGACGGGCGATCCCGGTACGGCGAGCCGAATTCCTGGCGCGGACGCGCTCACGACGCCGCTGGTGGCGCCGGGCGCGCGAGCCGGTGCGCCGTCACAGCCGTTGGCCGGTCAGGACACCGCGCCGATCCCCGTCCCATCGGGCCGGGTATCCGAGCTTCCGCCTGGGCGGGCCGGGTTCTGGCGTGAGCTGTCCGGTTCGCTGTCGCTCGGTCTGTGCGTGCTGGCGCTCGTCGTCGCCGGGATGCAGATTCTCGCGTGGCGCAAGGGGATGCCCGGTCCCGGCGCCCTGATCGTGCTCGGCCACCTCGCCGCCGCTGTGATCGCCGTAGTCCTGCAACGGGGCGCGGACCGACGAGCCGGGGCGCCTGGTCTGGCCCGCGTGTTCCTGATCTTGGCGATCACCGCGGCCGCGGTCTGGATGTTCTGGCTCGCCTAGAGCCAGCTCTTCCACGTCGGCAGCAGCGTTCCCAGCAGGTCGGCCGGATTCTCCATGGCGGGGGAGTGCGCGGCGCCGCTGATCATGCTGAAGTCGGCCTCCAGGCGGTCGGCCATGTCCCGCTGGGACGACGGGGTCCACGCGTCGTCGTCGGCGCCGCAGGCGACCAGGCAGCCGATGCGGTGGGAGCGCAGGTAGCGGGCCAGGTCACCGACCAGGTCGGGCTCGGTGCGCAGCCCGGTGCCCATGCCGACCAGGGAGCTCACCGTGTTGCAGAGGAACCGCCTGCGCAGAAACGCCCGCTGTTCGGGTGCCATCACCTGGTAGCGCGGGGTGTCCGCGTTGAGCATCTCCAGTGCGTCGTAGGCCGCCTGCACCCCGTACTGGCGCAGCGCGGGCTCGGCCAGGTCGAGCACGGTGCGCCTGCCGCCCACCGGCAGCTCACCCGGGCCGGTGTCGAGCAGGGTCAGGCCGACCACCGGCGCCCCGGCCAGCACCGCGCGCCGGGCGATCAGACCGCCGTAGGAGTGACCGAGCAGCACGACCGGCCTGCCGTCGGCGGCGAGTTTGCCCGCCACCTCGGCGACCACCAGGCCAAGCGGCGCGGGCAGGTAGGACGCCTCATCCGGCGGGCCGGGGGAGTCCAGCTGGCTGGGCAGGTCGATGGCCACGACCTCGAACCCGGCGTCGGCGATCGGGTCGAGGATCGGCGCGAAGTCCTCCTTGGACCCCGTGTAGCCGGGCACCAGCAGCGCGATCGGCCCCGCACCGGCGATACGCAGGGCGGCGATCGGGCCGTAGGGGCCAGTCAGGTCGACACGGTGCGCCCGGTGCGGGCTCAGCTGCGAGTGCATTGCTTGAGTGTGCCTCAGCACCGCGCGCGGCGGTCAGTGCAAAGCGACCAATGTCGTACCGCGCTGCTCGAACACCATCGGTCCGCTGACGTCCATCGCGACCGGCCCCGCGTAGCCGCCGCGGTCGACCGGGATGCTGCCGACCAGTGTGCCGTCGGCCTGGTTGTAGACCGCGATGGCGTCCTTGACCGGCACCAGCGCGCGCCCGGCGAAGACCGTGCCGGGGCCGAGTGTGTCCTTGATCGTCCACAGTGGATGGAGGTCGGTTGCCGACACGACGATCGTGTTCGAGCCGCTGAACCAGTAGAACGCACCGGTCGCCGTCATCACCGGCGTCGCCCGGCCCGGGGGATCCGCGCGCAGGTCGGACGGGCCGAGGTCGATGTCGTGGCTCGCGACCTGGGAGCCGTCCTCCTGGTAGACGACCAGCCGGTTCGGGTCGGGCATCGCCACGGCGGTGAGCTTGTCGTTCATGGCCACGATCTGGGCCGACTCGCTGCCGACGACCACGCTGGTGGCGACCTCGGGGGCGTCGGAGTCCTTGGCGGTGGCCTTGTAGACGGTGAGCCGGGCCGCCGCGTCGGTCGGGCAGCGCTCGATGACGCCGATGCGGCCGGACGCGGTCGTGGTGACCGACTTGTAGACGCAGTCGGTGCGCGGCTGCTTGGCCGGGTTCACCATCGCGGGCACCCGGCCGTACTCCATCGTCTCCACCAGGTCCGAGCGGACCGTGTTGAGCAGGCGTTCGCCGGTCGCCGTCAGGTAAGTGCCGTCGCCGAGCAGTCGCGTGCCCAGTTCGGCGTCGCTGTTGCGCTGGCGGTCGCGTTCGCCGGTGGCCGGCTTGAACGAGGTCATCTCGCTGCAGCCGCCCACGTGCCGCGGGTCGCTCTCGTGCAGCATGTTCTCGGTGGTCTTGTAGAGCGCGACCGCCTGCTTCCACTCGGCGGCGATCGTGCACAGCGGAAGGTCGCGCCGGTAGGTCCAGCGCACGTCGCCGGTGAGCGGGTCGCGCCCGCTGACCTCGCCGCCCTCACCGGTCACCACGGCCGGACCGGCCACGACCGGCTCCGGCGTGACCGGGCTCTCCGCCCGCCACGCCTCGCCGAGCGACGGCGGGAAGAACTCCGGCTCGGCGGGCTCGTCGTAGGTCTTGTCCGTGGTGGTCGACGCGGTCGCGCGGAACTCGCTGGTCCGCCAGACGACGAACGTGGCCGCCACGACGGCGGCCACGATCAGTCCGAGGACCGCCAGGTCACGCTTGCGGGTGAACCTGGTGCGCGGGGCGGGCGGCGCCGGGACGTCCCCGTCAAGGACGTCCTCGGTGCCCACACTGTCGGCCGAAGTCACAGGGTCAGTCTGCCGACCCCGGTGTTTCGTTGGTGTTCGACCCCGCGTCCGCGCCAACATCGGCCCCGGAACGCCTGCGCCGCCTGCGCGTACGTGCGGGTTTGTCCGCTGAGTCCGTGCTGGGCGTGACAGTTTCGGTGGTCGACTCCGCGGGAGCGTCGCCGCCCGCCGCGTCGACGCCACCGCGCCGCCGCCTGCGCCGCGGCCGGTCGGACTTCTCGGCGGGCTCGTCGCCGGACTTGGCCGCCGACCCCGTCCCGGCGCCCGCGCCGCGCGAGCGGACTCGCGTGGTGCGCTCGACGGTCTGGCCGCGACCGCGCTTGCTCCGGCCGCCGAAGTCCTCCTCCGGCTCGGCGTCGAGACCCGCGCGGGTGCGCTGCGCCATCGGCAGCCTGCCGGTGGAGCCCGCGGGGATGCCGAGGTCGCTGAACAGGTGGGCGGAGGTCGAGTACGTCTCGACCGGCAGCGGCTTGTCCAGGCCGAGCGCGTCGCTGATCGACTTCCAGCGCGGCTCCTCGTCCCAGTCGACCAGGGTGATCGCCACGCCGGTCTTGCCCGCGCGGCCGGTGCGCCCGATGCGGTGGACGTAGGTCTTCTCGTCCTCGGGGCACTGGTAGTTGATCACGTGGGTGACATCGGTCACGTCGATGCCGCGCGCGGCGACATCGGTGCAGACCAGGACGTCGACCTTGCCGGAGCGGAACGCGCGCAGCGCCTGCTCGCGCGCGCCCTGGCCGAGGTCGCCGTGCACGGCGCCCGCGGCGAACCCGCGCTCGACGAGCTCGTCGGCGACCTTCTGCGCGGTGCGCTTGGTCCGGGTGAAGACCATCGTCAGACCCCGGCCCTCGGCCTGCAGGGAGCGGGCGACGACCTCGATCTTGTCCAGCGAGTGCGCCCGGTAGGCGAACTGCTCGGTGCGCTCGTGGGTGGCGCCCGCGTCGTTCTCCTCGGCCCGGATGTGTGTGGGCTGGCGCAGGAACGTGCGGGCCAGGGTGATGATCGGGCCGGGCATGGTGGCCGAGAACAGCATCGTCTGCCGCTCGTCGGGAACCATGCGCAGGATCCGCTCGATGTCGGGCAGGAAGCCCAGGTCGAGCATCTCGTCGGCCTCGTCGAGGACCAGCCCGCGGACCTTGCCCAGCACCAGGTGCTGCTGCTCGGCCAGGTCGAGCAGGCGGCCGGGGGTGCCGACGACGATGTCGACGCCCTTGCGCAGCGCGGCGATCTGCGGCTCGTACGGGCGGCCGCCGTAGATGGCCAGCACGCGCACGCCGAGGTGCTTGCCCGCGTCCTTGATGTCGTGGGTGACCTGCAGGCACAGCTCGCGGGTCGGCACCACGACGAGCGCCTGCGGGGTCCCGTCGCCGGGGGTGGTGACCCGCTGCAGCAGCGGCACGCCGAAGCCGAGGGTCTTGCCGGTGCCCGTGCGGGCCTGGCCGATGAGGTCGTCGCCCGCGAGGGCGAGCGGCAGGGTGAGTTCCTGGATGGCGAAGGTGCGCTCGATGCCTGCTTCGCTGAGCGCGCGCACGATCTCGGCGTGCACGCCCAGCTCGGCGAAGGTGGGCGACTCGGGCAGCACGGGCGCGCCCGCGGTCAGCGGGTGGGACGTGTCGGTGTCCGGGACGCCCGCGACGCTGTGCTCCAGCGTCACCGGATCCAGGTTTGTGGTACTACCGATATCGCTGGGGTCTTGATTGTCGTGCGTCAGGGTGATCAGCCTCTCTGGTCCAGCGCGCGTGCCTGGACTCGGCGCTCGACCGCGCTGACGGGGTTCCCAGGACCCGTGCGCGGGAGGCCGGCGAGGTGTGCGCGCACCCTCTCACTCGGTCCGCGGCGTGCTTCGCCACGAGTGTCCCGAGGTCCTCCGAGCCCGGCGTCACCAGCCGTGGAAAGAGCGGCGAGACGCGGGCGTCCTGCCGAGTCTACCCGCGACGGTGTCCGGATACGCTCCAACCATGGAGAACGCTGCCCCCGGGCACCTGTCGGCCGGAGTCGTGGACCTGCTCGGCGTGCTCGCCTACGGCGAGCTGTCCGCTTTCGACCGCATGTCGGAGGACGCGCGCTCGGCGCCGACGGTCGCGGGCCGGGCGGCGCTGTCGGAGATGGCCGCCGCCGAGATGGGGCACTACGCCAAGATCGAGAAGTTCCTCGCCGGGCACGGGGTGGCCATCGAGGACGCGATCCTCCCGTTCATCAGCCACATCGACACCTGGCACGCCTCCACCGCGCCGCGCTCGTGGCTGGAGTCGCTGGTCAAGGCCTATGTCGGCGACGGACTCGCGGCCGACCTGTACCGCGAGATGGCCAACTGGCTCGACGAGGAGACCAAGGTCCTGGTGCTGGAGGTGCTCGCCGACACCGGCCACTCGGCCTTCGCCGAGCGCGAGGTCCAGGCCGCCATCGAGCGCGACCGCACGGTCCGCGACCGGCTGGCCCTGTGGGGCAGGCGGCTGCTCGGCGAGGCGCTGACCCAGGCCCAGTACGTGGTGGCCGAGCGCGACGGGCTGGCCGAGCTGATCGTCGGCGGGACCGGCGACCTCGCGGGCATCGCCGCGCTGTTCCGCAAGCTGCAGCAGCAGCACGGCAAGCGGATGACGGTTCTCGGGCTTGGCTGATGATTACGCGTGTGGTGAACGCGGGCGCCCCTGGGCGGTCCGACGCCCCGCTCTCCACTAGCCTTACCGCGAGAAGTCTTCCCTGGCGCAGGAGGTTTGGCGTGGAGGTCAAGGTCGGAATCGCGGACACCGTCCGGGAGTTGGTGCTGGTCAGCACCGAGACCCCCGACGCGGTCGAGGCCAAGGTCGCCGACGCGCTGAAGGACCAGCAGGGTCAGCTTGTCCTGCTCGACGACAAGGGCAAGCGCTACATCATCCCGTCCGCGCGGATCGCCTACATCGAGATCGGCGGCGCCGACGCCCGCAAGGTCGGCTTCGCTCCGTGAGCTGAGAGCCTTTTGACGCCGATGGCCACCTCCCGCGGGAGGTGGCCATCGGCTTTTCACCAGGTCACACGTCGGCGCGAGCCGTCCCGCCGCTGTCGAGCGTGGTCTGCACCACGAACGGCGGCCTGCTGGTGCCCATGATCCGGTAGCGGCCCCACGGGTCAGGGTCGGACAGCTCGCCGTCGGCCTCGGCGCCCGGTGTGCGCAGCGTGGCCTTGGTCTTGCGCCCGCCCGCCGCGTCGGTCACCGCCGCGTCGGCGTCGATGCGGCCGTACCAGCGGTAGTAGCCGTCGATCGGCTGGAAGTGCCCGCGCAGCTCGACCCGCACGTCCAGCTCCAGCTCGCCCACGATCAGCGTCGCCGGGCCGGAGTAGCCGTCGTCTTCGGGGTGGTTGTCCATGTCCGCTCCTTAGGCCGTGCCGCGGATGCGGCGCACGCGATAGCCGCGCCGAGGCGGTCCCAGGCGGCACGGCCGGGTCGGCCTCATACCGGTGTTGTATTCGGGCGATCCGGCCGCGCCGCCAGGAACCACCACGATCACGCCTC
>DATLIA010000334.1:0-2879 GCA_035540215.1 Actinokineospora sp. | reverse complement strand
GTCAAGGTGCAGGGGGAGGAGCCGACGGCGGACCGGGACTTCAGCCACCGGCCCAGCAGGGCCTCGCTGTCGCCGCCCGCGCCGATCCACTGGTTGTAGTTGTTGGCGGTGTCGAGGAAGGTTCCGCCCGCGTCGCGGAAGCGGTCGAGGATCGCGAACGAGGTCGCCTCGTCGGTGCGGGTGCCGAAGTTCATCGTCCCCAGGCACAGGCGGCTGACTTCCAGCCGCAGACGGTCGTCGCCGATGGTGCGTCGCAACATGACCTCACCCTAGGTGGCGGATCGCTCCCAAAGTCCCCCAAAAGTTTCTTCGAGCAGTCTGTCGATTTCGCCGATGGCCGATCGACGGTTAAGTGAGCGGCAAGGACAGCCGAACACAACAAGGGGCCACCACAGGCCACGACCGAAGGAGATCATCATGGGCAAGCTGGTTGTCACCGAGTTCATCTCGCTCGACGGCGTCATCGAGGACCCGGGCGGCGCGGAGGGCTTCGAGCACGGCGGCTGGAGCTTCAAGTCCCCCGCCCCCGACGGTGACCAGTTCAAGTTCGACGAGCTCATGGCCGCCGACGCCCAGCTCCTCGGCCGCCTCACCTACGACGCGTTCGCCGCGGCGTGGCCGGAGATGACCGACGAGGCTGGGTTCGCCGACAAGATGAACTCGATGCCGAAGTACGTGGTGTCGACCACGCTGACCGAGGCGACCTGGAACAACACCAAGGTCATCTCGGACAACGTCGCCGAGGAGGTCGCGAAGGTCAAGGCCAGCCACGAGGGCGACATCCTGGTCGCGGGCAGCTCGCAGCTCATCGACACGCTGCGCGCGCACGACCTGATCGACGAGTACCGGCTGATGGTGCACCCGGTCGTCCTGGGCTCCGGCAAGCGCCTGTTCAACGCCGAGGGCGGCCCGGCTGACCTCGAACTGGTCGAGTCGCGCAACGTCGGCCCGAACGTGCTGCTGCAGACCTACCGTCCCGCCGCGAAGACCGAGGACTGACCCGCGGCCTGACCGCAGGCTGTCCGCCGACTCGGCACCCTCGCCTGGCGACCCCAGGCGGGGGTGCCGCTCCAAGTCGGCTCAGTGACTGCCGGACCGCCATGACCGCCAGAGCGCGGCGTAGGCGCCGTCCGCGGCGACGAGTTCGTCGTGGGCGCCGAGTTCGGTGATCCGGCCCGCCTCGACCACGGCCACCCGGTCGGCGTCGTGCGCGGTGTGCAGGCGGTGGGCGATCGCGATCACTGTGCGGCCCGCCAGAACGGTGCCGAGTGAGCGTTCCGTATGCCGGGCGGTCGTCGGGTCGAGCAGGGCCATCGCCTCGTCGAGGATCACCGTGTGCGGATCGGCCAGGACGACCCGGGCCAGCGCCAGCTGCTGCGACCGCGCGGCGTCGAGATGCAGGCCACCGGCGCCGAGTCTGGTTTCCAACGGCAGGTCCAGCGCCCAGTCCGCGTCGACGGCGTCGAGCGCGGACCGCAGCTCGGCGGTGGTGGCGTCGGGCGCGGCCATCATGAGGTTCTCGCGGAGCGATCCGATGAAGACGTGGTGTTCCTGGGTGACCAGCACGATCCGCCTGCTCAGTTCCTCGACCGGCAGGTCGGCCACCGCGACCCCGCCCACGCAGACCGTTCCCGTCCGCGGCGCGTCCATCCCCGACAGCAGCCTGCCCAGGGTCGACTTGCCCGCGCCGGACGGGCCGACGATCGCCAGGCGCTCCCCCGGCCGGACGGTGAGGTCGACGTCGCGCAGCACGTCATGGCCGTCGACGTAGGCGAAGGACACACCGCGGACCTCGATGCGGTCGTCGGCGGGTTCGGCGGTGACCGGCTCGCGGAGGTCGTCCACGCTCGCGACACCCGCCACCCTGGCGAACGACGCGGCGCCGCTCTGCAGCTGTTCGAGGAACATCAGCACCCGGTCGAGCGGTTCGACGAGCTGCCACATGTAGAGGCTGCCCGCGATCACCGCGCCCAGGCTCAACCAACCGTCCAAGTAGGACAGTCCGCCGATCAGCAGGATCGCCGCCATGGGCAGTGCGTGCGAGGTCTCCGAGATCGGGAACAGGACCAGCCGAAGGCGCAATGTGCGCATCCGGGCGCGGAAAGCGGTGTCGATCGCGGCGTCGGCGTGCTGGACCCGCGCCGCGCCGAGGTCGAGTGCCTCCACGGTCCGCGCGCCCTCGACGGTGGCGGAGATGCTCTCGGCAATCGACGAGTTGGCCGCGCCCTCGGCGAGGTAGGCGTCGCGGGCGCGGGCCAGGTACCAGCGGACCGCCCACAGGATCAGCGGCATTCCCAGCAGCGAGCACAGTCCGAGCAGTGGATGCAGCACGAACACAGCCGCGAAGATGAGCGTCACCTGGACACTCGCGACGACGACCACCGGCACGCCTTCGCGCAGCGCGGCCCCGACGATGCCGACGTCGCCGGACGCCCGGGTGGCCAGGTCACCGGTGCCCGCGCGCTCGACCACCCTGGTCGGCAGCGCGAGCGTGTCGTCGACGAAGTCCTCCCGCAGCCGCGCCAGCGTGCGTTCGCCGAACCGGTACGCCGCGTTGGCGGCCAGCCGGGTGAGCACCAGGTAGGCGACGGCGCACCCGGCCACACCGAGCGCGAGGCGGTCGATCGAGCCGGTCGTGGCGGTGCCGTTCTCGACGCGGTCGATGATGCGGCCGAGCAGCCACGGCCCGCCGAGCCCGGCGACCGCGGACAGGCAGGTCAGCGCGATGATCCCGACCATGGTCCGCCAGTCGGCCGCCAGCAGGCGCCGCGCCGCGGCCCGCACCGCGGGTCGGTCGGCGATGGGCAGGTTCATCGGGCCTCCACCGCGGCGCCGCGGAACACCAGGTCTCGGTAGCCGGGCACGTCGTCCAGCAGGTC
>DATLIA010000333.1:0-27205 GCA_035540215.1 Actinokineospora sp. | reverse complement strand
AGCATCTCCTGGAACGACCGGGCAAGGTGCAGATACGGAGCCATCGCACCATTGGCGTCCACAAAGCCGACGACCGGCGCCGCACCGCCCGTCACCGGTCGCGCCGCCGCGCGCAGGGCGATCTCGACCTGTTTGCCGGTGTCGACGAACCGCAGCCCGTGGTCGGCTGCAAAGGAACCGAACGCGTCGACCTCCAGCAGAGCCGAGCAGATCTGGGCCCGATCCATGCCACCGAGCGCGCTGCCGACGTTGAGTTCGAGCAGACGCAGCGAGCCGCCGTCGTGGTAGAGGTCGGCGCGGCCGTAGAGCTCTGGCCGATCGGTGTACCTGGCGAGGTAGCCTGCCCGCCGAGCGTCCATGCCGACGGCGAGCGCGTAACGTTCGCGATCGCCGTCGTAGAAACGATCCGGTATGGACAGCATCAGGTCGAACAGCTCTTGGACCTTCGCGCAGAAGCCGAGGATCTTGTCGCGGTCGATGAAGAACGGTCGGGGCAGGAACCGGCCGCGCATCGACGCGGCCAGCGCCGACGGCAGTTCCGCGCGGCTCATCGACTCGAGCAGCAGGCGGTCGCCGCCCGAGCAGCGACGGTTGTAGTCCGCGGTCACCTGATCGGTCACGACGCGGCCTCGGGGAACTCGAAGACGCTCGCGGCGCGGCGGAACGGCGTGTGCCTCGCGATCTCGTCCTCCAGCGGCATGGCACGAAGGCTGCAGCCCGCGTAGCCGTGCGGCGTGACGAACACACCCCACGTGGAGGCGTACTCGTCGACCTCGCCGGTCTCCGGTGACACCACCCGGTCGGCGCGGCGCAGCACGCGGCGCTGGATCAGCGCGCCCTGTTCGACCCCGTCGGCCAGGGCCGCCGCCCACTCGGCGTCGTCGCTGTCCCAGCCGGGAACTATGCCGTCACCCTTGTAGGCTCGCTGCGGCTTGATGATCAGCTCTGGGCGGTGCGCACGGCAGTAGTCGATCAGGTCGACGGTCTCGCCGTCCACCACCGTGGTCGGCTCCCGCAGCAGCCTGGTCCACGGCAGGACCCGGTCGATGACCTCGCCTTCCGCGGCGGTGAACGCCGAGCGCCTGCGGGTGTCCGACAGCAGCGTCAGCGCCGCTTTGTTGTGGTACAGCGAGCTTTGCAGCGTGGTCCACAGGACGACCTTGCCATCCTCGTGGGCACGGAAGATCCGCTCAGCGGCCTCGGTCACGCCGGGCTCGTCGACCATCTCGTTCTCGGTGAAGTGCCGCTGGATCAGGTCGATCCGCTTGTCCTTGAGGTAGATCCGGCCGTCGCGCTCGTTGACGTCCCTGATCTGTCCCAAGAGGACTTCGATGCCCTGCGCGGCCATCATTTCCACATAGGACTCAGCGGGTGCCAGGTACGGCCCGAAACCGGAGTTCGACTCGACGAAGCCGACGACGGGGTCCGCTCCCCCGGTCAGCTCGGCGGTGGCCTCCCGGTAGAGCTGGGCGACCTTGGCCCCGGTGTGCACGTGGACGAGTCCGTGCTGGGCGGCGAACTCGGCGAACGGCTCGACCTGCAGCAGGCCGCGCCCGATCTCGGAGCGGTCGATGCCGCCCTGCGCACTGCCGATGTTGAACTCCAGCAGCCGCAGCGTCTCGCCGTCGTGGTAGGCGTCGACACGGCCGTACACGGTCGGCTTTCCGGGGAACCCGCTGAGGATCGCCGCCCGCTGCGGTTCCATGTCCAGTGCCGCGCAGTACGCGGCGAGATCGCCATCGAACAGCCGGTCGGGCAGCGACGTCAGCAGGTCGAAGAAGACCAACAGGTCGGCGCTGAACTGGGTGATCACCTTGTCGGAGATGAACAGCGGCCGCGGCAGCAGTTCCTTCTCGTTGGCGACGCGGAACTTCTCACCGAAGGGCGCGTTGGCTACCGCGTCCAGCAGGCCCCGGTCACCGTCGAGGCACCGGCGCAGGTAGGTGTCGGTGACGTGGTCGGTCATGCTTGCTCTGTCCTTTCCTCGGCGGGTTCACCGTCGTCGACGCTGGTGAAGTCCCGCATCGTTCGCATGGGGGAGAACAGGACCGGCAGCCAGGCCACCGCCAGCCCGACCGCGGAGACCCACATCAGGGTCCGCACCCCGAGCAGGGTGGCGAGCACGCCCGCCAGCAGCGAGGCGATGGCCTCCATGCCGTTCATGACGAACCGCATGGTCGCGTTCATCCGGCTCAGCAGGCGGTTCGGGGTGACCCGCTGGCGGAAGCTGACCAGGACCACGTTGTTGTGCCCGACCCGGTAGGTGATGAACATCCAGGCAGCCGAACCGATCCACTGCCACGGGCCGACGTCCATCATCGGGACGAGGAACGCGAACGGGATGCCGACGATGCCCAGGATCCACAGCGACTGCCCGCTGCCCATCCACGTGCAGACCCGGTTGGCGGTGGCCGCGCCGAGAAGCACGCCGAGGCCGCCGAAGGTGAAGAACAGGCCGACCGAGCCCGCGCCGAGGCCGAGTTCGCGGACCAGCATCAGCGGCACGGCGACGATGGTGAGGATGAGGAACAGGTTGGTCAGGGCACCCGCGATGACGATCGGGCGCAGCATCGGGTGTCGCCACACGAAGCCGAGGCCCTCGCCGATCTCCTTGACCAGGTGGCGCTTGTCCGGCAGCTCCGGCTTCGGCTCGACCTGCTTCACGCCCGAGATGCAGATGGCCGACCATGCGAAGGTGAACGCGTCGATCAGGATGGCCACGGGAGCGGCGAAGAACTGCACGATGTAACCGGCGACGCTGGGTCCGGCGAGCGCGGCGGTGGCCTCGACGCTGCCCAGTTTCGAGTTGGCGTCCAGCAGCTGGTCTCGGCCGACGACGGCGGGCAGGTAGCTGCGCGAGGCGACGCCGAAGAACACGTTCCCGATGCCGTTGAACAGGACCACGGCGTACATCTGCTCGATGGTCAGCACGTCCAGCGCCCACGCCACCGGGATGGACGCCAGCAGCACCGCCCGCGCGGCGTCGGACGTCACCATCACCCAGCGTTTCCTGGTGCGGTCCAGCAGCGCGCCCGCGGGCAGTCCGATCAGCAGGAACGGCAGGAAGCCGAGCATCCAGACGATGCCGACCTCGGTCGCGGTGGCGTTGAGCACGATCACCGAGACCAGCGGCATGGCCACGAAGGTGATCTCGGAGCCCATGTTGCTCGCGGTGGCCGCGGCGAAGAGCCTGCGGAACCCCTGGTTGCGCCAGAGTGAGGTCGGCGCCTGCTCGGTGGTGTCGACGGCGGTCACGCGGTCCGCCACCGGATGGTCTCCAGTACCTTCTCGCAGCGGCCGATCGCGGCATCGGCGTCGGGTCCCGAGGCGATCACCAGGCCCATCCGGACGTCCCAGCCGGTGCGGATCGGCACGGCGGTGTCGCCGACGTTCAGCAGGATCAGCACGCCGATCTCGGCCTCCGCCAGCTCGTCATAGACCCCGGGGAACCCGAAGGTCGGCACGCCCGCGGGCACATGCCGGACCACGGCGCCGAGCGCGGCGAGTTCGTCGAGTCCGTCGATCGCGGTCACCTTGCCCGGGGTGGGGGTGAACACGCGCAGCGCGGCGCCGCCGAGCAGCGGCGGCGGTTCGGCGGGCAGGTCGACCAGGCCGAGCGGCGCGCCGAGGAACAGCAGGTTGGCGTCGACGCCGTAGGCGCGGCGCACCACCTCGGGGATGGCGAGCCCGGCCATCCGGTTGTGCGTCTCCATCATGCGCGGGCCGGACTCGGTGATGACGAACTCGGTGTGCGACGGCCCGTCGGTCACGCCGATCGCGTCGAGGATGTCGACGGTCAGCTGCCGCATCCTGGCCTCGTGCGGACCGATCACCCGCGGCGGGGCGGTGATGCCGATCTCGACCAGGTGGTCGTTGATCGTCTCGTCGGTCATGCCGAGGGTGAGGTGCCTGCCGTCGACGGAGAACCCCTCGACTGTCGCGAGTGGACCGTCGAGGTATTCCTCCGCGATGGCCTCGCGGTAACCCGCGGCCTCCATCGCCTTCCACGCGAGTTCGGCCTCCGCGGTGCCCGCGACGATGTGCACGTCGGCGCTTCCCGACCCGTCCACCGGCTTGAGCACGACACGTCCGCCGACGGACTCGGCGAACTCGGCGGCGTCGCGGCGGGAGCGCACGGTGCGGTGCGCGACCGGGTCGATGCCCGCCTGCGCCAGGGTCTCGCGGACGGCGGCCTTGTTCTTGATGGTGCGGGCCGCGGCGGCGGGCGTGTGCGCGACGCCGAGCGCCTCGGCCACCTCGGCGGCGGCGACCGTGCCGAGGTCGGTGGTGCACACGATCCGGTCGAACGGGCGGGCCCGGTGCAGCGGTGCCAGCACGTCGAGCACGGCGGCCGCGTCGGTGATCGACGCGTGCTCGACGCGCTCGCAGTGGTCGCGGAACTCCGGCTCGTAGGCGCCTTCCTCGTGCACCAGGACGACGTCGACGTCGAGTTGACGCGCGTACTTCACGGCGTGCAGCCGCCCGCCGATCACCGCTACCCTTGGCATCTCGGTGTTTCCCTTTCCCGCTGTTCGGACTTCGGCTGTGGACCCGTCACGCGGGCTCGGTCTCCAGGCGGACCAGGTCGGTCAGCTCGCGGAACGTGGAGTCCAGTTCGTCCACGGACGCGGCGGTGAACATGAGGTGCCCGTGGCCCTGGAAGGTCTGCGGCGGCACGGCGAGCTGGTCGCCGGGCTCGCGGTAGATGTCCAGCTCCACCACCCGCTCGTCGGCGCGGGCCTCGTCGACCCCGTGCGCGGCAACGAACCGGCCCGCGTGCGCCGGGAAGATGTTCCAGAACCCGACGGCCACCGGCTGCTCGCGCGGCTCGATCGTCGGCGTCCGGCCGGTGACCAGGTCCAGCGCGGCGGCGACCATGTCGACACCGGTGCTCAACAGCACCGACCGGTAGATCGGTCCGCCGCCGAGCCGGGCGGCGGCCTCCAGCAGGATCGGCTCGGTGCCGCCGCGCAGCCGGAACTCCACGTGTGTGCCGCCGACCTCGATGCCCAGCGCCACGTGCACGTCGGCCGCCGCCTTCGCCGCGGCATCTGCCACGTCGGCGGGTAACCGGGTCGGGGTGCAGGCGTAGACCTCCTCGAAGGTCGGGCCGGTCGGCAGCGGCTTGTCGTGGATGGCCACATGGTGGGTGACGCCGTCGGCCACGATCGACTCGACGCTGATCTCGGGTCCGGGGACGAACTCCTCCAGCAGCAGCGCGCCGTCGTACTCCCGCATCGCGGCGAGGTGCAGCGGGTCCTTGGTGAACTGGGCCCACGCACCCTCGCGGAAGAACTCGAAGTGCTCGGCCAGTTCGGCGGCGTCGGCCACGCTGCGCACGAACATGCTGCCTGTGCCGAGAACGGGCTTGAGGACCAGCGGGTACCCGACGTGGTCGGCCACCTCCAGCGCCTCGGCGACGGTCCTGGCCAAACCGAACCGTGGCTGCGGAACGTCGCCCGCCGCGGCGGCGACCCGCATCCGGTACTTGTCCCGCGCGAGCTGCGCGGTGTGCTCGCCGACCCAGGGCAGGCCCAGTTCGGCCGCGACCCGCGCCACCGCGGGCACCAGCGCCTCGGCGAAGGTGATCACACCGGACACGGGCGCGGTCTCGGCCTTCACCGCGGCCAGCACCTCGTCGACGTCGCTGGTGTCGACGGACACGACCCGGTCGACCATGCCGGTCTCCCAGGTGGCGTTCTCCATCAGCAACACCAGTTCCTCACCGTGTTCGGCGGCGTACCGCGCGGCGCGGGCGAGGTGTTGGCGGCGGCTCAGGTTGGTCTTGTGGACGATCAGGATGCTCAACGCGGTCTCCAGTGGCTCAGGGTCAGTCAGCGAGCGCGGCGCCCACGGCGGCGATGGCGGCGCGCAAGTCGTCCTCGGCGGTGACCAGGGGCGGGAACAGGTGCACGCGGTTGGCCGCGACGAACGGCCACACGCCCTGGGCCCGGCAGGAGTGCAGGATCTCGGTCATCCGGGGGTGCGGCTGTCCGGGCGCCGCGTACGGGGCGAGCGGCTCACGGGTCTCCCGGTCGGCGACGAGTTCGATCGCCCACGCGAGCCCCGCGCCGCGCACCTCCCCCACGATCGGCACCCGCTCGGCGAGTTTGTCCAGCATGGGCCGCACGACCCGGTCGCCGAGGTCGGCCGCGCGCTCGACGAGCCGGTCGGTCCGCAGCACGCCGATCGAGGCGACGATCGACGCGCACGCCAGCGGGTGGCCGGAGTAGGTGAGGCCACCGGGATAGGGCCGCTCGGCGAAATAGTCGGCCACTCGGTCGCCGACCACCACGCCGCCGACGGGCACATAGCCGGAGTTGACGCCCTTGGCGAAGGTCAGCAGGTCCGGCACCACGTCCCACAGGTCGCAGGCGAACCAGGCGCCGCAGCGGCCGAACCCGGTCATGACCTCGTCGGCGATCAGCAGGATCTCGTGCCGGTCGCACAGCGCACGGACGCCAGCGAGGTAACCGTCCGGTGGCACGAGAACCCCGTTGCTGCCGACGATCGGCTCGATGATGATCGCGGCGACGGTGTGCGGGCCCTCGTAGTCGAGCAGCCTGCTCAGGTGTTCCAGGGCGCGGTCGCGTTCCTGTTCCTCGGACGTGGCGTGGAACTCGGTGCGGTACAGATAGTGCCCAAGGAAGCGAACCGTCGCCGATCCGGCGCCCGGCACCGCCCAGCGGCGCGGGTCCCCGGTGACACCGATGGCTCCCTCGGTGGCACCGTGATACGACCGGTGCGCCGCAAGGATCTTCGGTCTGCCGGTCACCGTCCTGGCCATCCGGATCGCGTGCTCGACCGCGTCTGCGCCACCGTTGGTGAACAGCACCGAGCGCGGTTCGCCGGGCGCGACGTCGAGGATCATGCGCGCGGCGTCGTCGCGGACCGCGACACCGAACGACGGGGCGGCGGTGCACAGCAGGGCGGCCTGCTCGGCGATCGCGGCGACCACGGCCGGGTGCTGATGGCCAAGGTGCAGGTTGCCCAGTTGGGAGTGCAGGTCCAGCCAGCGGTCGCCGTCGTCGTTCCAGAACCAGGCGCCCGCGCCGCCGGTGATGGCGACCGGGGCGACCTTGGCCTGCGCGACCCAGGGGTGGAAGACCGGGTCAGACGCCATGCCGGGCCCAGTACACGCCGAAGAGCGCCCGCTCGTCGGGCCTGCGTTCCGGGATGGGCCACGAGATCGTGGTGCGGTTCATGAAGTGCCGCCAGTTCACGTTCTCCGACTGCGCGCAGCCGCCCCAGCTCCCGCTGGCCACGATCGAGGTGAACGGCAGCCCGTTGTCGAAGCTGCCGCTGTTCCCGATGCCGGTGGACTGGTTGACCATCACCCTGGCCACGTCGATCCGGCTGCCCAGCTCCGCGGCCCGCTCGGCGCGGGTGGTGTGGATACCGCAGCTGTGGCCGCTGCCGCAGTGGGCGGTGACCGCGGCGACGCCCGCGACGGCGTCGGCGAAGTCGTCATAGGTCACCAGCGTCGACACCGGCGCGAGCTTCTCCCAGAACAGCGGGTCCAGTACGTCGATCCGGTCGACCACGGCGACGAGTGAGGTCGTCTTGTCCGGGTCGGACAACGTGATTCCCGCGCGTTCGGCGAGCACCGAGGCAGGGCGGCCGATCGCGGCGCGGTCCAGCCGGGTGCCGTCGGGCCACAGGGCCTGCCGCAGCCGCGCGGTCTCCTCCGCGTCGCACACGTGCACACCGAGTTCGCGCAGTTCGGTGATGAACTGCTCGGCGACGGCCTTGGCCACCAACAGGTTGCTCTCCGAGGAGCACGACGTGCCGTTGTTGTAGCCCGCGCCGGTGGCGATCTTCTCGGCCGCGGCGGCCAGATCGGCGGTCTCGTCGACGATGACGGTCGGGTTGCCGACGCCCGCGCCGATGGCGGGGGTGCCGCTCTGGTACGCGCGGCGGACCGTGCTGGCCCCGCCGGAGGCGAGGACGAAGTCGGCCGAGCGCATGAGCTCCTCCGACGCGGCGCGTCCACTCGGCCCGGCCAGCTGCACCAGGTCCGGTGGCGCGCCCACCTCGCGCAGTGCCGCGCGGATGAGGCCGATCACGTGGTCGACGGACTCGCGGGCGGCCGGGTTCGGGCTGCACACCACGGCGTTGCGCGTCTTGAGCAGCTGCAGCGTGGAGCAGACGACCGCCGAGCAGGGCGCCGTGGCCGGGCTGATGAGCGCCACCACGCCGAGCGGTTTCGCGACCGTGCGCAGGCCGAGCTTCTCGTCCTCGGACAGCACGCCGACGGTCCGGGCGCCGTGCATGTCGCGCAAGGTGCCGAGAACCCGCTTGCGGTGCAGGGCGTACAGGTGCTCCGGGTCGCCCAGCCCGGTCTCGCCGTGTGCCATGGCGGACATGACCCTGGCGTTGTCCTCGCGGTAGCACCACCATCCGACGGCGGCCACCATGTCGTCCACCCGGCGCTGCGGCCACGACGCGATACGCGCCTGGGCGTCCCGGGCGCGGGTGATGGCCTCAGCGACTGCCAAGTGCACTGTCGTATCTCCTTTGTCGCACGCGACACCCATTCCCATATTCCCCATTGCGCAGCTTCCGGCGGGCACGCGTCCCCTAAACGATAAGTGAGTGTGCCGCACCGCCGAGCATTCTGCTCTGAAAGAATCTTCCCCGTACAGTTAAGCGTTGCTGCAACGGGCGACCATTCGGAGCAATCGCGGGGCCGTGCCGATCGCCGTGCCTACCCGGCGTGCCCTGACTGGCCCAACTTGCTGGTGCAGACGCCCATACTCCCTTATGGACAAAGGGAAATCGCTTCCTTGACACGACCGGGCGGGCGGCTGTAAAAACGGTGGGGAATTCATCGGGTTCGTGGGGGCGATCCGACCTGTCTCATTCTGGTGCGAACCGCGTTTTGCCATGCGCATACGTATTGAATATGTCCGCGATGCCCGCGTCCCATTTTTCGAGACAACGAGGAACTTCAAGTGAGAAAGCTAGCCATCGCTGATCGGATCATCGATGACTCCACCGATCCCTACGTGATCGCGGAGATCGGGCACAACCACGAGGGGGACCTCGGCAAGGCCGAGGAGCTCGTGCGCGCGGCGGCAGCGGCTGGCGCGAGTGCCGCCAAGCTCCAGAAGCGGGACAACCGGGCCCTGTACACCCGGGCGATGTTCGACGAGCCCTACACCGGGCGCAACAGCTACGGCCCGACCTACGGCACCCACCGCGAGGCGCTGGAGTTCGGCGAGGCCGAGTACCGCCACCTCGCCGAGGTGGCCGCCGAGGTCGGCGTCGACTTCATCTCCACCGCGTTCGACTTCGGCAGCGTCGACTTCCTGGTTGGCCTAGGCGTCCCGGCGATCAAGCTGGCGTCGGGCGACCTGACGAACGTGCCGCTGCTGACCTACGCGGCCAAGACCGGCACCCCGCTGATCATCAGCACCGGCGCGGCCGACATGGTCGACGTGCGCCGGGCCGTCGACGCGATCCTGCCGATCAACCCGAACCTGGCCGTGCTGCAGTGCACGGCGATCTACCCCGCCGCGCCCGCCGACCTCAACCTGTCGGTGATCGCGACCTACCGCGCGGCGATGCCCGAGGTGGTCATCGGCTACTCCGGCCACGACCTCGACGCCGACGCGAGCTACATCGCCTACGCGCTGGGCGCGCGGGTCATCGAGAAGCACTTCACCCTCGACCGCGGCAGGCCGGGCAGCGACCACCACTTCTCCCAGGAACCGGCGCAGCTCGCCGAGCTGGTCGCGGGCCTGAGCCACACCAGGGAACTGCTGGGCTCGCCGGTCAAGACGCGCGACGCGCGCGAGCTGCCCGCGCTGCGCAAGATGGGCAAGAAGCTTGTCGCGGCCCGGCCGCTGCCCAAGGGACACGTACTCGGCGAGGTCGACGTGCTGATCAAGTCCCCCGGCGACGGCACCCCGCCGTACCTGCTGGAGCGGATCATCGGCCGGTCCCTCGACGTGGCGCTCGACGTCGAGGCCGACATCACGCTCGACGTCCTGGCATGACCGCGGCCACCGACCTGTCCGGACGGGTCGCCGTGGTCACCGGGGTGTGCGGCCGACTTGGTCCAGTGTGGACGGACGCGCTGCTCGGCGCGGGCGCCGTGGTCATCGGGCTGGACCTCGCCGACGAACCGGACCGGCGGCTGCGCGCGGTGCTGGAGGTCCACGGGGACAAGGACTTCGACTTCCACACCGCCGACATCGGCGACCGCCGCGCGCTGGAGCGGGTGCTCGCCGCCTGCCCGGGCGCCCCGGACGTGCTGGTCAACAGCGCGGGCATCGACTCGCCGCCGTCGGCGGCCGGGACGGGCTGGCTGTTCGGCGACCTGCCCGCGGAGCTGTCGGGCTCGGTGCTCGACGTCAACGCGCTGGGCACCCTGCTGTCGTGCCAGGTGTTCGGCTCGGCGATGGCCGAGCGCGGCGGCGGCTCGATCGTCAACATCGGCTCCCTGTACGCGGGCCTGGCCCCGGATCCCCGGCTCTACGAACACATCCCGGTCGACCCGCCGTTCCTCAAGCCACCCGCGTACGGGATGTCGAAGGCCGCGGTGGCGGCGCTGACCCGCTACCTCGCGGCGTTCTGGGGTGCGGCGGGCGTTCGGGTGAACACCTTGTCCCCTGGCGGTGTGCTGGGTGAGCAGGACGCGGAGTTCGTGGCCAAGTTCAGCGCCAAGGTGCCGCTGCGCCGGATGGCGGTGGCCGCCGACCTGACCGGACCGCTGCTGTTCCTCGCCTCACCGCAGAGCAGCTATGTGACCGGGACCGAACTGATCGTCGACGGCGGCTATGGCTGCTGGTGAGCACACCGGAGGACACATGCGGCCGCTGACCTGGCTGCCAACGGCGGAGTTCGACCGCGTCCGCGACGGCGTCGCCGACCCGCACCGGCGGTGTCGCGCGTTCGCGGCCATGAGCAGGATCAACACGCTCTACATGATCGCGAACGCGGGCTCCGGCCACCTCGGGTCGAGCTTCAGCGCCGCGGACGTGGTGTCGTGGCTGCTGCTGGAGGAGATGGGCGCCGACCCCGGCGAGCACGCCGTCTACTTCTCGTCCAAGGGCCACGACGCGCCCGGGCTGTACGCGGCGCTGATCGGCCTCGGCCTGCTCGACGAGGACATGGTGCACCGGCTGCGCAGGCTCGGCGGGCTGCCCGGGCACCCGGACGTGCGCACCCCGTACATGCCGTTCAACACCGGCTCGCTCGGCATGGGCATCTCGAAGGCGAAGGGGCTCGTGCTGGGCAACCGGCTCGCGGGCCGCAGGCAGCGGGTGTTCGTCCTCACCGGCGACGGCGAACTGCAGGAGGGGCAGAACTACGAGGCCCTGGCGGGCGCGGTGCACGCGGCGATGGGCGAGCTGACCGTCGTGGTGGACCACAACAAGATCCAGTCGGACACCTGGGTCACCGACGTGAGCGACCTCGGCGACCTGGTCGCGCGGTTCGCCGGGTTCGGCTGGGCGGTGCTGCGCTGCGACGGCCACGACATGGAGGCGCTCGACCGCACGTTCCGCGAGCGGGCCGAGAACCACCCCGACCGGCCCGCCGTCGTCATCGCCGACACGGTCAAGGGCGCCGGGTGCGACACGTTCGCCGCGACCTCGATGGCCGACGGCGAGTGGCGCTACCGCTTTCACAGCGGCGCGCCCGCGCCCGCGGACTACACCGCCGCGCACGCCGAGTTGACCGCGTCGGCCGACGCGCTGCTCGCCGAGGTGGGCCTGGCGCCGCTGGCCGGACGCACGACGCACGTGCCCGAGAAGCCCGTCGCCCCGGCGCCGGTCACGCTCCCACCGGTCTACGGCGCGGCGCTCACCGAACTGGCCGCCCGCGACGAGCGGGTCGTGGCGCTGGACGCGGACCTCGTGCTCGACACCGGACTGATCCCGTTCCGCGACACCCATCCGGAGCGGTTCATCGAGTGCGGCATCGCCGAGCAGGACATGGTGTCGATGGCGGGCGGGCTGGCCGCCACCGGCCTGCTGCCGTTCGTCCACTCGTTCTCCTGCTTCCTGCACTCCCGCCCGAACGAACAGATCTACAACAACGCCAGTGAGGGCCGCAAAGTCGTCTACGTCGGCTCGCTGGCGGGCGTGCTGCCCGCCGCGCCGGGGCACTCGCATCAGGCGGTGCGCGACATCAGCGCGGTCGGCGCGGTCCCCGGCCTGGTCGTGCTGGAGCCGGTGAACCCGGCCCAGACCCGCGCCGCGGTCGACTTCTGCGCGGCCACCGCGGACAGCGTGTACCTGCGGCTGGTGAGCGTGCCGTGCGCGGAGTCGGTGCTCGACCTGCCGGTCGGGCCACTGGTGGCCGGACGTGGCGAGGTGATCCGCGTGGGCGGGCCGGTCGTCGCGATCGGTGCTGGTCCCGTGGTGCTGGCCGAGTTGCTGGCCGCCGCGCCCGAACTCGACCTGACCGTGGTGAACCTGCCGTGGCTCAACCGCGTCGACCGGGCCTGGCTGACCGAGCTCGTCGCCGACGCCACGGCCGTCGTGGTGGTGGACAACCACTACGCGCACGGCGGGCAGGCCGACCTGGTGGCGCGCGCGCTGCTGGAGGCTGACCTGCCGAGGGTGCCCCGGTTCCACGGGATCGGACTCACCGAACTGCCCGTGTGCGGCACCCCGGACGAGACGCTCGACCACCACGCGCTGCGCGCCGACCGGCTCGTCGAGACCCTCCTCGCCCGACTTCCCCTGCACTCCAACGTCTGAGAGGCCTTCCGTGGAGACCATCTACAACGACCTGACCCGGCCGCCGCGCGAGTTGGTCGACGGCTTCCGCGCCGTGCTCAGCGAGTACAGCCCGAGCTGCCTGGTGACCGACGCGCGCCGCCGGGTCGGCGCGATCGGCGGGCTGCTTCCCGTGCTGCACCATCACAAGATCGCCGGACCGGCGCTGACGGTGAACCTGTCGATCGACGACCTGGTCGACTGCATGCCGGTGCTGGCCAGGGCGCAGCCGGGTGACGTGATCGTGCTGGCCGCGCACGGCTGCACCCGCACGGCGATGTGGGGCGGGCTGATGTCGACGCTGTCGAAAAAGGCCGGGATCGCCGCGGGCATCGTCGACGGCGCCATCCGCGACGTCGACGAGATCCGCGACCTCGACTTCCCGGTCTGGTACCGCGGCACGGTCCCGCGCCCGTCGCCTACGGCGGTGCACGACCGCGTCGAGCCGGTGCAGGTGAACGTGCCGGTGGTGATCAACGGCGAGGTGATCAACCCGGGCGACATCGTGGTGGCCGACGAGAACGGCATCGCCGTGGTGCCGCCCGCGATCGCGGAGGACGTGCTGGCGGGCACCCGGATGAACATCGACAAGGAGCGGGTGATCCGCGAGAAGATCAGCTCTGGCGCGTCGGTGAGCGAGCTGCTCGCCGAGTTCGGGCACCTGTGATGCGGGTCTACCTCACCGGCGCCGACGGCATGCTGGGCACGGCACTGTCCGAAGCCATCGCCACCGATCCGTCCACTCAGGACTGGTCGGTGCGCGGGGTCTCCCGTGACGACTTCGACATCGCCGACCACGCCGCGGTCGCGGCGTCGGTGTCCGCGTTCGGCCCGGACGTGGTGGTGCACGCGGCGGCGCACGCCATCGTCGACGACTGCGAGGCCGACCCCCGAATGGCCATGCGGGTCAACGTCGCCGGGACCCACAACGTCGCCGACGCGTGCCGACGCGGCGGAGCGCGCCTGGTGTACCTGTCCAGCGACTACGTCTTCGACGGCGCGGCCCCGCCGCCGGGCGGCTACCGGGAGACCGACCCGCCGAGCCCGCTGTCGGTGTACGGGCTGACGAAGCTCGCGGGCGAGCGGATCAGCCAGACCGTGCCGGAGCACCTGGTGGTGCGCACGTCGTGGCTGTTCGGCGGCGCCGACGAGCGCACCGACAACGTCCTGGCCACCGTCCGCCGGGCGGCGCGCGGCGCGAAGAGCGAGCTGATCGACGACCAGTTCAGCTGCCCCACCTACACCAGGGACCTCGCCCAGGCCTTGGTGTTCCTGCTGTCCGGCGACGTCCGGGGCACGGTGCACGCGGCGAACGCGGGCACCGCGAGCTGGTTCGAGGTGGCCAAGGTGGCGCTCGCGGCCTACGACGCCGCGCTGCCCGCCGACCTACTGCCGGTCGCGCTCGACGAGCAGCCGTTCCTCGGCGGCAGGCCGCGGAACTCCAGCCTGCACACCGGTCTGCTTGCCACCCTCGGCCACGCGATGCCGCACTGGACCGACGCGGTCGTCCGCTTCTGCGGCGAGCTGCGAAAGGTGCGCGCGTGAGCACCGGGTGGCGGAACTGGTCGCGGTCGGTCCGGTGCGCGCCGCACCGGATCGCCCGGCCACGCGACGAGGCCGAGGTCGTCGACGAGCTCGCGCTCGCGCGGTCCCACAGCCGCACCGTCCGCGCGGTCGGTTCGGGGCACTCGTTCAACGCGCTCGCGTCGACGGACGGCACCCTGCTGGACATGTCCGACTGCGCGGGCGTCGAGCGGATCGACCGGGACGCGAGCACGGTCACGGCCTGGGCGGGCACCTCCCTGGCCGCGCTCAACGCCGCGCTGCACCGCGAGGACATGGCGCTGCCCAACGTCGGCACGATCACCGGGCAGACCGTCGCGGGCGCGCTGGCGACCGGCAACCACGGCACCGGACTGGCCCACGGCCCGTTCGCCAGTCTCGTGGTGGCGCTGCGGCTGGCCACCGCCGACGGCAGGATCCTCGACTGCGACGAACACAACGACCCAGAGTTGTTCCGGTGCGCGCGCACGTCCCTTGGCGCGCTGGGTGTCGTGACCAAGGTGACGCTGCGGTGCGTGCCCGCGTTCCGGCTGCGGTCGGAACCGGGCAGCCGCTCGCTCGACGACCTGCTCGACGGGTTCGACGGCTGGGTGGGCAGCGCCGACCACGTGTCGGCCAACTGGCTGCCGTGGCGGGACACCGTGTCCACCACGAAGCTGCACCGCACCGATGCGTCACCGACCAAGGGCGCGCGGCTGCGACCGTTGGTGACCACAGTGGACGAAGTGCGCTGTGGAATCGCGGGCCTCAGCGCCCGGTTCGGACCCGGCATGGTCCGCCGGGTCAGCGAGACACTGCCACCGCACCGACCATCGGTGTCCTATGTGGACTCAAGCTTCCGAGTGTTCAGCTTCCCGCAGCCAGTGAAGTTCTTCGCCCTGGAGCACGCGCTGCCACTAGCCGGGGTGCCCGACGCCGTGCGCGCGCTGCGCGGGCCGCTGCGCCGGTTCGGGCTGTTCTCGCCGTACTCGCTGCTGATCCGGGTCGGCGCCGCCGACGACGCGCCGCTGTCGCCCGCCTACGGCCGGGCCACCGGGTACGTCAACCTGACCGTGCCGCGCACCGCCCGCTACGTCGAGCTGCTGCGCACCGTCGAACACGTGCTGCGCGAACACGACGCCCGCCCGCACTGGGGCAAGGCGCACACGGCCACCGCCGAGATCCTGCGGCCGCGCTACCCGGAGTGGGACACCTTCGCCAGGATGCGCGGCAAGCTCGACCCCGACGGCCGGTTCACCAACGACCACATCGCCCGGCTGCTGGGGAGCCCAGACGAATGAAAGCGCTGTTCCTCGACTTCGACGGCCTGCTGTGCGACACCGAGTCCGCGGCCCGGCGCTCGTGGACCGAGCTGTACGCCCAGTTCGGCCACGAGCTGTCCACCGACGTCTGGGCGGCGATGGCGGGCCGCTCCAACGGCCACGAGACCGCCGCGGCGGATCTGGCCGGGCGGGTGGGCCGCCCGCTGACCGCGGCCGAGCTCTCCTGGCGATTCACTCGAAAACGCATGCTGGCCGAGTCGGAACCACTGCGCCCCGGCGTCGCGGAACTGCTGGGCATCGCACGCGACCGCGGACTGCGCCTGGCGGTCGTATCGAGTTCCGACGCCGTGTGGGTCGTGGGCCACCTCGCGCGGCTGGGCGTGCTGGACCACTTCGACGTGGTCGTCACCGGCGACGACGAGCCACGGCACAAGCCCGCGCCCGACCTGTACCTGCACGCGCTCGCGGCCACCGGGCTCGCCGCGGCCGACGTGGTGGCCTTCGAGGACTCGCCGTCCGGGGTGGCCGCCGCCATCGCCGCGGGGCTGCGCTGCGTCGCGGTGCCCAACGGCACCGCCGACCTGCTCGACGGCCTGCGGCACGCCACGCTGGTGCTGCCCACGCTGGCCGAGGTCGACCTCGACGCGCTGGCCCAGTCGTGAGCGCACTGGCTAGCCAGGCGCCACCGCCGGAGTGGATCTGGCGTGACGGCCGGATCCAGCCGTGGACGGAGGCGACCGTGCACGTCAACGCGGTCGGCCACGCGTCGGTGGCCGCGGTGTTCGAAGGCATCAAGGCCTACCTCGCCACCGACGGGCGGGAACTGCTGGTGTTCCGCCTCGACGCGCACATCGACCGGCTCTTCGACTCGGCCCGGCTGTGCAGGCTGCGGCTGCCCCACTCCCCCGCCGAACTGCGTCAGGCGTGCCTGGACCTGTTGGCGGCCAACGAATACCGCGCCGACACCTACCTGCGGCCGTGGATCTTCCCGGGTGGCCTGATCCGCGAGCAGATGGTGCCAGCCGACACCGAGTGCGAGACCGTCGTCGACAGCTGGCCGTTCACCAGCGGGCTGCTGACCGGCGCGGGCTGCCGGGCCGGGGTCAGCTCGTGGCTGCGGGTGCCCGCCGCCGCGATGCCCCCGCGCGCCAAGGCGTTCGCGAACTACCACAACGGCAGGCTCGCCCTGATCGAGGCGCGGGCCAACGGGCACGACTGGCCGATCATGCTCAACGACCGCCACCAGGTCGCCGAGGGCGCCGCGGCCTGCGTCGCCCTGGTCCGGGACGGCGTGCTGGTCACCCCGTCACTGGCCAGCGGCGTGCTCGCCGGGATCACCCGCGACTCGCTGCTGACCCTTGCGCGAGAACTGGGCGTGCCCGTCGAGGAGCGCGAGGTGGACCGCGGCGAGCTGCACCTGGCCGAGGAGATCTTCTTCATGGGCACGGCGTGGGAGATCCTCCCGGTCACCGAGGTCGACGGCCTGACCGTGGGCGACGGCAAGACCGGGCCGGTGGCCGCGCTGCTGGAACGGGAGTACGCGGCACTGGTCCGCGGCGAATCCGGCAAGCACCCCGAATGGCTCACCATCGTCCCGATGATCAATCCGTGACCGCGGCAAGCGACGCTGAACAGTAGTGTCAACAAAGTTTCATCAGTCGCACAGCCGGTTTCCGGCAGGATCATGTGCACCTTTGTGATCATTCGACCAGTCAGGAGCTCTGTGCATGTCCCCCATCCTGCTCGGTGGTGACCTACCGCTGCGACGTCTCGGATTCGGTGCGATGCACCTGACCGGACCCGACGTGTGGGGACCGCCCACCGACCCAGAGGCCGCCATGGCGGTGGCCCGCCGGGCGGTCGAGCTCGGGGTGAACTTCATCGACACCGCCGACTCCTACGGCCCCGGCTCCAGCGAGATGGTGCTCGCCGACGCGCTGCACCCCTACCAGGACGGCCTGGTCATCGGGACCAAGGCCGGGCAGAGCCGCCCGTCGCGCGACGAGTGGCGCCCGGTCGGCCGCCCCGAGTACCTGCGCCAGCAGGCCGAGCTGAGCCTGCGCTACCTCAAGCTCGACCGCATCGACCTGTTCCAGCTGCACCGCATCGACCCGTTGGTGCCAGCCGCCGAGCAGTTCGGCGCGCTCAAGCAGCTGCAGGACGACGGCAAGATCCGCCACATCGGCCTGTCCGAGGTGACCGTCGCCCAGATCGAGGAGGCGCGTCAGCAGATCGACGTGGTCAGCGTGCAGAACCTCTACAACTTCAGCCAGCGCAAGCACGACGACGTCATCGACTACTGCGAGCGGGAGAACCTCGTGTTCATCCCGTGGGTGCCGATCGCCAGCGGCGACCTCGCCGGGTGGGACGGGCCGCTGGGCACCGTCGCCAAGCAGCTCGACGCCACCCCGGCGCAGGTCGCGCTCGCCTGGCTGCTGCGCCGGTCGCCGGTCATCGTGCCGATCCCGGGCACCAGCTCCATCGCGCACCTGGAGGAGAACGTCGCCGCCGAGTCCATCGAGCTGTCCGACGCTCAGTTCGCGGAGCTGACCTCGGCCCGCTGACCGACCTTGTCCTGAAGCTCCGCCGCGGCCGCGACCAGCGCGTCGACCGTCGCGCGGATGGCGGGCCGGTGCGCTGCCTCGGCCCGCCACACCGCGTAGACGTGCCTGGTCAGCGGCGGGGTGATCGCGACGAGCCGCACCCCGGCGGGCACCGGGTCGCGGCCGAGTCGCGGGATCAGCGCCACGCCGAACCCGGCGGCCACCATGGCCATCTGCGTCGGGTACTCGGCCACCGCGTGCTCGATGCGCGGCTCGACGCCGTAGCCGCGCAGCGTGTGCCGCAGCCAGTCGCCACACACCGTGCCGCGCGGCCAGCTCACCCACGACTCGTGGGCGAAGTCCTCGATGTCGACGCTCGCGTGGCCCGCCAGCGGATGACTCGCCGACAGCGCCAGATCCATCCCGTCGTCGAGCAGGCTCACCCGATCGAGGTCGCCGGTGAACTCCAGCGGCACGTCGAACCAGTCCTGCACGACGGCGATGTCGACGTCACCGCGCACGACCAGCGGGACCGACGCCACCGGGTCCTGTTCGTAGAGCACCGGGTGCAGATGGGGATATCCGGCGCGCAGTTCCATCATCGTGCGCGACAGCAGACCGCGGGCGGCGGAGGGGAACGCCGCGATCGACACCTTGCCCACGACCGCGCCCCGATGCCCTTCCAGCGCGGATTCCGCCGCGTCGACCAGCGAGAGGATCTGCTCGGCGTGGTCGACCAGCAGCCGGGCGGCGTCGGTGAGCCGGACACCGCGGCCGTGGCGTTCGAGCAGCACCTGCCCGACGTCACGCTCCAGCTTCGCCAGCCGCTGGGAGACCGCCGAGTTGGTGATGTGCAGCATCTCGGCGGCCGCGTTGATGGAGCCACCGGTCGACACCGCGTGCAGCGCCCGCAATTGGCTCAGTTCAAGCATCAGCGTCCCCCTCGCGAAACCGATCAACCCATTACCCCGACTATATGTCGGTTTCCCAGAACGTCGGCGATGTCCAGTGTGCCGGGTTGGAGGTTCGGCGCACTGTTCGGCTTGGGGGCTCGGCTGTTACGTGAGAACGTCGGGTCCGCGCGGATGATCGACACGCCGTGACGTCTAATCTTGATTGATTCCAGAAAATGCGGCAGACTGCGGTGCGTGTCGACGCAAACGGACTACGAGCGCATGCTGCGCGGGGTCTCCCTGCGCGTGACCCGACCGCGGGTCTCGGTGCTCACCGCCGTGCACGACCACCCGCACGCCGACACCGACTCGATCATCGGGATCGTGCGCGCGGACCTCGGCGAGGTGTCCCACCAGGCCGTCTACGACGTGCTGCGTGCCTTGACCACGGCCGGGCTGCTGCGGCGCATCCAGCCGCTGGGCTCCGTGGCGCGCTACGAGTCGCGCGTCGGCGACAACCACCACCACGTCGTGTGCCGGTCGTGCGGCTCCATCGCCGACGTCGACTGCGCCGTCGGCTCCTCGCCCTGCCTGGACGCGTCCGACGACCACGGCTTCGCCATCGATGAGGCCGAGGTCATCTACTGGGGCCTGTGCCCCGACTGCTCCACCACAGTTCATGAGCACAACCCGTGATCCTGGAAGGATTCCCGTGTCTGACAGTCCTGACGCCGTTGTTGGAGAGCTGAACGAGGAGAGCGCGGCCAAGTGCCCGGTCACCGCCGGTCGGCCGACGCACCCCACCGAGGGTGTCGGCAACCGCGCCTGGTGGCCCAACCAGCTCAACCTCAAGATCCTGCGCAAGAACCCGGCCGTTGCCGACCCCATGGACGCGGGCTTCGACTACGCCGCCGAGTTCAACACCCTCGACCTCGACGCCGTGCGCGCCGACATCGACACGGTGCTGACCACCTCGCAGGACTGGTGGCCCGCCGACTTCGGCCACTACGGCCCGTTCTTCATCCGGATGGCGTGGCACAGCGCGGGCACCTACCGCATCAGCGACGGCCGCGGCGGCGCGGGCGCGGGCATGCAGCGCTTCGCCCCGCTCAACAGCTGGCCGGACAACGGGAACCTCGACAAGGCGCGCAGGCTGCTGTGGCCGGTCAAGAAGAAGTACGGCCGCAAGCTCTCCTGGGCCGACCTGATGATCTTCGCGGGCAACGTCGCGCTGGAGTCCATGGGCTTCAAGACCTTCGGCTTCGCCGGTGGCCGCGCCGACGTGTGGGAGCCCGACGAAGACGTGTACTGGGGCCCGGAGACCACCTGGCTCGGCGATGAGCGCTACACCGGCGACCGCGACCTCGAGGACCCGCTGGCCGCGGTCCAGATGGGCCTCATCTACGTCAACCCGGAAGGCCCCAACGGCACCCCGGACCCGCTCGCCTCGGCCAGGGACATCCGCGAGACCTTCCGCCGCATGGCGATGAACGACGAGGAGACCGTCGCGCTGATCGCGGGCGGCCACTCCTTCGGCAAGACCCACGGCGCGGCCGCCCCCGACCCGCACGTCGGCCCCGAGCCCGAGGGCGCCCCGCTGGAGGAGCAGGGCCACGGCTGGAAGAACAGCTTCGGCACCGGCAAGGGCGGCGACACGATCACCAGCGGCCTTGAGGGCATCTGGACCGCCACCCCCATCACCTGGGACAATAGCTTCTTCGAGACGCTTTTCGCGCACGAGTGGGAGCTGGGGCAGAGCCCCGCGGGCGCCAACCAGTGGAAGCCCAAGGACGGCGCCGCGGCGGGCACCGTGCCCGACGCCCACGACGCGTCGAAGACCCACCAGCCGACGATGCTCACCACCGACCTCGCGCTGCGCTTCGACCCGGTCTACGAGCAGATCTCCCGGCGCTTCCTGGCCAACCCGGACGAACTGGCCGACGCGTTCGCCCGCGCCTGGTACAAGCTCACCCACCGCGACATGGGCCCGATCCAGCGCTACCTCGGCGCGCTGGTCCCGCAGGAGACGCTGATCTGGCAGGACCCGATCCCCGCCGTCACCGGCGGCGTCATCGGCGTGCGGGACATCGCCGCGCTGAAGGAGCAGATCCTCGCCTCCGGCCTGTCGGTCTCCGAGCTCGTCAGCACCGCGTGGGCCTCCGCGTCGACGTTCCGCGGCAGCGACAAGCGCGGCGGCGCGAACGGCGCTCGCATCCGCCTGGAACCGCAGCGCGGCTGGGAGATCAACGAGCCCGACCAGCTCGCGTCGGTGCTGCGCACCCTGGAGGGCATCCAGGAGTCCTTCAACAGCGCCCAGACCGGCGACGCGCGGGTCTCACTGGCCGACCTGATCGTCCTCGGCGGCTCCGTCGCGGTCGAGCAGGCCGCCAAGGCCGCGGGCCACGCCGTCGAGGTCCCGTTCACCCCGGGCCGCGCCGACGCCACCCAGGACCAGACCGACGTGGAGTCCTTCGCCGCGCTGGAGCCGACCGTCGACGGGTTCCGCAACCACCGCGGCAAGGGCCACCGGCTCCCGTCGGAGTACCTGCTGCTCGACCGGGCGAACCTGCTGACCCTCAGCGCCCCCGAGCTGACCGTGCTCATCGGCGGCCTGCGCGTCCTCGGCGCGAACTACCAGCAGTCGCAGGTCGGCGTGTTCACCTCGACCCCCGGGTCGCTGACGAACGACTTCTTCGTGAACCTGCTCGATCTGGGCACGGAGTGGACGTCGACGTCGTCCGACGCGGAGACCTTCGAAGGCCGCGACCACGCCACCGGCGAGGTCAAGTGGACCGGCAGCCGCGTCGACCTCGTCTTCGGCTCGAACTCCGAGCTGCGCGCGGTCGCCGAGGTCTACGCCGCCGACGACGCGCGGGAGAAGTTCGTCCGCGACTTCGTCGCGGCGTGGGCCAAGGTCATGGACCTCGACCGGTTCGACGTCTGATCAAGTCCGGTTGACCTGATTCACGTGTGACCCGCTGCCCGGGTCGGCCTCGGCCGACCCGGGCAGCGTCGTTCTTGCGGGGTTGTTGCGGGCGGCGCGACAGGGTCGAGTCACGCACGTTTTCCTGCCCATGCCTTGGAAGGAACCCCACGTGATCACTCGAGTCAGGACGCGATCGGCCGCCGGGGCCGCGGTCGTCACCCTGCTGTCCCTGGCCGTGCTCTCGCCCACCCCCGCGTCGGCGGACCAGAGCGTCACCACAGTCGCGAGCGGGTTGGACAACCCGCGCGGCCTGGCCTTCGCGCCGGACGGCTCGCTCTACGTCGCCGAATCAGGCATCGGCGGCACGGCACCGTGCTTCACCGGCGAGACCGCCGAACTGGTCTGCTACGGCGCGACCGGCGCGATCACCCGCATCACCCGCGACAACCAGCGGCGCGTCGTGACCGGCCTGCCGTCGGTCGCCGATCCCGGCGGCGCCAACGCCATCGGCCCGTCCGATGTCGCCTTCGTCGGTGACACTCCCGTCTTCACCGTCGGACTCGCCGTCCAGGAAGCCCTGCGCGACACCTTCCCCACCTCGGGCCAGAACGCGGGCTGGCTGCTGAAGTCGGCGGGCGGCCAGGCCGTCCGAGTGGCCGACATCGCCGGGTACGCGACGCAGACCGACCCCGACGCGGGCAACCCGAACTCGGTGACGATCACCTCGGCGGGCGCGATCATCGCCGACTCGGCCGGCAACTCCCTCGTCGGCGTCGCACGGGACGGCACCGCGTCGACGATCGCCACGTTCCCGACCCAACTGGTCGACGCGCCGTCGGACCTCGGCTTGCCGCCGGGCACCCAGATCCCCGCGTCGGCCGTGCCGACGGCGGCCGTCGTCGGGCCGGACGGGGCGTACTACGTCGGCCAGCTCACCGGGTACCCGTTCCCGGTCGGCAAGGCCAACGTGTTCCGCGTGGTCCCCGGTAGCGCGCCGACCGTCGTGGCGTCGGGGTTCACCAACATCATCGACCTCGCGTTCGACCGCCGTGGCTCGCTCTACGTCCTCGAACTGGCCCACAACGGCCTGCTGTCCGGCGACCTGACGGGCGCGCTGATCAAGGTCAAGGGTGATGGCTCGCGGGAGACCGTCACCACCGACCTGACCGGCCCCGGCGGCCTGGTGATCAAGGATGGCGCGGCCTACGTCAGCGACTGCGGCGTATGCGCGGGAGCGGGCAGGGTGCTGCGAATTCCGTTGTCCTGACAGGGTTCCTGGGGGCCGGGCCGCACCGGCCCCCAGGCTCTGCCCCTAATCTCTCCGGCGATAGAGATCGTCGATCGTCGCCTTGTGCCGTTCCTGAATCGCCGCCCGTCGGATCTTGAGGGTCGGGGTCAGTTCCCCGGTCTCCACAGAGAATTCCGCAGGCAGGATGGCGAAGTCGCGGATGCGTTCCGGCGGCGCGTAGTCGGCGTTCGCGGCGTCGACCAAGCCTGCGATGATCCCCCGCATCACCGGGTTCGCCGTGACGTCCCCGACCACGCCGTTCTCCGCCGCCCACTGGGCCGTCTCGTCCGAATCCAGGGTGATCAGGGCGACCGCGTACGGGCGGCGGTCGCCGACCATGACCGCGTTCGCGATCCAGCGGGACTGGCGGAGGTCGTTCTCCAGGTTCGCGGGCGTCAGGTTCTTCCCGCCAGCGGTGATGATGATGTCTTTCTTGCGGCCCGTGATGTAGAGATACCCGTCCTCGTCGACGCGCCCGAGGTCGCCGGTGTGCAGCCAGCCGTCGACCACGGTGGCGGCGGTGGCCTCCGGGTTGTTGTGGTAGCCGGTGAACACGTTGTCCCCCTGGGCAAGCACCTCACCGTCGTCCGCGATGCGTACCGTGATCCCCGGCAGCGCCCTACCGACGCTGCCGAAGCGGACCGCGCCAGGAGAGTTCGCCGAGATCAGCGCGGTCGACTCGGTCATGCCGTACGCCTCGTAGACCGGGATCCCACAGCCCGCGAAGAACTCCAGGATCTCCGGCGCGATCGGCGCGGCCCCGGTCAGCGCCTCACGGACCCGGCCACCCAGTGCCGCGCGAACCATGTCCTGCGCCTGTTCAGTGGTGGTGCCCGCGCGCTCGATCTGGGCGCGCACCATCCCGTACGCCTTCTCGAACAGCCTCGGCACCGACGGCAGATGCGTCGGCTTGACCTCGATCAACTCCCCGACGACCGCGCGGATGTCACCGCCGAAGTAGACCAGCGTCGCCCCGCACTCGAACGTCGTCAGCTGGACCATCCGCGCGAACATGTGCGCCAGCGGCAGATAGAGGTACATCGTGTCGCCTTCACCGAGCGTCGTCCGCTGCTCGATCGCGTCGAGCGCGGCGCGCCAGTTCCGGTGGGAGAGCAGGCATCCCTTGGGCGGGCCCGTCGTGCCGGACGTGTAGACGATCGTGTTGGGCGAGTCCGGGTCGACCTCGGCCGCCGCGACCGCGACACCCCCGGCGACGACATCGGCCAACGCGGGCACCCCGTCGACCGGATCGATCGACACCACCGCGCGCAGTGCGGGCAACCTGTCACGCACCGAACGGACTCGGTCGACGTGCTCGGCTCCCTCGCAGATCACCACCGCCGCCCCCGAGTCGCCCAGCACCCAGGCGCACTCCTCGGCGGAGTTGGTCGGATAGACCGGCACACTCACCGCACCCGACTCGGCGATGGCGAGGTCACACACCGTCCACTCAGGACGCGTCTCGGCGAGCAGGCCGACCCGGTCGCCCGCCGCGACACCCAGCGCGGCCAGCCCGCCCGCGACCGCGCGCACCCGCTCGGCCAACTCGGCGTAGGACACCTCGACCCAGCCGCCGTCCTGGCGGTGGCGCAGCGCGGGCCGCGCCCCGTGGGTCGAACCCGCCCACGCGGCCAGGCCGCCGATGGTCGCGGGGCGGGACACGGTCTCCGTCATGGATCACTCCGATTCACAGTCGAAACGGTGGCCGTGGCCGCGCCCCCTGCGCGCGACCACGACCACCACGGCGGACTAGCAGGACGGACTAGCAGGACGGGCGCGTCGGCTTCCCGGCGAAGCGGTCACCCAGCCAGCCCAGGGCGGTGCTGCCCCACAGGGACACGCCCACGATGTGGCCCGCCAGCGGGATCGATGCCCACTGCAGGTCGGCGCCGACCGCGCAGTACCGGTCGCGCAGCTTCTTCGCCCCGGAATACGGGATCAGCTCGTCGAGCGTGCCGTGGTAGAGGTAGACCGGCGCGGCGGGACGCAAGGTGCCGAGCTTGTTCTGCGCCAACCTCGCCTGCCAGGCCGGATCGCTGATCAGGTTCGGCGTCGTGGTCAGGTCGTTGAGCCGCGTGAACGGCGCCAGCAGCGCGATCTCGGCGACACACGCGGTCCGGATCTTCTCCGCGAGATCCTTCCCGCGCTGGTTCAGCAAGCCCGCGAAGGGCAGCTCCGGGTAGGCGGTCGAGTAGCCGACCGCCGCCGCGACCACGAGACCCGCGCCCACACCGCCGTCGTTGAACGCGGCCACCTCGTTGAGATCGGACGGCACACCGCCCTCGGCGATCCCGACCAGGTTCAGCTCCGGGGCATATGTCGCCTGCAGCTCCCCCGCCCACGCGGCGGCCTGGCCGCCCTGCGAGTAGCCGAACGCGCCGATCGGGGCCTGCGGGTCGAGCTGCGCCTGCGGCAGCCGGGTGGCGGCCCGCGCGGTGTCGAGCAGCGCGCGGCCTTCAGACTGGCCGACGGCGTAGGTGTGGGTGCCGGGGGTGCCGAGGCCCTCGTAGTCGGTCACCGCGACCGCCCAGCCCCTGAGCAGTGCCTGGGCGAGAAACGCGATCTCCACCTCCGTGCCCGACCGCAGGTGATACGACGGCGCGCACTCGTCACCGAGCCCCTGCGTGCCCATCGCGTAGGCGACGATCGGCCGCGGGCCGGGGCCGGGCCACGCCGTCGGCGGCACCAGGACCGTCGCCGACACGGCGTTGCGGGCGCCAGTGGCCGAGGTCGAGAGGTGCAGGACCTGGTAGGCCTTCACCGGCGCCGGGAGTACCCGGAACGGCTCGGGATGCCAGTCGACCTGCCTGCTGCGCAGAACGTCGCCCGGCGCTCCGGCCGGGAGCGGATTCGGCGGGGTGTAGAAGGGATCCTGCGATGGCACGGGCGGTTGTTCGTCGGCGTGCACCACTGGGGTGACACCACCTGTGAACAGCGTCAGCGCGGCCAGGGCGGAAACCAGTGCGACTCGGCGGACCATGGTGCCTCCGGTAATGTGGTAACCGTTCTTTTCGGAACGGTAAAACCGGGTGGATAATCTGACAAGGCCGATTACCACTTTGTTTCAGCGAAGCTACGGAGCGCCTGTGGTCGAGACGAGCAAACGCGCGTACGCCGGTGTCGCGGCCGACGACCGCCGGACCCAGCGCCGCGAACGGCTGTTGCTCGCCGCGCTGGAGCTGTTCACCGCGCGCGGATACCAGCAGACGAAGATCGTCGACCTGTGCACCGCGGCGGGCGTGTCCACGCGGAACTTCTACGAGGAGTTCCAGGCCAAGGAACAGCTGCTGCTCATCCTGCACGGCCGGATCAACGCCCAGGCCATGCACCGGGTGGCCGCCAGACTCGACGAGGTCGCCGACGCCGACGCGCGGACCCGCATCTCCACCCTGCTCGACGTGTTCATCGGCAGCGTGACCGCCGACCCGCGGCTCCCGCGCCTGAACTACGTCGAGGCGGTTGGCGTGAGCGCCGACCTCGAACGGCAGCACCAGGAATGGGTCCGCCGCTGGGCGGACTTCATCGAGGCCGAGGCCCGCCGCGCCGCCGCCCAGGGCGACGCACCAGACCGCGACTACCGGCTGACGGCGTTCGCACTTGTCGGGGCGATCACGGGCCTGCTCCGGGAATGGCAGGCGCACGAACCGCCACTGGAGGCGGCCGAGATCGCTACCGAGATCCGCGAGCTGATGTTCGCCGCCATCACCCGCCCCGCTTGATCCGGCGCGACGAGTGCCCACGTCCTCCCATAGGTCCGCAGGCGAACGGCGGGCGGATCGACGGGATGCCTGGCGAGGCTCGGACCAGTCTGAGCAGCTGCTCCCCTACGCGGGCGAGGTCTGCCGCCACTGCTGCTCGGTCATCCAAGGAGCCAGAACACTCGCCCCAAGCCACCCACCGATCCGGGCGCGGACCCGGAGTGAGGATCACGGCGTGCTGGCCACGTCGATCCCAACCTCGCCGATCCCGCCCCGTCAATCCCAACCCGTCGATCCCAAC
>DATLIA010000332.1:0-2670 GCA_035540215.1 Actinokineospora sp. | reverse complement strand
GCCACCCACGCCGCGCTGGAGCCCGAGTACGGGCGGTGGCCGATCTTCGAGCACTGCCTGCCCTTCGACGTCCAGCGCTACTGGGACGAACTCGACGGCGTCGACTGGCCGGTCGTCTGGACCGCCGAACGCGACCGCGAGGTGTGGGCGAGCCTGCGGGGTGAGCGGTGAAGGCCGTGCTCGGGTGGGTGCGGCCATGACCGTCCTGATCGTGGGCGCGGGTCCGGTCGGGCTGACCGGCGCGCTCCTGTTGGCCCGCAAGGGAATCCCCAGCGTCGTGCTGGAGTCGCGGCAGCGGCGCGCCGTCATGGGCAGCCGCGCGATCTGCGTCCAGCGTGACGTCCTGGACATCCTCGAACGCGTCGGCGTCGGCTGGAAGGTGGTCGACGCCGGGGTCACCTGGTACTCGGGGCGGATCTTCTACCGCGAGCACGAGGTCGTCGCGATGAGCTTCCCGGAGCCCGCCCCCGGGCAGTTCCCGCCGTTCGTCAACACGCCCCAGAACGTTGTCGAGGAACTGCTGGAAGCCGAGGTGGCCGGCGAGCCACTGATCGACCTGCGCTACGACCACCCGGTCACGGACCTGTGCCAGGACGACGACGGTGTCACCGTGACCGCGGGCGGCCACGAGTTCAGCGGCGCCTACTGCATCGCCGCTGACGGCTCCCGCTCGACGGTGCGCGACCTGTTGGGCCTGTCGTTCGACGGGCGCTCGTTCGATGACAAGTTCCTGATCACCGACATCCGGGCGAAGCTGGACTACCCGGTCCCGGAACGGCGGTTCTACTTCGACCCCGACTGGAACCCGGGCAGGCAGGTGCTGCTGCACCCGCAGCCGGACTCGGTGTGGCGGATCGACTGGCAGGTGCCCCAGGACTACGACCTGGCCGCCGACCAGGCGGGCGACGGCCTGCACACCCGCATCCGCCAAGTCATCGGCGACACGGACTACGACCTGCTCTGGGCGTCGGTCTACCGCTTCCACCAGCGCCGCGTCCCCCGCATGAGTGTGGGTCGGGTCTTCCTCGCCGGCGACGCCGCCCACCTGATGAGTCCGTTCGGCGCCCGCGGCATGAACTCCGGACTCGCCGACGTCGAGAACGCCGCCTGGAAGATCGCCGCCGCCCACGCGGGCTGGGCGGGCCCGGCGCTGCTGGCCACCTACGACACCGAGCGCGGCGCCGCCGCCGACGAGAACCTCGCCGTCACCGCGGCCACCATGCGCTTCCTGGTCCCCGCCGACGCGGGCGAACGCGCCCACCGTCACGACATCCTCGAACGCAGCGTGCGCGATCCGGCCGTGCGCTCCCAGATCAACTCGGGGAAGCTCTCGGAACCCTTCTGGTACCTCGACTCGCCGCTCACCACCCCGGATGGGTCGACGGAGTTCCCCACCGAGCCCGGCGTTCCTCGTCCGCCGGTCGCCGGGGTGCTCTGTCCCGACGTGCCGCTGCCCGACGGGTCCCGATTAAGGGACGGATTCGGAACCTGGTTCACAGTGCTCGCCGCACCGGGAGCCGCGCCGCGTCGACTCCCGGACCGCGTCACGGTGGTCTCGGTCCCGCCCGCGGTGGCCGCCCTGCTGGATCTCGGCGAGTCCGGCGCCGCCGTGGTCCGCCCCGACGGCTACCTGGCCGCGGTCGTGCGTGACCCGGACCACACTCAGGAGGTGATCAACGCGTTGTCGCGAGCCTCGGGTCACCGCTGACCGTCCTCACCGTCGGGCCGCCCGCGCGGTGAGGATGCCACCCCGCTTGGCCTGCGTTTACCCGCTGGTCACCCGGGTCGCGGTTCGACCCAGGACGTCCTGTCGCCACATTGTTACCCTGACCTGCGCCAACGCGCTCTAGTCTTGCCGCGTCGTCGGTTGGGCGTCCGAAGACTTTTGGGGGAGTCGAGGTCTGGCCGATCGGCAGGCGTGCCCCCTGGGTGGTGAGATTCGGGGTGGAGGTGCGCGCAGTGGGGATCAGCAGGCGGAAGTTCCTGTGGGCCGCGGGGGTGGGCGCGGCGGCGACCGCGTGTTCCCGCACCGCGCCTGGGCAGGATCCGTCCTCGCCGACGACCACCGCCGGGTCGATCCCGGATACCGCCGCGACCACCAGACCCGCGGCTGTTCCGCCGGACTGGGCAGCCCTGCGGGCACGGCTCGGCGCTGGGCTGAGCCAGCCAGGGTCCGCCGACTTCGACGTCGTCCGCCGCTCGTACAACACGCTGTTCGACCAGCGCAAACCGATGGCCGTCGCGGCTGTTCGCACGGCGGAGGACGTCCAGGCGTGCGTCGACGTGGCACGCGCCTCGTACCTGCCGATCGCCGCGCGCAGTGGTGGACACAGCTACACCGGGTACTCCGTTCCCGACGAGGGCCTTGTCGTCGACCTGCGGGCGATGTCGTCCGTGGAGGTCAAGAGCGACGGGTCCGTTGTCGTCGGCGCGGGCGCGCGGCTCATCGACGTCTACACCGCGCTGGCCAAGGCCGGGCGCTGCCTGCCCGCGGGCTCGTGTCCGACGGTCGGCATCGGCGGTCTGACCCTCGGCGGCGGGATCGGGGTGCTGTCCCGGAAGTACGGCCTGACCTGCGACAAGCTGCGGTCCGCCCAGGTCGTCACCGCTGACGGGATGCTGCGGACGGCCTCGATCTACTCCGACGACGACCTGTTCTGGGGCCTGCGC
>DATLIA010000331.1:0-4260 GCA_035540215.1 Actinokineospora sp. | reverse complement strand
AGAACCCCTGGACGGCGGCGACGACCGGCACCGCGCAGTCGTACACGGCGGCGAACGCGGCGTAGCAGCCCCGATTCGCCCCGACGATCGCGCCAGGGTCGCGCTGGATCTCCTTGAGGTCGACCCCCGCGTTGAACCCGCGACCCTCGGCCCGCAGGATCACCACATGGGTCGACTCGTCGCGTCCGGCGGCGAGGACGGCTTCGGCCAGGTCGAACCAGCCGCGCACGGGCAACGCGTTGACCGGCGGGAAGTCGACCGTGACCACGGCGATCCCCGCGTCGGTCCGGGTGCTGACGCCCATCCGACTCCTTCCAAACCTAGCGATTGCTTGGTACGTTAGCAGCGCATCCGGACGACGGCTAGGCGCTGTCCCGGACTTGCGGGACAGTGACCAGGAGGTGCTGTGAGCGGGTCTGTTGTCCTGGTGACCGGCGGCGAACGCGGTGTCGGCGCGGGCATCACCCGGGCGTTCCGCAAGGCCGGGGCGACCGTCGTGACGTGTGGCCGCACCCCGCCGGACGTCCCGCTCGGCGACTTCGTCCCCTGCGATGTGCGCGACGTCGATCAGGTCGACGCGCTGCTGGCCACCATCGCCGACCGCTACGGCCGCCTCGACACGGTCGTCAACAACGCGGGCGGCGCCCCTTTCGCCAAGGCCGCCGAGGCGTCGCCCAGGTTCCACGCCAAGATCGTCGAGCTGAACCTGCTGGCCCCGCTATTGGTCGCACAGCGTGCGTATTCAATGCTGTCCGACCGCAATGGATCTGTCGTCATGGTGAGCAGCGTCAGCGGGACCCGCCCTTCCCCTGGCACGGCGGCCTATGGAGCGGCGAAGGCCGGGTTGAACAACCTCACCGCGAGTCTGGCGATCGAGTGGGCGCCCCGCGTCCGCGTCAACGCGCTCAGCGTCGGCATGGTCCGGACCGAACAGGCCGAACTGCACTACGGCGACGCGGCCGGTGTGGCCGCCGTGGGGGCGACTGTCCCCTTGGGACGCTTGGCGGAGCCGGACGAGATCGGGGAGTGCGCGGTCTTCCTGGCATCGGACAAGGCCTCTTACGTCACGGGCGCCACCCTGCTGGTCCACGGCGGCGGCGAGGTCCCCGCCTTCCTGGCCGCGAGCAACGTCAAGGAGAACCGATGAGCCGGGTCGCCGTGGTGACCGGAGCGGGCCGGGGAATCGGGCGCGCGCACGCCATCGCGTTCGCCGCGACGGGCACCAAGGTCGTCGTCAACGACATCGACGCGGCGGCGGACGTGGTGGCCGAGATCGAGTCCCTAGGCGGAGAAGCGGTTGCCGACGAGTCGGATGTGGCCGACTGGGCGGGCGCGGCGAACCTGGTCAAGACCGCGCTGTCCGCGTTCGGGCGGCTGGACGTCCTGGTCAACAACGCGGGCTTCGTCCGTGACCGGATGCTGGTCAACCTCACCGAGGACGAGTGGGACTCGGTGGTCCGGGTCCACCTCAAAGGCCACTTCGCGCCGCTGCGGCACGCCGCTGAGCACTGGCGGGCCGAGGCCAAGGCGGGCAGGACACCTTCCGCGCGAGTCATCAACACCACGTCAGGCGCGGGCCTGCTCGGCAGTGTGGGACAAGGGAACTACGCGGCGGCCAAAGCCGGGATCGTCGGCCTGACCCTGGTCGCCGCGAGCGAGTTGGCCCGGTACGGGGTGACGGTCAACGCGATCGCGCCTGCCGCCAGGACCCGGATGACCGAGACCACGTTCGCCGAGGCGATGGCGGCACCCGAGACGGGCTTCGACGCCATGGCACCGGAGAACATCTCGCCGCTGGTCGTGTGGCTCGGCAGCCCGGAATCGGCGGCGGTGACCGGGCGCGTCTTCGAGGTGGAGGGCGGCAAGATCACCCTCGCCGACAGCTGGCGCAGGGGCCCGAGTGTCGACAACGGCGCGCGTTGGAACCCGGACGACCTGGGCACGGTGGTGGCGGATCTGCTGGCGCAGGCCCCGCCGCCCACCCCGCCCTATGGCGCCTGACGGCGTCCGAACACGAGGAACCCAGCGCCCGCGGCGCCGATGACGCCGACCGCGCCGAGGCCCCAGAACAATCCGGCGGGCGGCCCACTCTCGGCAGGCGGAGCCGCCGCCACAGTGGGCTTGCCGCAGCGGGTCGACGCGGGCTGCCGCGCCTCGGCGGCCACCGTCACCGTCGCCTCGCACTGCCCGATCCCCGGCATGGCCACGTCCACATAGACCGTCCAGGTCCCGACCGGCAGCACACCGCCGTAGACCACGGTCGGCTTGCCGGGCAAGTGCTTCAACGCCGCGGGTCCGACAGTCGTGGACCCTGTCGCCAGCAGGCTCGCCGCGACGTTGCTGTCGCCGGGGATCGGATGCCCGTCGTCCCAGGCCAGGTCGACCGAGATACCGCCCCGACCGTCGTCGTGCAGGGTGAGCACGAGTCCGGTGTGGGCGGACGCGGAGGGAACCCCGAGGGGTGCCATCGCCATGACCAGCGCGATGACACCCCCTCGGAGGATCCGGTGCGTCCAACGCACTAGATCGGCTCCGCCGTCCAGGCCTGGTGGCGGACAGTGCCAGGCCGTTGCAGCGTGAGCAGCTTGCCCTCACAGAAGCTCGACTTCGTCAGGCCGACCACGAGACCGCCGGTGGTCAGGCCGAATCCGCCGTCAGCGGTCGGCTTGATCGTCCACGTGACAGCCGCGGCCCCACAGGCGCTCTGCACCAGCGGCGCGTTCGGCCGGGCCCGGCCGAGGGTGCTGACGCACTTGCCGGTGGCCTTCGAGCGCAGCTGGAAGCCCTCGCCCGCCGCGACCAGTTCCCACGCCTGGTTCGCCGCGCCGGTGGACGCGCGCGTGATCAGCGGGGTGTCGTCGTCGGTCAGTGAGCCGTAGAGCTCGGCCGAGTAACCGGTCAGTGCGTTGGAAAGGCGGAAGAAGCCACCGGGGCGGGGCTTCTCGGCCGACTTCGTGCGCAGGGCGACCGTGTCGGTGTAGGGCTTGGTGGTGTCGCCGACCACGACGATCTGCACCTTGTAGTCCGTGCCCGGTCGCATGCCCATGACCCGCACGCCGGTCGCCTTCGTGACGCCGAGCTGGCGTCCGTCGAAGACGACGCCGTAGCGCGTGCCGACAGCGGCGGCGGGCCACGAGAGCCGCGCCGACGTGGTCGTGACGTCCGAGACCGTCAGCTCCTTGAGACCCGGCGGCACCGGCGACGTGGTGGTCGTCGGGTTCGGCTTGGTCGAGGAGGTCGTCTTGGTCGGCGACGTCGTGCCCGAGGTCGTGGTGGTCGTCGGGTTCGGCTTGGTCGGCGACGGGGTCGTCGACGTGGGCTTGGTCGGCGAGGTCACCGTGGTCGGCGGCTTGGAACTGGTCGTCGTCGGCGGCGGAACCGTCGTCGTCGGCGGGACCGGGCCACTGCCGTCACGGATCAGGAACGCGTTGTTCGCGACGTTCCAGTGCGTGCTGAGGTAGCTGCCGTCCTTCGGACTCGTGTGGTAGTAGTCGTCGTGCCTGCAGTCGAGGCGGTCCTCCTGCGCCCGGTCGGGGCAGTTGGTGACCATGACCGCGTCCGGGGAATCCTTGTAGCACATGAGGTCGTAGTCGTCGACGCAGTGACCGGCCTTGCTCGAGTGCTCCGCGCTGTTGTTGACCGCGCCGAGGTTGTGCCCGAGTTCGTGGGCCGCGACACTCGCGCCCCAGCAGCCGGAGTCGGTACGCCCGAACGACGGGCCCTTGTTGCTGCGGTTCGCCGTGCCGGGCTGCTCGTCGCCCGCGAACGTGCCGATTCCACAGTAGACCTTCGCGTCGGCGAAGAACATGTACTTGCGGTCGGTCCGGGTGTAGCCGAGGGCGCGCAGCGCCGTCATGCTGGCGCTGAAGTCCTTCAGGGCGCCCGCCGGGACCTCGACCTCGTCGACGGTGACCGTGCAGTCGGCCGTCGTGACGAACCGGACGTGCCGGACACCGCCAGTCTCTTGGGCGCTGGCGTTGTAGATGGTGTCGACACCCGCGGCCCACGTGCGGAACGAGGGCAGGTACTCGTTGTAGCGGCTGGGCGTGCCCGCCGCGTGCACGTAGAGGACCTGGACGCGGTCGCCGGTGCGGCCGTCGCCCTCGCAGACGACGCCGTTGGGTCCGGCGGCGACCTGGGCGGCCGGTGCGGTGTCGGCGAGGATCGCGAGGTCGCCGTCCCGCGGCGCGACCGCGCCCTCGTCGGTGACGATCTCGGTGTCGGCCGGGGCCGGGGGCGCGTCCTGGCCCGCCGCGGGAC
>DATLIA010000330.1:0-3065 GCA_035540215.1 Actinokineospora sp. | reverse complement strand
GCCCACCCTGGCGCACTGCCCCCAACGCCACCGCCGCCTACCCACCGACCAGCGCACCACCTGGAAAGGCGTGCTAGGTGACCGCGACATCGATGACCCCGACACCGGCACCAGCCATCGGCTGCGCATCGCCTACATCTGGTCCTCCGAGGAGGCCAGCTCCGTCGCCCAGGCCCGCCACCGCGCCCTGGCCAGCGCCCAAGCCGCGCTCACCCGCATCCGCAACGGCTGCGGCGGGCGCCACTACAAGACTCAAAAGCAGGTCGACGACCGGGTCGCCAAGATCCTCGGGGCCAACATCGCCGAGCTGATCACCGTCACCACCGGCACCACCGGCAACGGCACCCCCACCATCGCCTGGCGCCCCAACCCGCGCGCGCTGACCGCCGCAGCCGCCCTCGACGGGCTCTATGCCCTGGCCACCAACCTGCCCGACCCAGCCGACCGGCCGCTGACCGCCCTCGATGTGCTCGAGGTCTACAAAGACCAGTGGATCGTCGAACAACGCCACCGCGACCTCAAACAAACCCTGCACGTGCGGCCGGTCTTCTTGCACAACGACGACCGCATCCACGCGCTCATCGCCGTCATCGGCATCGCCCTGCTCATCTACGGGCTCATCGAAGCCGACCTGCGCGCCGCCCTCGGACCCCACACCCCACTACCGGGCCTGCTGCCCGAAGGACGCGACGCGATCCCCACCGCGCACGCCCTGCTAACCGCCTTCACCGACCTGCACGCCACCTACACAAGCGGCGGCGGACTCGTCCTCGACCGGCTCACCCCCGTCCAACGACTCATCCTCGCCCACCTCAACATCCCCCTCCCATGGCCCGAAACACACAGCACCACAACATGATTCACAAACCCAGACCATGACCCCCAACCATGCGGAAAACGGGCCTAGGTGGTTGGTGTTTTTCGCGTGGCGTTCCCCGGCTGATCGCTGCGGCTTGAGTTGAATGAGTGGGTGAGTTTGGGACGCACGCCTGCTCAGGCGGATCTGCTGCGGTCGACGGCGAATTTCTGTGAGGGCCGGGTGGCGCCGGACTCGATCTATGGTGTGCTGCACCGGGAGTGCTTCAACTTGTTCCCGGATGAGATGTTCGCCGACTTGTTCACCGATGTGGGGCGCCGGTCGGTGTCGCCGATGATCGTGGCGGTGGTGATGGTGTTGCAGCGGATCGAGGGGCTCTCGGATCGGGAGGCGGTGGAGCGCTTCGCGTTCGACGCGCGCTGGAAGTACGCCGGGGGTGGGCTGGATTTCGACTATCCGGGGTTTGTGCACACGGTGTTGGTGGACATGCGCGCGAGGCTGGCGCGTTCGGATCGGCCGAACCGGATCTTCGAGGTCACGCTGGCGGCGGCCAGGGCGGCTGGGCTGGTCGGCCGCAAGCGCGTGTTGGACTCGACGCCGTTGTATGACGCGGTGGCCACCATGGACACGGTCACGCTGATCCGCTCGGCGATCCGGGGACTGTTGGCGGCGGCCGGCACGGACTTGGAGCGTGAGCTGCGGGGCTTGCTGCGCCGTGACGATGACTATGCGGCGGCGGGCAAACCGGTGTGCGACTACGACGACCCGGCCGCGCGCGAGGGGCTCGTGAACGCGCTGGCCTGCGATGCGATGGCGCTGGTGGGGGCGCTGGACGGGCGCGAGCTGGGCGCTGAGGTGGATAACGCCGCGCGGCTGCTGGCCACCGTGGTGGGCCAGGACCTCGACCACGACGGCGATGGGGTGTTTCGTATCGCGCGTCGGGTGGCCAAGGATCGGGTGATCTCCACCGTGGACCCCGATGCGCGGCACGGGCACAAGACCTCGGCGCGCGGGTTCGACGGCTACAAGGGGCACCTCGCGCTCGACCCGGATTCGGAGATCGTGACTGCCACCGAGGTGAGCGCGGCCAACGCCGGTGACGCCGAGCCCGCGACCGATCTGCTGGCCGACGAGCTGCCCGAGGTCACCGACGCGCGCGCGGGTGCGGGCGACGACGGCGGCGATGATCCGAATTCCGGCGCCGGCGGCGGTGCGGGCGCGCCCGAGAGCCCCGCCCCCAGCGGGGATGGCCCGGCGGTCTACGGCGACTCGGCCTACGGCACCGGGCCGCTGTTGGCCAGGCTGGAAACCGCGGGCGCGCAGATCTTTACGAAGGTGCAGCCGCCGAACGCGCCGGGTGGGCGGTTCGCCAAGGACCGCTTCACCATCGACCTGACCACGGGCGCCGTCACCTGCCCCGGCCGGGTGAGCGCGCCGATCCGCCCGGCCAAGGGTGGCGGCGGTATCGCGGTGTTCGGCACCACCTGCGCTGGTTGCCCGTTGGCCACGCAATGCACTACCTCACCCGGTGGCCGCACCATCACGATCAGTGCTTACGAGCAACAGCTGGCCCGAGCCCGCGCCGCCCAGGCCGATCCCGCCTGGGTCGCCGAATACAAGGCCACCCGGCCGAAAGTGGAACGCAAGATCGGTCACCTGATGCGCCGCCGCCACGGTGGGCGTCGCGCCCGAGTGCGCGGCATCGGCAAAGTCGCCGCCGACTTCTCCCTGCTGGCCGCCGCGGTCAACCTGGCCCGCCTCGGTGCGCTCGGACTGCACCAAGCCGCCGGCCATGGCTGGCAAGTCGCGCCGGCATGACAGCAAAAACACTGCCGCACAGCAGATTCCGCACCGATCCCGATAGCTCGGTCTAACGAGCCGGCACGCCAACCGACCGAACCCGTCACAGGCCGACACCAGCCGTCACAGCAAGCTCAACCGTAAGAGCGGTTACCACCTACCTCACGAGACCCGTTCGACACCAGCCACCTAGCCATGCCTATCGGCAGTATCGGTCCTACGCGCATCAGGCTGCTGCGCAAGCTTCGAGATGCTCTGTCAGACGAGGACGGGGCTGAGCTCGTAGACGCCGGCTGAATTCGCCCATGGCGCAGCCTATTCCGATTCTGCCGTCACCCGGCCGGTCCGGAAACGGGCCAACGCATTGACATGCTCGCGGTAGTCAGCGATCTCCTCGTCGGTCAGATCGTCCTTGAAGCATTCGAGTACCCGTCCCGAGCCAGTTATG
>DATLIA010000329.1:0-12824 GCA_035540215.1 Actinokineospora sp. | reverse complement strand
CCGCCGCGGTCCTCTTCGACCTGCCGCGAGGTGACTGGGGCAACCGGCCGACCACCGATTTCGGCTATACGGCCTGCTCAGCGGCCTCGACCACGGTCGCGCAGGGCACGGTCGGGGCGGGTGCCGGAGCGCGGGCGGGGTCGCTGAAGGGCGGCATCGGCACCGCGAGCGCCCGGGTGGGTGAGTTCACCGTGGGCGCGATAGCCGCGGTGAACGCGCGCGGTGAGGTCGTCGATCTGACCACCGGGACGCCGTGGGCGCACGATCTCGGGCTGCCGGGTGAGTTCCCTCGGTCGCCAGGGCGCGGCGCTGACCTGGGCGTTGTCTCGTCCGACCTGAACACGACCATCGGCGTCGTGGCCACCGACGCCGTCCTCGACAAAGCCAAGTGCAAGCGGCTGGCGATGTCAGCCCAGATCGGCCTCGCCAGGGCCGTCCGGCCGTCGCATTCGCTGTTCGACGGTGACACTGTTTTCGCCGCCGCGACCGGCGCCCGCGAGGTCGCCTCACCTCTGGAACTGGACGCGCTCTACGCCGCGGCGGCCGACGTGTTCGCCCGCGCCGTCGTGCACGGTGTGCTCGCCGCCACCACGGTCGGAGATCTGCGCTCCTACCAGGACGTCTGGGCCTGAGCTGGGCCGACGTGCCCACTCTCACTAGATGGGAGAGGGTCATCCACCACGTAGGATGGTGATGTGTTGCAGATCCGCCGAGACCTAGTGGACGCGATGGTGGCGCACGCCCGTCGCGACCACCCGGACGAGGCATGCGGCGTCATCGCCGGGCCTGAGGGCACCGACCGCCCCGAGCGGTTCATCCCCATGCTCAACGCGGCCCGCTCGCCGACGTTCTACGAGTTCGACTCGGCCGACCTGCTCAAGCTCTACCGCGACATGGACGCCCACGACGAGGTGCCCGTGGTGATCTACCACTCGCACACCGCCACCGAGGCGTACCCGTCGCGCACGGACGCGAAGATCGCCGCTGAGCCGGACGCGCACTACGTGCTGATCTCCACCCGCGATCCGCACGAACACGAGCTGCGCTCGTTCCGCATCGTCGACGGCCTCATCACCGAGGAGCCCGTCGAGGTCGTCGAGTCGTACCGCTTCGCCCACACGGGCCCGGACGACTTCCCCGAGCCCAGCGCTCTGTGATCTGACGCGGCACCCGGAATAGCCACCGGGCACAACCGAGTCGTTATTCGTGTTAATCAGCTGAACAGGCAACTCCCGGAGGTTCCACGTGGCTGTCACCGTCTCCATCCCGACCATCCTTCGCACCCACACCGGCGGCGAGAAGTCCGTCCCGGCCGCGGGCGCGACCGTGGCCGAGGTCATCGACCACCTGGAGGCCAGCCACGGCGGCCTCAAGCAGCGGCTGGTGAAGGACGGCGTTCTCCACCGGTTCGTCAACATCTACGTCAACGACGAGGACGTGCGCTTCGCGGGCGGTCTCGAGGCCAAGGTCGCCGACGGCGACAACCTCACCATCCTGCCCGCGGTCGCGGGCGGCGCGCGCTAGGAGCGAACCCTTCATGGCCCGGTACGACTCGCTCATCGCCTCGCTCGGTGACACCCCGCTGGTCGGGCTGCCGAACCTGGCGCCCGCACCGAACGTCCGACTCTGGGCCAAACTGGAGGACCGCAACCCGACCGGCTCGATCAAGGACCGGCCCGCGCTGGCCATGATCGAGTCAGCCGAGCGGGACGGCAGGCTGGTCCATGGCAGCACGATTCTGGAGCCCACCTCGGGCAACACGGGGATCGCGCTGGCCATGGCCGCCAAGATCAAGGGCTACGGCCTGGTCTGCGTCATGCCGGAGAACACCTCGGAGGAGCGCAAGCAGCTCCTGCAGGCATACGGCGCCCGCATCGTCTATTCCCCGGCGGCGGGCGGCTCGAACGAGGCCGTCCGGCGGGCGCGGGAACTGTCGGAGCAGCACCCGGACTGGGTGATGCTCTACCAGTACGGAAACCCGGACAACGCGGGCGCGCACTACGCGGGCACGGGTCCGGAGATCCTGCGTGACCTGCCGACCATCACCCACTTCGTCGCGGGCCTAGGGACCACGGGAACGCTGGTGGGCGTGGGTCGGTACCTGCGCGAACAGAAGCCGGACGTCCAGATCATCGCCGCCGAGCCGCGGTACGGGGAACTGGTCTACGGGCTTCGGAACCTGGACGAGGGCTTCGTCCCGGAGCTGTACGACCCGGACGTGCTCACGGGCCGCTACTCGGTCGGCTCTTATGACGCGTTGCGGCGGACCCGGCAGCTGCTGGAGGTCGAAGGCATCTTCGCCGGAATCTCCACCGGCGCGATCCTGCACGCGGCTCTGGCCGTCGCGGAGAAGGTCGCGGGAACCGGCGAGGACGCCGACGTGGCCTTCATCGTGGCCGACGCGGGCTGGAAGTACCTGTCGACCGGTGCTTACTGCGGGACGCTCGATGAGGCGGCGGAGCGCTTGGACGGCCACCTTTGGGCGTAACTCAGCCCACGTCGATCATCTGACGCAGCACGAACCGCACGCTCTCGATCTCAGCGTCCCGCAACCGCACGGGGTGGCGACGGACGAGCCGGTCCACACTCACGGACTTGATCTGATCGCACATCGCGAACGATGGGCGGCCGAGGTCGACGGCTGGGTGGAACGGCAGGCCTCGATCGGTGGTCGTGCACGGCAGGACGATCGCCAAGCGATTCGGTAGTTCGCAAGCCAGGGTCGTACCCACCACGATCGCTGGTCGCTGTCCGGCTTGTTCTCGGCCGACTTGAGGGTCGAAATCGACCCACCACACCTGCCATGGGGCGAGCGTGCGAGTGGTCACTCCTCGACCACCACATCGATGTCGGCCAGCGCCGCGGCCTCGGCCGCGTAGGCGCCTGAGGCGTCCGGGTCTGCCGCCAGCCGCGCCAAAGCCACCCGTGTCGCATGCTCGAACAGCACGATTCGCAGCGCCTCGTCGAGGCTCACACCACCGAGTTCGGTCTCGGCGATCTTGGCTAACGCGTCCCGATTGCTCGCCGAAACCCGCATGCTCGTCTGCATACATCCAGTATGCACCTGACGGTGTCGAGCGTCCAACCGGTCGGCGTAGTTTGTCCCCGTGATTGAGATCGAGCGGGTCGGCCGCGTCAACGCCCCAGCGTCCGACGTCTGGAAAGTCGTCTCCGACGCCAACCGTGCCCCCGACTGGTTCAGCTTCGCCGACCGCACCGATGTCGTCTCCGGCTCCGGTGTCGGCCAACGCCGGACGCAGCATGGGCGGTGGGACGGGAAGCGCTCGGAGATCGACCAGGAGATCATCGAGTTCACTCCGGACAAGGTCATCGCCTGGAAGCACACCGCGGAGCGCCTCGACGGCAAGCCCGCGCCGGTCTATTCGTCGTCCTCCGTGTTCCGCATCGAGCTGGAACAGGACGGCGACGCCACGGTCGTCCGCCTACGCACCCTCATGCTGCCCCGCGACACCCTGCGCAAGATCGCCATGAAGCTGTTCGGCACCCGCGACATCACCCGCCGCATGGAGGACTCCCTGCACCGCCTGCAAGGCGCAGTGGACGGGTCGTGAAGGTCATCGGGCTGCTCGGCGGGATGAGCTGGGAATCCTCGATCGAGTACTACCGCATCGTCAACGAGCGGGTTCGCGAACGCCTCGGCGGTCTCCACTCGGCGCAGTGCGTCCTCTATTCCGTCGACTTCGCCGAGATCGAGCGGATGCAGGTCGAAGGTCGCTGGGACGACGCGGCCGAAGTCCTCAGGACCGCCGCGGCCAAGCTCATCGACGCGGGCGCGGAGATCGTCGTCCTGTGCACCAACACCATGCACAAGGTCGCCGACCGCCTCGACGTCCCGCTGCTCCACATCGCCGACACGACCGCCGCAGCCGTGCGCCGTACGGGAATCGGGCGGGTCGGCCTGCTCGGCACGGCCTTCACCATGGAGCAGGATTTCTACACCGGCCGCCTCGCCGGTCACGGCCTCGACGTCCTGATCCCCGACGCCGACGACCGCGCGACCGTCCACCGGGTTATCTACGACGAACTCGTCCGCGGCGTCGTCCGGGACGAGTCGCGCGAGGCATACCGCGACGTCATCGCGCGGCTGGTTGACCGTGGCGCCGAGGGCGTCATCCTGGGCTGCACCGAGATCGAACTGCTCGTCGGCCAGGCCGACAGCCCGGTCCCGGTCTTCCCGACCACCCGCCTGCACGCCGAACTCGCCGTCGACGTCGCGCTCGGGGACGACCTCAGGGTTTCACCCGATCCAAAACGCCCCGCTGGCCCGTAACCTCGACAGTGTGAGCACCCAGCCAGCCCGTACCCACGGCCGGATCGTCCCGGCGAACCTCGCCCAGGCCGCGATCGTGGTCGCGGGCTTCGCCGTCCTGCTCTACCTCATCGAACTGCTCGACGTGATCCTCCCGGCCGACCTCGACCAGAACGGCATCGTCCCGCGCACCCTCGGCGGGCTCGACGGCATCCTCTGGGCGCCGCTGCTGCACGCCGACTGGGGCCACCTGATCGGCAACACGATCCCGCTGCTGGCGTTCGCGTTCCTGGCGATGGCCAACGGCCTGGCCCAGTGGGCCGTGGTCACCGGCACCATCTGGATCGTCTCCGGCGTCGGCGTCTGGCTGGCTGGCAACAGCGACACGGTCACCGTGGGCGCGTCCGGCCTGTGCTTTGGCTGGCTGCTGTTCCTGCTGGTCCGCGGCATCTTCAACCGCAGCCTGCTGCAGCTGGGCGTCGCGGCGCTGCTGTTCCTCTACTGGGGATCGATGCTCTTCGGCGTCCTGCCCGGCGACCCGCACATCTCCTGGCAGGGCCACCTCTTCGGCGCGCTCGGGGGCGTCCTGGCCGCGTGGCTGGCGGCCAAGGCGACCAAGTCGGCCGCCGCCGAGAAGCCCGCGCCGGGTACGTTCACGGTGTGACCGTCCAGGCCCCGATCGGGATCTTCGACTCCGGCGTCGGCGGGCTCACCGTCGCGCGCGCCATCCTCGACCAGCTGCCGCACGAGCGGCTGCGCTACGTCGGCGACACCGGCAACGGCCCGTACGGCCCGCTGCCGATCGCGCAGGTCCGCGCGCACGCGCTCGCCATCGCCGACCGTCTTGTCGAGGACGGGGTGAAGATGCTGGTCGTGGCCTGCAATACCGCCTCGGCGGCCTGTCTGCGCGACGCGCGCGAACGGTATGACATCCCGGTGGTCGAGGTCGTCGTGCCCGCCGTGCGCCGGGCGGTGTCGGTGTCCAAGTCGGGCCGGATCGGGGTCATCGGCACCGAGGGCACGGTCCGCTCCCGCGCCTACGACGACGCGTTCGCCGCGGCTCCCAACGTCAAGGTCACCAGCTCCGCGTGCCCGCGGTTCGTCGACTTCGTCGAGCGCGGCGTGACCTCGGGCCGTCAGATCCTGGGCCTGGCCCAGACCTACCTGGAGCCGCTGCAGGAGGCCGAGGTCGACACGGTCGTCCTGGGCTGCACGCACTACCCGCTGCTGACCGGCGTCCTGCAGGTAGTCATGGGCCAGGACGTCACTCTGGTGTCCAGCGCTGAGGAATGCGCCAAAGACGTCTTCCGGGTCCTCGCCGAACACGACCTGTTCGCCGCGGACGCGGGCGAGCCGACGCACGAATTCATGGCGACCGGGCCCGCGGAGCCTTTTCACCGTCTGGCGCGCAGATTCCTCGGTCCGGAATTGGCAGCTATTGCTCCATTGGCTCGTCAGTGATCGTGCTCAGCGCCGCGCTGTGACAGGCTGTCGAGCGTGCTGCTGACCGTTCTCGGCTGCTCGGGAAGCATCCCCGGGCCGAACGCCCCTGCGTCCGGATACCTGCTGTCCGCCGACGGATTCCTGCTCGGGATCGAACTCGGCAATGGCACATTCGCCGCGCTGCAGGCCGTCGCCGACCCGTTCGCCCTCGACGCGCTGCTGTTCTCACATCTGCACGCCGACCATTGTGCGGACTTCTCCGCGCTGTCGGTTCTGCGGCGCTATCACCCGAATCCGCCGCATGATCCCCGCGAACGCAGACTCGCCGTGCACGCGCCTTCGGCGGCGCCGGAGCGGTTCGCCGCGGCCTACGCCACCGACGACGTCGACCGTGCGGTCACCGATCTGTCCGATGTGTACGAATTCCACGCCCTGCGCCCTGGCAAGATCCACATCGGACCGTTCGAGGTCGTGGTGGCTCCGGCGGCGCACCCGTGTGAGGCGTTCAGCTTCCGGATCAGCCACGGTGGCCGGTCGCTGGCCTACACCGGCGACACCGGCGTCACCCCCGCCCTCGACGACCTGGTCGACGGCGTCGACGTACTGCTCGCCGAGGCCTGCTGGACGCACGCGCCGGGGGAGCGGCCGCTCGACCTGCACCTGTCGGGCACGGAGGCCGGCGCGCTGGGCGCCGCGGGCGGCGTCGGCCGGGTCCTGGTCACCCACATCCCGCCGTGGACCGACACCGACGCCGTGATGGCCGAGGTCCGCACCGCTTATGACGGTGAAGTGATCCTGGTCGAACAGGGTGGTGTGTACGACATCTAGGGCCTGCGGGAGGAGTGGCGCACACGATATCCGCGCTGAGGCGGCCCCTGGCGGCACGGCCGGATGCGCCCGAATACAACCCGGTATGAGGGACGATCCGGCCGCGCCACCAGGAACCACCTCGATCACGGATCTCGCGTACGCCACTCCTCAGGCAGGCCCTAGTCTCTCTGTCGTGGCGAGAAGCGATGGCAGGAACGACGACCAGCTCCGGGACATCAAGCTCACCCGCGGCTACCAGGACTGGCCCGCGGGCTCCGTGCTCGTGGAGTTCGGCAAGACCAGGGTGCTGTGCGCGGCCAGCGTCGGCGACGGGGTTCCGCGCTGGCGCAAGGGCTCCGGCCTCGGCTGGGTCACCGCCGAGTACGCGATGCTGCCCTCGGCGACCAACACCCGCGGCGACCGTGAGTCGGTGAAGGGCCGCGTCGGCGGCCGCACGCACGAGATCAGCAGGCTCATCGGCCGCTCGCTGCGCGCGTGTATCGACCTCGCCGCGCTCGGCGAGAACACGATCCACCTGGACTGCGACGTCATCCAGGCCGACGGCGGCACCCGCACCGCGGCCATTACCGGCGCCTACGTCGCGCTGGCCGACGCGATGACCTGGCTGGCGGCGGCGGGCAAGCTGGCCGACCCGAACCCGCTGTCGTGCGCGGTGTCGGCGGTCAGCGTCGGTGTCGTCGGCGGCCGGGTGCGGCTCGACCTGCCCTACGAGGAGGACGTGCGCGCCGAGGTCGACATGAACGTCGTCGCCACCGACGCGGGCACGCTCATCGAGGTCCAGGGCACCGGGGAGGGCGCGACCTTCGCCCGCTCCACCCTCGACCAGATGCTCGACTACGCCATGCAGGGCTGCGCCGAGATCAACCGGATCCAGGCCGAGGCCCTCGCCGCGCCCTACCCGGGCACCCTGCCGTCATGACCCGCGTCCTGCTGGCATCGCGCAATGCCAAGAAACTGGCCGAACTGCGCCGGATCCTGGTCGACACCGGCATCGAGATCATCGGCCTCGACGACGTCGCGCCGTTCCCCGACGCCCCGGAGACCGGCGCGACGTTCGAGGAGAACGCCCTGGCCAAGGCGCGCGACGCGGCGGCGGCCACCGGACTGCCATCGGTCGCCGACGACTCGGGCATCGCCGTGGACGCCCTCAACGGCATGCCCGGCGTCCTGTCGGCCCGCTGGTCGGGCAAGCACGGCGACGACCAGGCCAACCTCGACCTGGTCCTCGCCCAGCTCACCGACGTCCCCGACGACCGTCGGGGCGCCGCCTTCGTGTGCACCGCGGCCCTGGTCGTGCCATCGGGCGAGGAGACCGTGGTCCGCGGCGAGTGGCGCGGCACCCTGGTCCGCGCGGGTCGGGGCGAGAACGGGTTCGGCTACGACCCGATCTTCGTGCCGGACGGCGACACCCGGACGTCAGCGGAACTGACGCCCGCCGAGAAGGACGCGCAGTCGCACCGCGGGCGCGCGCTCGCGCTGCTCCTGCCGCACCTGCGCGCGCTCTAGTGTCGCCCCCGGCGAACCTCCGGTCGTAACCACTAGAGGTTCAACGCGCTCGCGGTCATCCGCTCGCGGGTCGCCGCCAGCACCGCCGCCGACGCCTTCGACGGGTGTCCCGCGTCGAAGGGCGGCTGCGGGTCGTACTCGATGCCGAGTTGGATGGCCTCGGCCACCTCACGCCCGCACAGCTCACCGGCCAGCCATAGTGCTAGGTCGATCCCCGCGGACACCCCGGCCGCGGTAGCGATCTTGCCCGAGTGCACGATGCGTGAGTCCGGCGACGGGACGGCCCCGACCAAGGGAAGCAGGTCCTGCGCCAGCCAGTGCGTCGTCGCGGGCAAGCCCTGGAGCAGCCCGGCCGCGCCCAGGACCAGCGAGCCGGTGCAGACCGACGTCGTCCAGCGGGTCGTCTCGTGCGTGGACACCAGCCAGGCGAGGAGCTCCGGGTCGTTCATCGCCGCCTGTGTGCCACGCGACGAACCCGGCACGAGCACGACATCCGGCGCGGGCGTGTCCGCGAAGCTGTGGCTCGCGCCGAGCGTCAACACCCCGGAGTCCGTCATCACCGGTCCCGGCGCGTGGGCGACGGTCCTGATCTCGGTGTCGGGCATCGACCTGAGCACCTCATACGGCCCGACCGCGTCCAGCGCGGTCACCCATTCGTACAGCACGACGGCTACCTGCACGTCAGTTCCTCTCCGTGGTGCGAAACCGGGCCCGATAGTCGTCGGGGCCGATGCCGAGAACGCGGACGAACGCCCGCCGCAAGGTCTCCGGACTACCGAAACCGCTGCGCGTGGACACTGCCGCGACGGTGATCACGCTGTCCTCCAGCAGACCCCTGGCCGCCTCGACGCGGATCCGCTCCACGAACCGCGCGGGGGTGGTGCCGAGCTGGTCGGCGAACAGCCTGCCGAGGTGCCGCTCGGAGACCCCGACGCGGCGGGCCAGCCTCGGGATCCGGTGGTCGCCCGCCGGGTCGGCGGCGATCTCGTCGAGGACCGGCCGCAGCGGCGATCCGGTGCCCACCGGGTGGTCCAGTCGGGTGGAGAACTGGGACTGGCCGCCAGGGCGCTGCAGGAACATCACCATCCAGCGGGCGATGGTCCGCGCGACGCGGACGCCGTGATCGGCCTCGACCAGGGCCAACGCCAGATCCATCCCGGCGGTGACGCCCGCGGAGGTGTAGACCGGCCCGTCCTGGACGAAGATCCGGTCTGGCTCGACTGTCACATCCGGGTAGGCCCGGCTCAGCTCGCTGCTCGCGGCCCAGTGCGTGGTGGCGCGGCGGCCGGTCAGCAGGCCTGCCTCGGCCAGGACGAACGCGCCACTGCACACCGAGCAGACCCGCTCGGCGGCGCGTGCCAGCCGCCGGACCTCGGTGACCACCGCCGGGTCGCAGGCGGCGCGGAAACCGAAACCGCCCGCGACCAGCAGCGTGTCGGCCAGCTCGACGTCGGCGACGGCCCGGTCGGCGCCCAGGCTGAGCCCGGACTCACCGCGCACCGCGGCGCCATCGAGTGAGGCGACGGTCAGCTCGTAGTCGGCCCCGAACGCCCGCGCGCCCGCGAACACCTCGGCCGGTCCCACCGCGTCGAGCAGCTGGACGCCGGGGTAGACGAGGACGACCACGCGGTGCATGGGACCAGCCTGTGGCAGGTCCCGGATGTCGGCAAGGACAGGTAGCCCTCGCTTTCGGACATCCTCAGACCTTGAGGTCCTTGCGGAGCTTGGCCACGTGGCCGGTCGCCCGGACGTTGTAGAGCGCGTGGGTGACGACGCCGTCAGGGTCAATGATGAACGTCGACCGGATCACGCCGGTGACCGTCTTGCCGTACATCTGCTTCTCGCCGTATGCGCCCCACGCGGTCAGCACGGTGCGGTCGGGGTCGGAGAGCAGCGGGAAGGTCAGGCCCTCGTCAGCAACGAATTTCGCCAGCTTGGCGGGCTTGTCGGGGGAGACGCCCAGGACGGTGAAGCCCGCGTCGTTGAGCTCGCCGAGGTTGTCCCGGAAGTCGCACGCCTGCTTGGTACAGCCGGGGGTGGCGGCGGCGGGGTAGAAGTACACGACCACGGACTTGCCGCGGAAGTCGGACAGCGACACCTCGGTGCCCTCGCTGTCCAGGAGCGTGAAGTCGGGCGCTTTGTCGCCCGCGGAGAGACGCGTCATGCCTCTGACGTTAGGCCACGCCGTCGTACACCATCACCATGGCCGGGGTCGCCGGGTCATGCTGGGCGCTGACCTGCACCGGCGTGGGCTCCGCGCCCACCGCGAAGGCCACCGAGAACCGCACCCGGCCGCCAGGGGCCACATCGGCGTCGCCGACGATCCCGGCGTAACCCTGGGTCGCGTCCAGCACCGGCCGCAGCGCCACGCCGTCCGAACTCGCCGCGATGACCAGCTGTGTCGGGCGGTAGGCCGTGTTGCCGCCGTTCTCCACCAGCACGTCGAAGCCCACCGCGCGCGGGGCCTTCTGGTTGGCCGACGCCGTCGGCGCGAACGACTTGGGAGCCGACACCGTGATGGCGAGGCCGTTGCCCAGCGGTCTGCGCTCACCCGTGCGTGACGGGCTGCCCGCAGGCTCGGGAGTGGCCGAGGTTGCGGCGGTGTCCACCGGCTCGGAGTACGCGGGCTCGCTGCCGCAGCCGGTGAGCGACACCAGGAGCGCGCAGACGATGGCCGCCAAGCCGACGGTCTTCACGGTCGATGCCACTTCCTTGCCTGGGGACGGAGAGGTTCGCTGTCCACCATGGCGGGCGGAGACGCCGAATGCCGACCCCGTTCGCCCGTTGAGTCGCACCTGGTGTCGTGCTGTGGCCGACCCGTGATCAGGGAAGCACCACGAGTGACCGGGGCCACTCCGATCAGGAAGCCATCGCGAAGAAGAGGATGAACAGGCCGATCACGATCAGCCACGCCGCGATGAGCCAGCCGAAGTCGCGCCACGGGGAGATCGCGTGGTTGTCCTCACCGGGCACGTAGACGCCGCGCTCCTCGAACCGGTCCACCAGTCTCAGGAGCGCCGCCCACGGTCGCGGTGCGCGCACAAGGGGTGATGCTAGCGGCTAGCCCTACCGTCGCTGCCCCTTAGCGTGCCGGGAGAAGGCGCGCTCGATCTCGCGGTTCGCGTCGCGGGTGGCGAGGTCGGCCCGCTTGTCCCAGGTCTTCTTGCCGCGGACCAGGGCGAGTTCGACCTTGGCCCGGCCGTCGGAGAAGTACATCGACAGGGGGACGACTGACAGGCCGCTCTCACGGATGCGGACGTCCCAGCGGTCGATCTCGCGTCGGTTGAGCAGCAGCTTGCGAACCCGGCGCGGGGTGTGGTTCGTCCAGGTGCCCAGCGCGTACTCGTTGATGTGCAGGCCCCGCAGCCACACCTCGCCGTCATCGATCGTGGCGAACGCGTCGACCAGCGAGACCCGGCCGAGGCGCAGGCTCTTGACCTCGGTGCCGACGAGCATCACGCCCGCCTCGATGGTGTCGAGCACCGCGTACTGGTGCCGCGCGCGGCGGTTCGTGGCGATCACCGTGCGGGCTGGTTTCTCACCCATCCACCGAGCCTATGTCTTGGGTGCCCGACCTTGGCAAACGGTTATCCATCCCTCTTGAGGGGGAGATCAAATCTCCCTCCACAGAGGGACCCGTCTCATCCCACAGAGGGTGTCCCGCCCTCGCCCAAATCGAAAGAATCGTTATCACCAAACAATTTCGACAGGGGGAAGAATGCGCAAGGGACTGATCGCGATCATCGTGCTCGCGATCGCGATGCTGACCGCGGGCTCGGTGCAGGCCCAGCCCAAGGTCGACGCCCTCCAGGTGGCGCTCGACAAGATGGCCAAGACCGGCGGACAAGGCGTCCAGGTCCGCATCACCAAAGACGGGCGCACCGTGGTGGCCCGCTCCGGCACAGCCGAACTGGACAGACCGCGGCCAGTGCCGCTGACGGGCCGCTTCCGCGTCGGCAGCGTCACCAAGATGTTCACCGCGACCGTCCTGCTCCAGCTGGTGGGGGAGGGGCGGGTGGAGCTCGACCGCCCGGTTTCGGCGTACCTGCCCGGACTGCTCCCCGACGGCGACCGCATCACAGTGCGGATGCTGCTGCAGCACTCGAGCGGACTGTTCAACTACACCGACGCGTTACCCATGGACCCCGAGGGCTTCGAGGCGATCCGGTTCCAGCACCACTCGCCGCTCGACCTCGTCGCACTCGCGACAAGTCGGCCGTTGGACTTCCCGCCAGGGACCGTGCGCGCCTACTCGAACACCAACTACATCGTCGCCGGTCTTGTTATCGAGAAGGTGACTGGGGACAGCTACGAGCACGCGGTCGAGCGACGGATCATTCGTCCGCTTCGGTTGTGGGCGACGGAGGTTCCGGGGGATCGCCCGGACATCGCTGGGCCGCACGCGCATGGGTACAGCCGGGTGGGCGGCGCGCCGGTCGACGTCAGCAGACTCAATCCTTCGGTCGCTTGGGCGGCGGGGGCGATCGTGTCCAGCACGGCGGACCTGGACCGCTTCCTGGCCGCGCTGATGACGGGGAGGCTGCTGCCCGAGGCTCAGCTCGCGGAGATGCTGCGGACTTCGCCGGAAGGGGCGGGGTTGGGGATCTTCGAGACACCGCTGCCTTGTGGCGGAAGTCTTTGGGGGCATGACGGGCAGATCCCGGGGTACTCGGCGATGGCGGTGTCGAGTCGGGATGGCCGGACTCGTGTGGAGATGTCTGTGACCAGTGCGCCGGATCCTCGGGTGCCTGATGGGGTTTGGGCGGTTTTGGAG
>DATLIA010000328.1:0-2785 GCA_035540215.1 Actinokineospora sp. | reverse complement strand
CCTGCTGGAGGGACCTCCCATGACCACGACCCCCACCGACGCCGGGCGCGTGCTCGTCGGCACCGTCCTCGATGAGGGCCAGGCCCACGCCCTCTACCTCGGCGGCACCATCGACCCGCCCGTCGACGACCCCGACACGATGATCACCGTGGTCGACCTCCACGGCCGCCACGTGGCCCAGATGCGCCGTCGGCAGCTCGACGAGATCGCCGCGACCCACGCCCGCGTGACCGCGATCCTCACGGCCGCATTCGCCGACCTCGCCCGCGGCGCGGAGGACTTCACCCGAGAGCTGCAGAAACTGGCACCCGACGCCGCACCCCCGCGGGTCGACGTGGCTGCGCGGGCACTGTGGCTGCGCCGCAACCGCAACACCGGCCCGGCCGCAGGGCCGCCACGACCGGCACCCAAGATCGGCCCCGGCGCACACCCTGGGCGGCCGACGTGGTGAGCGAACTGCACTCGGCGCGCGGGTTGCTGCGGCAGGCCGTGGCGGATCTGGTGTCCCCGACCAGCCACACCCAACACGTCCGCGGCACGCCGATCGTGCACAGCGGCCCCTCGCTGCTCGACCAGCTGCGCGACGCGGTCGGCTCAAGCGGTGGGCTGGCCAGCGGCGGCAAGAGCGGCGGCGCCCACTCGCCGATGCCCGTGGACGCGGGCGCCCTGGACCTGCTCGGCGAGATCGACGAGTACGCCGCGCGCGAGCTGTGGCGGTCAGAGCCCGCGACGTGTTGGGTCGGCACAACCCTCGCCCGGCGCAGCCCCGCCCCGGCGATCCCCACCGAGGACCGCATCCGACTCGCCGCGGACTACGTGGCCAGGGTCGGCACCGAGGCGTGGCACCTGGACTGGCTGACCGCATTGCTGCGCGACTGGGCCGACGAGGTTCGCACCATGCTCGACCCGGCCGCGCGGGAACGTCCACTGTGGGCGCCGTGCCCGTCGTGCGGAAACCGGTGGGCGACCCGTGTGGACTCGTCGGGCGAGACCGTGAAGTCACCCGCGCTGGTGATCCGCCGCGGCGGTGCGACCGAGTGCCGTGCCTGCGGCGCTGACTACGCCGGTGTCGACATGCGCGAGATCAACCGTCGCATCGACGACGCCGAGATGGCCGCCGACGACCAGGAGGAGGACGCGGTGGGCGACACGCCACCACCGGCCTGACTGGACAACCAGCGACGATCATGGGCATACTGACCCCGCGCAGGTGAGCTATGCCCACAGAACCCCCGAGACCTCACGGTCCCGGGGGTTTCGTCGTCTCCGAGGGTTCGACGAACCCCGGCTCGACCCGCGCCCCCGAGGCGGTCTCCCCGGCTGGTCTCCACCATCCGCCCTCGGTAGCCGAACCATCGACTACCGACGGACGAACCCATGACAAACGCAGTCCTGCACCACGGTGACGCGCTCGCCGTGCTGCCCACCCTCCCGGTCGGCGCCGCCGACGTCGTGATCACCGACCCGCCGTACAACTCCGGTGGCCGGACGTCGAGCGAGCGACTGACTCAGTCCGCCCGCGACAAGTACGTCAGCACCACCGGCAAGGGTGGCGCGAACCACGACCTGGCCGACTTCGTCGGCGACAACCGCGACCAACGGTCCTACGGCTACTGGCTTTCGCTGGTGCTGGCCGAGTGCCACCGGGTCACCGGCCCCGGCGGCATCGCGTGCGTGTTCACCGACTGGCGGCAGCTGCCCGCCACGTCGGACGCATTGCAGGCCGCCGGTTGGACCTGGCGCGGCATCGTCGCCTGGCAGAAGCCGAACAACCGGCCGCGACTCGGCGGATTCCGGCAGTCCACCGAGTACATCGTGTGGGGCACCCACGGCGCCCTGCTCGCCGACCGCAACCCGGTGTGCCTGCCCGGCCTGCTCACCGGATCGCAGCCACAGGGCAGCAAGCGCGTGCACATCACCCAGAAGCCCGTCGACGTCCTGCGCGAGCTGGTGAAGGTCTGCCCGCCCGGCGGCACCGTGCTCGACCCGTTCGCCGGGTCCGGTTCCACCGGCGTCGCCGCCCTGGCCGAGGACCGCGGCTTCCTCGGCGTCGAGCTGTCCGACCACTACCACGCTGTTGCGGCCCAACGGCTCGGCTTCTCACCCGCGCCGCACCCCTGATCGTTCGGGGGCGCGGCAGAGGGGAGACCTGCCGCGCCCCCGAACCCCAACCGTCGGGAGCCGCGATGCCGACCCGCGCACCGCGTCGCTGCACGATGACCGGATGCCCCGGTGCCGCCGAGTTCTACGGCCGCTGCGTGACCCACCGCCAGGAGCGGCCGAGACCGAAAGCCCAGCCGCGGCCGTCGTCGACTGAGCAGGGCTACGACTACCAGTGGCGCAAGCGGTCGGAGACCTACCGGCGGCTCCACCCGTGGTGTGAGGTCACCGGTTGCGGCGACCGCTCCGCGCACACCGACCACGTCGACGGCGACAACACCAACTGGGAGCGGGACAACCTGCAGGCCCTGTGCCACTCCCACCACAGCAGCAAGACCGCCCGCCACGACGGCGGGTTCGGCAACCCCCGCACCCCACGCTAAGGAGCCCACCATGTCGGTCACGATCAACGGCGAGGCGCTGCTCGTCCGGCCCGGTGACACTCTCATCGTGACCATGATCGGCACCGGCATCACGTTGGAGATGGCCGAGAAGGTCAAGGCCGCGCTGCGCGAGGAGCTTCCCGGCGTCGCCGTCCTCGTCATCTCCGGGACCGTCCAGATCGGCGCCTATCGGCCCGACGACGTGACCACAGAATCCTCCGGCCACACCCCGCGCTGATGAC
>DATLIA010000327.1:0-3746 GCA_035540215.1 Actinokineospora sp. | reverse complement strand
CACCGCACCCGACGGCGAACTCCCGCCCTACCTCGTCCACGTCCACGGCGGACCCACATCGGCGTTCAGCCCACTGCTCAGCCTCAGCCTGGCCTACTTCACCAGCCGCGGCCTCGGCGTCGTCGCGGTCAACCACGGCGGCTCCACCGGCAACGGCCGCGAATTCCGCGACATCCTCCTCGGCCAATGGGGCGTCATCGACGTCCACGACTGCGCCACCGTCGCCGCCGCACTCGCCGCCGAAGGCACCGCAGACCCAGCGCGCCTCGCCGTCCGCGGCGGCAGCGCAGGCGGCTGGACCGCCGCCGCGTCCATGACCACCGTCGACACCTACGCCTGCGCCGGGATCCACTTCCCGATCCTCGACCTCAGCGGCTGGACCAGCGGCGGCGGCGAGACCCACGACTTCGAATCCCGCTACGTCGAAGGCCTCGTCGGCTCCCTGCCAGAACACGCCGACCGCTACGCCGACCGATCCCCGATCAACCACATCGACAAACTCGCCGGACCGGTCCTGCTCCTACAAGGCCTCGAAGACGAAGTCTGCCCACCCGAACAAGCCGACCGCTTCGTCGCGGGCCTCGACGGCACCGGCATCCCCCACGCCTACCTGACCTTCGAAGGCGAACAACACGGCTTCCGCCGCGCCGAGTCGATCATCACCGCGCACGAGGCCGAACTGTCCTTCTACGGCCAGGTCCTCGGCTTCGAACCACCCGGACTCCCCACCCTGGAACTACGCACGTGACCCGACCGCGCCGCCTCACCCACGGATCGACCGTCGCCGTCATCGCACCAGCCGGACCCGTCGACCCCGACCGGCTCGACCACGGCATCGCCGTCCTCGAATCCTGGGGACTGCACGTCACCACCGGCAAACACATCCTCGACCGCCACCCCACCCTGCCGTATCTGGCCGGACGCGACGCCGACCGCGCCGCCGACCTCCTCGCCGCCTGGACCGACCCCGACGTCGACGCCGTGATCAGCGCCCGCGGCGGCTACGGCTGCCAGCGCATGGTCGACCTGCTCGACCTCGACGCCATGGCCCAAGCGGGGCCCAAGGTCTTCACCGGATCCAGCGACGTCACCGCCCTGCACGCCACCATCGGCGCCGAACTCCACCAGTCGACCCTGTTCGCCCCCATGATCGCGGGCGACCTCTTCGACGCCCAGGCCCAGCAACACCTGCGGGCCACCCTGTTCGAACCCGAATCCGTCCGCGCACTCATCGGCCCGAACACCGCCACCGCGGGCCACGGCATCGCCGAGGGCGTCACCGTCGGCGGCACCCTGAGCCTCATCGCCGCCGACATCGCCACCCCCGGCGGCCAACCCCCACCGGACGGCTCGATCCTGCTACTCGAAGACGTCGCCGAAACCCCCTACCGGATCGACCGCCTCCTCACCCAACTCCTGCGAGCAGGCTGGTTCACCGGCGTCACCGGCATCGCACTGGGCTCCTGGGCCGACTGCGGCGACGTGCGACCCGTCATCGCCGACCTGCTCGGCGTCCTCGGCCTGCCGATGGTGTGGGAACTCGGCTTCGGCCACTGCCCCGGCCAGCTCACCATCCCCCTGGGCGCCGCCGCCGTACTCGACGCCGACAACGGCACCCTGACCATGGTCGAACCCGCCCTCGTGTGACTCCCCGGGCAGGCGACCCGGGGAGCCCGCACACGATCAGGCCGAATACCCCCGCGCCGCGATCCAGTGCGCCATCCGCGCGGTGTCCATCCAGTACCAGCCATAGCCATTGGCGTCAGCCGGGTCCGCCAGCTTCACCGTCCAGCCGTCATTGCTGTAGCCGATGATCGTCAGGTAGTGGCCCCCGCTGTAGCTGTGCCAGTCGCCATCAGTGTCCATCGCGCTGCCCACCACGTTCGCGACGATCGGGTAGTTGCGATCGATGTCGTAGACCACATCCCACTGCAGCCGATTGATCTCCGCCTGCGTCGCCGACTGACCCGGGATCCACTTGGTCTCCCAGAACGACGTCGCACCCAGACTATTCAGCACCCGGGTCGTGTCGGCCGCCGAGTTCGTGCCGTTCGTCGTCGTGCCCAACCTGCCCGCGATATAGGACTGCGTGAAGTAGTTCCCACGCGCCGTCAACGCGATCCGCGTCGCGGCCGGACCGCAGAAGTAGTAGTTCTCCTGCCATTGGAACTGGTAATTGAGGACCTTCGACGTGGCCGCACTGGCCGGACCCGCCGTGGCGACCAGGCCGCCGATCATCAGCACGGCGATGGTGAGCAGGCGCGCTAACCGGGATGTTCCGCGTGGCATCGCGACTCCTGAACGTTGGGGAATTTGTGACAACGTGTCAGCGCGAACGGGGACCAGGCAACCATAACCCTAAACATGAACATCAGTGTTCATCTCTTTAGGGGGTAAGCACGTACCGCACGAACGCCATGATCGGCTCCCGCAGCGCGGGCAGTTCGTCCACCCGGCCCTCCGCCAACGCCGCCGCCACCATCGAACTGATCGCGCTGGAGATCATCCCGACCGCGAACTCCCGATCCGGCACCCCAGCCCACCCAGGATGATCAGCGAGCGCGTCCGCCATGCGACTGCCGAACTCCGCCAGCACCGCGAACCTGGTCCGCCGCGCCCGCTCCCCCGCCGCGAAACTCTCCAGGAAGAACATCTTCGCCAACGCAGACTGCGCAACCAGAGTGTCCAGATACAACACCAGCGCCTGGTCGAACCGCTCCAGCGGATCCCCATCGCCATCGATCAGCGGCCCCTCGACCAGATTCGACAGCAGCGCCGCGCACCCGTCCAGAGCCGCGAGGAAACAGTCCTCTTTGTCCGAGAAGTGCTGGTAGAACGTGTCCCGCGAGATGTGCACCCGCTTGAGCACGTCGGCGACCGACGTCGCCACATAGCCCTTCTCCGCCACCGACATCGCCATGCCGTAGAGCAACCGCCCCCGCTGCGCCGATTCCACCTGGTCACGGGTCAGGTTGTGCCTGCCCCTGGGCAGCGCAGCGAAGTCAGCCTCATCCACGCCGGCGAGATTATCCCGCCACGGCCCGCAACGCCGATCCGGCGTTCCCGACCACCGGATCCCCATGACCGAAACACGCGATGTCCACATCCAACGCCGCCTGCCCGCGCAAGGACTCCAGCGCCTGGTCCGGGTCGGCGTTGAACACCCCGAGCATCACCCGCCCCTGGAACTCGGCGACGGTGTCCCCACAGAACAGCACACCGTGCTCCGGCAGATGGATCGCCACGCTGCCCGGCGTGTGGCCTGCGACTGGCACGACCCGCGCACCACCGCCGAAGTCGAGAATCTCGCCACCCGCCAACTCCTGGTCGACCGCACACGGCGGAGCAGCGGCCACCGAGGGCACCACGGAGTCGTAAAGCGGCCGCTCCCACTCCGCCAACACCGGCGTCGGCGGCCCAACCAGCCCACGCACCAACGGCGCGTCCGCCTGGTGCGCCAGCACCGAAGCGCCGTGCCACGACCGCACAGCCGCGGCACCACCCGCGTGGTCGTTGTGCCCGTGGGTCAACACAACCCGGCGGATCGAGTCCGTGCCCAACCCGAGCCCGCGGACCGCGTCGGCGATCGCCGCGTCGTCACCGGCCTGACCAGCGTCGATCAACGTCAACTCATCGCCGTCGGGCCACAGGTAAGCCTGGCTGACACCGAATCGCACCATCGTCAGCCGCTCAGAGATCCGCATACCCCGACCGTAGAAGCCCTCCCCCGCCGACCACCCCCGGTT
>DATLIA010000326.1:0-40241 GCA_035540215.1 Actinokineospora sp. | reverse complement strand
ACCTACAACGGTGGCTCCTACCGGTGCACCCAGGGCCACACCGCGCTGTCGGGTTGGGAGCCCGACGTCACCCCGGCGCTCTGGCAGCGGATCTGACATGCGCCGCCTGCTCATCGCCGCCATGGCCATGATCCTCACCGGCTGTTCCGGCTCGACCGGCGCGCACAGCGCACACGGCGGGCACGGCGCGGCCGGGGGCGACGGCCACAACGCGGCCGACGTGATGTTCCTGCAGATGGCGGTCACCCACCACGAGCAGGGCGTCGACCTCGTCCGGATGGTGGGCGACCGGCCCGTGCGCACGCAGGTCCGGGACCTGGCCAAGGCGATCGAGCTGACCCAGGCGGCGGAGATCGACACCATGCGCGACTGGCTCGAGAAGTGGGGTCAGCCCGCATCGGCCGACCCCGACCCGGCGGCGCACTCCCACCACGGTGGGCCCGCCGTCACCGCGCCCGACACGATCGCCGCGCTGACCGCCCTGCCGGACGGCGAGTTCGAGAGCCGCTTCGTCACCGTGCTGACCGGGCATCAGCACAACGCGGTGGAACTGGCCCGCACGGAACTGGCCGACGGCGTCGACCCGGCCGTGCGGGCACTGGCCGATCGGGTCGTGCGGTCGAGGACCGGCCAGATCCAGCAGCTGCTGGGTCTGGCCGGTCAATCCCCGGGCTAGGGCATGTCCTGCGGATCACGGCAGACGCTATCCGCGCCCGCGCGGCCCCTGGCCGCACTGCAGGGACGGCCACGGACAACCAGTACGCGACCGCCCCTGCGGCACGCCCAGGAACCACGCGGATCACGGATCCCGCCTACCGTGATCCACAGGACATGCCCTAGTCCATTGTGGATTCGGGCGTACGGCGGAACCCGTACGCCCGCTCGACCTTCGCCACCCGCAGTTCGAAGGCGTCATACCACTGAGCACGGCCGCGGGCCCGGACCGCGGCGTGTTCGTCGTTTTCCCGCCAGGTCCGGATCGCCGCCTCGTCGGTGAAGTAGGCGACGGTGATCCCGACCTGTTCGCGGGCGCTCTCGTGGCCGAGGTAGCCCGGGGTCTGTCGGACAAGCTCGACCATCCGGTCGGCGGCCTCCCCGTACCCGTCGTGGTCCGGCCCGAGTATCGAGGTGAAGATCACCGCGTAGTAGGGCGGCTCTGGTGTCGTGGCGATGTCCCCAGTGTCCATGTCCGACATTCAACCAGCGGTGATCCCTCGATCGGGCAAAGAAACCGACCCGGTGCGCTCGTTGGAGATCATCAGCACTAGCCTGTGACGACATGGCGGGTGTGGAAGAGATCCGTACCGGGATCGCGGTGGCCACCGAAAAGGCACAGGCAGGAATCGCGGCGATCTCGCAAGCGTCGCTGCAACTCGACGAGGCGCGTTCGGCTCTGGCGACGGCCACCCAAGGCAGCGGCCAAGCCGACGTGGCCCAAGCGCACGGCCTGCTGGCCGAGGCGCTGCAGGTCCTCGCGGACGCTCAAGCCGCGGTACAAGCCAGCATCACCTCCGCCGAGGGCTACGCGGCGCGGCTTTGACGATCTCGGAGCTGGCCGACGCGCTGCGCGGGGTCTGCGACGCCCTGGACCGGACCGCGGCCTACATCGGCGCCGCCGCGGGTCCACTCGATGAGGCCAAGGCCGTTCTCTCCGGCGCCCGCCGGGTGGAGGATGGCTGGTATCCGGCCGACCTCGACCGCGCGATCGCCGAGGTGGGCCGGGCGGGCGAACTGGTCGCCCGTGGTCGCCAGGCCGTGATCGACTACCTGACGAGGCTGTAGATGCTGGGCAAGGGCGAGCGCCGCAAGCGGGCCGAGCAGGCTTTGGCGGAACTGCAATCAGTGTTGGGGCTGGCCAGGGGCGCGGCCGAGGGCAGGCTCCGTGCCGCGAGGACAAGTCGAGTCCAACTCGACTTCGAGCGGTCGGTCTACACGATGGGCCTGGCCAAGGCCGCCCGTGACGAGGACCTGATGGCGTCGGTGGCTTCCGACCCGGTCCGGCACGCGGTGTGGCAGCGGATCACCGCCGAGCGCGACCGTAGCTACGCCGAGTGGGACCGGACCGGTCTGCCGAAAGTCCGTGAGGTCGTCGCCGAGGCGGCGGCCGGGCCTGCGGGCGCGCCTGCCGAGACCTGGCTCGGTCACGTCGGGCGGGATCCCGGCGCGGTCGCGCCGCGGCTGTGGCGGATCGGGACCGCGCGGGTCGAGCACGCCCCGCCGGAGCACGAGTTCCCGCTGGCCGTGCCGCTGCTCGACGCCGGGCATCTGCGGATCAACTCGACCGGGACGAGCAGGCCCGCGGTCGACTCCATTGTGGAGTCTCTGCTGATCCGGCTGCTCAGCACGTTCGCCCCCGGCACGGTGCGGGTACACCTGTGGGACATCGGGCATCTGACCGGGCCGCTGCCGACGCTGCATCCGCTCACGGCCGCGGGCCTGATGGTGGTGCACGACCCGACCAGGCTCGATGACCTGCTCTCCGGGCTGGCCGGACACATCCGCAAGGTGCACGCGGCGACGCTGCGGCAGGGCGGCGGCTCGCTGCGGGAGATCAGCGCGGCGGCCGAACGGCGGATCGAGCCGTGGCAGGTGGCGGTGCTGTTCGGCAACGGCGAGCGGCCCGCCGACGAGCAGTACCGCGAGCTGAACCGGATCGCCCGCACCGGCCCGGACGCGGGTGTCCACTTGATCCTGGTCGACGTCCCGGTGTCGGCGACGGGTCCGATGGAGACAGTCACCTTCATCGACGCCGAGCACGCCACGAGCAGCATGACCGGGCCTGGAGTCGTGGTCAGGGCCGACCCGGCGCCGCCGCCCGCCATGGTGAGCCGGGCGGCGTCGGCGATCAGCGACGTCGTGGTGGCTCGGCGCGGGCGGCCGCGCGTGTTCGGCGACCTGGTGCCCGAGGTGTTGGGCCAGGAGTCGGCGCGCGACGAGCTGCGTGCCCCGGTCGGCTTCCACGAGGGGGTGCCGGTCGAGGTCGTCCTGGGTGACGCGACGCCGCACGCGCTGGTGGCGGGGCCGAGCGGGTCGGGCAAGACGAACTTCCTCTACGCGATGCTCGGTGGCCTCGCCGCCCGGTACTCGCCGTCGGAGCTTGAGCTGTACCTGCTGGACTTCAAGGAAGGCGTGTCGTTCGCGGGCCTGACGCCGGGCCGCAAGGACCCGAGCTGGCTGCCGCATGCGCGGCTGGTCGGGGTGAACGTCAACACCGACCGCGAATTCGGCCTGGCCCTGCTGCGGTTCCTGGCCGAGGAGCTGGCGCGGCGGGCGGAGGCGGCCAAGCGGCAGGAGGTCACCAAGCTCGCCGAGCTGCGCGAGGCCGACCCCGACGGGCACTGGCCGCGCATCGTGGCCGTGATCGACGAGTTCCAGGCGCTGTTCAGCGGTCGCGACCAGATCACCCAGCAGGCCGCGACCCTGCTGGAGGACGTCGCGCGCCGGGGCCGGTCGCAGGGCATCCACCTGGTGCTGGCCAGCCAGGACATCGCGGGTATCGAGGCGTTCTGGGGCAAACCCGCCGTCTACGACCAGTGCACGCTGCGCATCGCGATGCCGAAGGCGAAGCGGGTGCTCGCCGAGCACAACAACGCGTCGGTGACGCTGCCCCGATGGCACGCGGTGATCAACCACGAGTCGGGCGTGGCCCACGGCAACGAGATCGCCCACATCCCGGACGCGTCGAGCCGGGGCACGTTCGACGCGCTGCAGCGCGAACTGTGGGACCGGCTGTCGTCGGCGGAGCCCCGGCTGTTCGACGGGGCGCACCAGCCGGAGCTGGTCTCGGCGGCGGCCTACGAGAAGCCGAACGGCTTGGTGCTGGGCCAGATCATCGACGTGGCCGACCGCGCGGCGAGTGTGCGGCTGGAGCCCATGCCCGGCCGCAACTTGGCGGTCCTGGGCACCGCGACGGCGGACGCTCTGTCCATTATGGATACGGCCGCGCTCACCCTTGCCCGCGGCCATGAGCCGGGGACCTGCGATTTCAGTCTGTGGTGCCCGGTTCCCGCACTCGCCGAACGGGTGACGAGCCTCGGCGCTGCGCTGACCGCGGCGGGCCACGAGGTCGATCTGCGGACCGGCGAGGACATCGTCTCGCTGACCGACGAGCAGGCCGAGCGCCCCAGGTTCGTGTTCTTCTACGCCGTCGACGCCGCGCACCCATGGCTGGAGGTCAAGGAGTCCCCGCTGGCGAAGAGCGGTCTGGACCGCCTCCGGTCGCTGCTGAAGAACGGTCCGGGTGCCCGGATCCACACGATCGGCTGGTGGCGTGGCGTGGCGCGGCTCAAGGACACCCTCGGGTTCGGCGGCACCGACGATGTCGGAGCCTGGATCGCCCTGGACGTGCAAGGCTCGGAACTGAACACGCTCGCGGCCGGTCAGATCATCGACTGGTCCCCGCGTCCGCACCGCGCGGTCTTCTTCGACCGGACCACCCACAGCAGGCCGGAAGTGGTCATCCCCTTCGACACGTCGACCGCATTGGGGACACCATGACCACCGACCCGGCCGCCCGCTACAAGGAACTCCTCGACGCCGCCCACCAGGCCGCGCGCAAGCACTCCGAGCACGAGCGCACCCGGACGGTCGCCATCGCCGCGGAGATAGTCGACGCGGACAAGGAGATCACCGCCGCGACGGAGTCGGCGGCCAAGGTCACCGAGGAGGTGACCGGCTGGTGGCGGCGTCAGGTGCTGGCGCCGACGTCGGACCTGTCCTGGATCACCCCTGGTGCCGTGCCCGCCCCCGACCTCACCGCGGACCCGACACACCTGGCCGATTACATGGCCCACATCGAACCCGCGACCGAGGCGCTCACCGCGGCGCTTCGCCGGGCTTCGTGGCCGCGCAGGCGGTAATTCTGCGAATACAAGGTCATCGGGGCAGGATCACCCAATGCGGACCCGAACACTCGGCTCGGCCCAGGTCAGCGCGATCGGCCTGGGCGCCATGCCCCTCTCCTACCCGAACCGCCCGGACCGATCCGGTGCCATAGCCACGATCCACGCCGCGATCGACGCGGGCGTCACCCTGATCGACACCGCCGACTCCTACTCCCTCGACGTGGACGAGTTCGGCCACAACGAGGAACTCATCGCCGAGGCCGTCCGCGGCCGACCGGACATCCTGGTCGCCACCAAGGGCGGACACACCCGCGGCCCCGGCGACGGCTGGGGGCTCGACGGCCGCCCCGAGTACCTGCGGGCCGCCTGTGACGCCTCGCTCCGCAGGCTAGGGGTTGACTCGATCGGTCTATACCAGTTCCACCGCCCTGATCCGGACGTCCCGATCGAGGAGTCCGTCGGCGCGCTGGCCGAACTGCTCGACGCCGGGAAGATCCGGATGGCCGGGGTGTCGAACTTCAATCCCGATCAGATCCGGTCGGCGAACGAGATACTGGGCGGCAGGCTCGCCGCGGTGCAGAACGAGTTCTCCCCCGGGTTCCGCAGCAGTGAGCCTGAGCTGCGGCTTTGCGCCGAACTGGGCATCGCGTTCCTCCCGTGGAGCCCGTTCGGGGGTATGCGGACCGCCGCGGGCCTTGGTGGGCCGTTCGCCGAGGTCGGGGCCGCCCACGGGGTGAGTCCGCACCGGGTGTGCCTGGCCTGGATGCTGGCCAAGGCCCCCGTGGTCATCCCGATCCCCGGGTCGTCGCGCCCGGCCAGCATTCAGGACTCGGCCGCCGCCGCCGACCTGGTCCTCGACGCCGATGAGCTGGCCAGACTAGACGGATGAATGCCCCGAACCGGACGGCGGACGCCGTGGCATTCCCCGGTTCGATCACAGATTCCCAGTCGATCCATAGCCTGGTGCTATGACTTCCTGGGATTACTCCGGCGCCGCGTAACCCGCCAAGCTCGTCTGGACCGACGGTCGCACCTCACGAGGGTGTCGACCGCTCGGACCAACGGGGTGTCCGAGCCGTCAGGGGCGATCGGCCACCCCGCCCGGCACGCCGCGATGCGAGCGCGAGCCGCCGGGTACCAGGCGAGGGCCGGACGTACCTCACACGCCCGGCCCTCGCCACCTTTTCGGGTAATTTTTGTTGCCACTTGGGGAACAACAGGGGGATATGGTCGTCGCGGCGGCCGGGTTGCCCTACAGTGGACTTGTCCAGCCAGGAGGGCGCCCTCCAGCGCGGGATGCGTTCACGGGTCCAAGCCCTCGCTGAGACCCGAGCGCCGGGTCTGGCCGTGTCATGCAGGGGCTCGGCCAGACCCCGTTTACTGTCGTGGGTCTGGTGCAGACTTTCACACCATGGAACAAGTTCCGGAAGAGAACTATAGCCCGGTCTGGGCCGATGACACGCGCGGCAAGCTCGCCCTCGTCGGCACCGAACGCGAGATCCTCACCGCGATCCTGGACTGGCACCGCGAGACGTTCCGCCTCAAATGCGTCGGGCTCACGCGGGAACAGCTCTCCGAGCGGGCGATCCCGCCGTCGCGGCTGACGCTGCACGGGCTGCTGCGGCACCTGGCCGGGACCGAGCAGTACTGGTTCGAGGAACAGTTCGCGGGCCGGGAGACCGTGCCGCTGTACTACACGAACGAGGACCCGGACCAGGACTTCGAGGACCTCGACGGCGACCCGGCCGAGGTGCTCGCGGTCTGGGCCGCCCAGTGCGACATGTCACGCGCCATCGTCGCCGAGGCACCGTCGATGGAGACGACCGGCACCCATCACCGCACCGGCGAGCCGATCATGCTCCGCCGAATCCTGGCCCACATGATCGCCGAGTACGCCAGGCACAACGGCCACGCCGACCTTCTGCGCGAACGGTTAGACGGCAAGACTGGGATGTAGGCCCGCGTCAAGGTCACCGAAGTAGATCAAGATGCGTCCGGCCCTGGTGATCGACTCGGGTGGCGGGCATCCTGGCCGGGTGATCGAAGCCGAGCGCGAGGCCCTGTTCGACGAACTCCTCACCAACGCGCTGGCGGACCCAGAGGTCTTGGCGAGTTCCAAGCACGAGCGCGCGCCGTCGCCGCAGTGGCTGCGAGAGACCGCCCGCGCGCACCGGTTCCTGATCCTCGGGCAGGTCATCGCCACGGAGGACGACTACCGGCTGGCATTGACCCAGGAACACACCGGCCAAGCCAAGCGCCGGGCCGTCAAGTTCGCCGCTGTGGTGGCGGGGATCGTGCTCGTGCTGACGCCGCTCGGGCTTGGCGTCCTCTCCAACTGGAGCAATGAACTCCGAGACGGCAACGCGGCGAGCCCGCCACGTGGCGCGGACCTGGGGTCCGCCGTCGGCATGGGCGCGTTGATCGGGCTCGTCTACCTGATCGCGTCGGTCGGCGTCGGCGCGCTTGTCTGGCTCGCGTTCACCCCGTGGTCCGGCGTCGCCGAGCGCAGGCCGGACGCCCTGCGTAACCGGCGGCTCTGGGCCTTCGTCATCCCCACCACGCTGCTCGGCGTGATGGTCGTCTTCGGCAGCGGCGGCGTCGCCACCCGGGTCGCCTTGCAGCTCGCGAGCCCGCAGCCGTTGCCCGAGCATGTCGATCAGCCTGCCTGGGCCTGGGTACTGACCTTGGGCACAGCGGTGCTGTTGCTCGCGGCGGGCGCGCTCGTCGCCCAGTACCTTCTCGAACCGCCGTCAGCCCCGGTCGAACTCGGGGTCGCCGAGGCCAAGGTCAAGCTGGCCGACTGGCGCACGGCCCTCCGTGGCGCGCTGTTGTCGTTCCTGCGTGGGCAGATCAGCGCCCGGATCTCCATCAGCCACGCCACGACCCTGCGGTCGCTGGAGAACTCGACCGGCTTGCGCAAGGTCCGCGGACCGACCATCCACGTGCCGACCCCCGCCTGGCAGCAGTTGGCGACCATCGCCGCCGGGATGGACAGCGGCAGCATCGCGCTGTCCGGGCCGCGCGGTGTCGGCAAGACCGACCTGCTCAACGAGTTCTGCGTCAACGCCAAGGACCAGGTCGGCATCGTGGTGAACGTGCCGGTTGTGTTCGACCGTCGCGAGTTCATGCTGCACCTGTTCGACCGGGTCTGCGGTCTGGCGATCAAGAAGGAGCTCGACGCCCGCAACACGGCGCGCGCCCGCCTCGACTGGATCCGCTATCTGCAGACCCGTTCGGGTGAGACGACCGTGGGCGCCGGCTGGTTGGGGTTCAGCCTCGGTGGCAAACGCGGCGTCAGCCAGGCCCGCCAGCCGCTGACGTACCCGGAGATCGTCGAGAGCCTCAAGGACTTCCTCGCCGAGATCGCCAGAGAACTCCGCGCCTCCGACGCCGGTCGGCGGCTGGTGATCGGCATCGACGAACTGGACCGGATCGAGCCCATCGCCCGGGCCCGGGACTTCCTCAACGAGGTCAAGGCCATCTTCGACGTCGTGGATTGCCTGTTCGTGCTGTCCGTCTCGGACGAGGCTCTCCAGGAAGCCGACCTGGCCCAGGCGGGCAAGCGGGACGCCTTCGACAGCGCCATCGACGAGGTGATCCGGATGGAGCCGCTGACCTACCAGTACTCGGTCCGGCTGCTCGGCACCCGGGCCATCGGCCTGCCCGAGCCGTTCATCGCGCTGTTCCACTGCCTGTCCGGCGGGATGCCCCGCGATCTGCTGCGCACCGCCCGCGCCGCCGCCACCCAGACCTCGTCGGCCCGCGAACGCACTCTGGCGGAGATCACCCACTACCTCGTCGGCCGCGACCTCGACCGCGGCATCGACGGCGGCGCCGACTTCCGCGACACCGTCCTGGCCATCTTCGCTGGTGAGATCACGTCCGACGACCTCCGCCGCGCCGCTGAACCGAACTTCCCCGGCTCGTTCGACGCACTGGCCGCCGCCCAGCGCGGGCTCACCGAGCCCGCCGGACTGGAGAAGATCCGGCAGGCGTGGCGGCTGCCCGAGCTCATCGAACGCTAAGCCTCAGAGCGGGATGTTGCCGTGCTTGCGGCGGGGTGCCTGCTTGCGCTTGGTCCGCAGCATCGCCAGTGACCTGGCCACCGCCGACCTTGTCTTGGCCGGGTCGATGACGTCGTCGATCAGGCCGCGTTCGGCGGCGTAGTACGGGTGGGTGAGTTGGTCGGCGTACTCCGCGCGGAGGTCGGCGCTGAGGCGTTCGGGGTCGGCGGCGGCGGCGAGTTCCTTGCGGAACAGGATGTCGACCGCTCCTTGGGCACCCATGACGGCGATCTCGTTCGTCGGCCAGGCAAGGGCCATGTCGGCGCCGATCGAGCGGGAGTCCATGACGATGTAGGCGCCGCCGTAGGCCTTGCGGACGATCACCTGGACGCGGGGCACCGACGCTTCGCAGTAGGCGTACAGCAGCTTCGCGCCGTGGCGGATGACGCCCGCGTACTCCTGTTCGGTGCCGGGCAGGAACCCGGGCACGTCCACAAGAGTCACCAGCGGGATGGCGAAGGCGTCGCAGAAGCGGACGAACCTGGCCGCCTTCTGGGAGGCCGCCGCGTCCAGGACGCCCGCCAGGACCAGCGGCTGGTTGCCGACCACGCCGACGACCTCGCCGTCGATGCGCCCCAGCGCGCACAGCACGTTGGCCGCCCAGCTCTCGTGGATCTCCAGGTAGTCGCCGTCGTCGACGATCTCCTCGAGGACCGAGCGCATGTCGTATGGCTTGTTGGGCTCGGCGGGCACCACGTCGGCCAGCGCGGGCCGCTCGTCCTCGGTCGCCCCGGAGGGCGCCGTCGACGGCGGCAGCTCCAGGTTGTTCGACGGCAACAGCGACAACAGGTAGCGCACGTCATCGAAGCAGGTGTCCTCGTCGTCGTGGACGAAGGTCGCCACGCCCGACCTGGTGCCGTGCACGTCGGCGCCGCCGAGTTCGGCGTGCGTCACGCGCTCGCCGGTGACAGCGGCGACGACGTCCGGGCCGGTCAGGTACATGTTCGCCGTGTCGCGCACCATGAAGGTGAAGTCCGCCAACGCGGGCGAGTAGGCCGCGCCGCCCGCGCACGGGCCGAGTACGACGCTGATCTGCGGGATGATGCCCGACGCCTCGACCTGACGGCGGAAGATGCCGCCGTAGCCGTCGAGGCTGAGCACGCCTTCCTGGATGCGCGCTCCCCCGCTGTCGTTGAGCGCGATGATCGGCGCGCCCGCGGCCAGCGCCAGGTCCATCACCTTGTGGATCTTGGCGGCGTGCGCGGCGCCGAGGGAGCCGCCGCAGATGGTGAAGTCCTGCGCGTAGACGAACACGCGCCTGCCGTCGATGGTGCCGGAGCCGACGATGACGCCGTCGGTGTGCGGGCGGCTCTCGTCGACCTTGATGCCGCGGGCCTGGTGCCTGCGGAAGATCTCGATCTCGGTGAACGAGTCCCCGTCGAGCAGCAACGACAGCCGCTCGCGGGCAGTGCGCTTGCCCTGCGCGCGCATCCGCGCGATGGCGTCCGGCTTGCCCGCCAGCACCTGCTGGTGCAGCTCGTCGCGCTCCTGGCGCAGCAGCCGCATCGACCGGACCGGCGGCGTGGGCACCGCCTCGACCTTGCGCAGGTGCCTGCCGTGTCCCTGTTCCCCCACCCGAGGCGGCGGGGAGTCCGGCAACTCGAATCCGGGGGCGCTCATCTGATCCCCCACCTGAGACTGACCAACTGACTCACCCTCGTCCCTGGGCGGGCGCCCCGATGCGCCCGCGTGCCACTGCCACTCGGCCGATATCGGGACGGGCGGGCGCGGGTCCCGCGCCCGCCCGTCCCGGTCATGGCGCTATGCGAACTGACCGGGCTCGCGCCCCTCGCCCGCGGGACCCCGGTACGCCTGGGCGATCTCCAGCCAGGCCGTGGCCTCCGGCCCGGTGGCGGTGACCGCGAGGTCGCTGTGGTGCCTGCGCCGGGTGACCAGCAGGCAGAAGTCGACGGCGGGACCGGTGACCCGGTTCGCCGCGTCGGCCGGACCGAACTCCCAGACCGCGCCGGACGGGCCGGTGATCTCGAAGCGGAACTCGACGTCCGGGGTCGGCAGCTCGCGGGCGAGGTAGCCGAAGTCCCAGGTGCGCACCGCGAAGGCCACGAGGTAGTGCAGGCGGTCGGTGTGGGTGCGCTGGGCACCCAGCGCGTCGGCGATGTCCTGGCCGTGGCCGAACAGCTCCATCATCCCGGCGCAGGCGAGGATGGCGGGCGGCAGCGGGCGGACCAGCCACGGCACGACCTGGTCGGCGGGCACCGCGGCCAGCGCCTTGAACGCGGCGTCGCGCTCGGCGCGCCAGCGCGACAGCAGGACCTCGGGCGGGTCGTTGACGAAGGCCGACAGCGCGTAGTCGACGTTGGCGGCGAAGTCGGGGCTCAGCTTCGCGGCCATCGCGCCGAAGGCGGCCGGGTCGGACGCGGCGAGGCCCGCCATCCGGAAGGTGGCGGCTAGGTGGGCGACCTGATGGGCGACGGTCCAGCCCGGCGCCGGGGTCGGCAGCGCCCACTGGGCGGCGTCGAGATCCTTGACCAGGCGGTCGACATCCTCGCCGTCCGCGGTCAATGCGGTGATCACGTCCTGCAGTCCGGACACGTGACTGTCCTTTCGCTGTAATTTGGCGTCCCCTGCGGGGACGCGTGCTCGGCCGCCTCTAGGTGACGTATCGGGCGTGTGAACACGCCAGACTTCGTCGGCGCGTTCACACGCCCGATACGTCACCGCGGCCGAGCGCCGGTCGTCTGGCGCTAGTGCTCCGATGTGCCTGGCTGATTCCAGGATGACTCGGCGGCTAAGCAGCGGGCGTCTCCAGGTTTGCGGACGGCTGCGCGAGCCGTCCCGCCTGACGGTCGGTCAGCCTGCCTTCGGCGTGCAGCCAGCTGATCGTGTCGGCCACCGAGTCGGTCAGCGGCCGGGCGGACAGGGTCGTGACGTCGTCGTCGACCCTGGTGGCGAACGCGCAGGTGCGGATCGCGCCGTACTGGACGGGCAGGTGCCACGGCCAGACTCGCTGCATGAGGTCGCAGGCCCGCCCGACCGGCACGAGCATGCCCGCGGGCAGCCGCACGGCGGGCAGCGAGCGCCCGGTGACGAGCCGCACCGCCCGCAGGAATTCCTTTGTGGACACATAGGCGTTCGGGGCGAACAACCGCGGCCCGGAAACCGCTCCGCCGACGACGCGACCCAGCAGCGTGGCGGTGTCGCGCACGTCGCCGAGCGGGAAGCCGCCGGTGGGCCAGATCGGGGTGAGCCCGCGCAGCACGTCGCGCAGGCGGGTGGCCTGGTCGCCCAGATGCGGGTCGTACGGGCCGAGCAGTGCGGGTGGGTAGACGATCGTGACCGGCGCCCCGACCCGCTGGTGGTCCCGCGCGATCCGCTCCGCGGCGGCCTTGCTCGCCGCGTAGGGCTCGCTCGCCGTGCCGACCGGGGAGTCCGGACCGATGACCCGGACCCCTCGGCTGAACAGCGCGGACACGGTGGAGACGTGGACGATCCGTTCCGCGCCGGACCGCCGCGCGGCACCGAGGACGAGCTCGGTGCCGCGCTCGGTGGTCCGGCGCATCCTGGCGCGGTCCCTGCTGTCGAAGGAGTAGACCGCCGCCGCGTGCAGCACGGCGTCCGCCCCGCGCACGGCCGCGGTGACAGTGGCCTCGTCGAGGATGTCGCCGACGACGACGTCCACGCCGGTCCGGCCGAGACCGTGGGCCCGCAGTACGCGGGGCACCGCGGTCTCGTCCCGGACGAGCAGCCGGACCTGGTGGCCCGACCGCAGCAGCGCCGCGACGGCGTGCGAGCCGACGAACCCCGTGCCGCCGGTGACGGCCACCAACATGTGGATCTCCCAGTGTCCTGCGCCGGAATCCGGCGTCTATATCGGTGGTCCAGGTTTCCGCTGGGTGTGCAGCCGGAAGGTCTGCGTACTGGTTGTACGTGGGCCTTTCGGCTGTGCGGCCAGCGGGAAGCTGGGCCGCCGAGATAGATGTCGGATTCCGGCGCAGGACACTGCGTCAGGCGGTCCGCGCGGGCGGCGGCGCCGCCTGCAGGAAGCCGCCGCTGAAGAACATCAGCGCGTCGCGCCCGCCGCCGCGCTGGGCCTCCAGCACCTCGCCGACGAAGATGGAGTGGTCGCCGCCCTCGTAGTCGTTGGTCAGCGTGCACTCCAGCCAGGCCAGCGCGCCCATGAGCATCGGCGCGCCGGTCTGGCGGCCCGGGACCCAGTCGACGGCGTCGAACTGACTGGGTCCCGCGGGCCTTGTCTTGTCGGCGAAGTAGCGCGCGAGCGTGGTCTGCTCGGCGCCGAGGATCGACACCCCGTACCCGCCCGCGGCCAGGATCGCCTGGTGCATCCGGGCGGTCCGGGCCACACAGCACAGCACCAGCGGCGGTTCCAGCGACACCGAGGTGAAGGAATTGGCTGTCATCCCGTGGCCGAGCGGGCCGCCCGCGGTGATGACGGTGATCCCGGTGGCGAACTGGCCCATGACCTGGCGCAGTGTCGCCGGGGTCGAGCTTTCCGGCGCGGCCGCCAGGTGGCGGCCGGGCCCCGGATTGGTGCCCATGTGTCGTCCCCTCCGCTCCGGGCTAGGCCGCGTCCGCGAGCAGTGCCTTGGGCGAGATCCCCGGACCGGCGTAGGGCGCGAGCGCCTTGCGCAGCTCCAGGGGGACCCGCGAGGGCACGGTGTTGGTGTTCGGCCCGCGCATACAGGCGATGCGCTGCGTGCCCCTGGCGATCAGGACCTCGCCTTCGAGCTTGACGTAGTCGAAGGTGAACTGGACCTGCGTCTGGGTCAGTTCGTCCAGGCGCATCCGGATCGAGAGCTCGTCGAACGCGGTGATCTCGGCGAAGAACTCGCACTCGGCCTTCAGCGTGAACAGCTTCAGGTCGTCCCGCACGTCATCGAGTACCTTCGGGGCCTTCTGCTTGAGGAACATCTCGCGGCACCTGCCTTGCCAGCGCAGGTAGTTCACGTAGTACACGTTGCCGACGAGATTGGTCTCCTCGAACCCGACGGTGTGCCGGATCTCGTAGTAGTTCGACATCAGAGTTCCTCTCCGGACAGGACCGCGAAGACGACCGGGTCGGTCCGGTCGTTGACCGTGGTGACCCACGTCGCGATCTTGGCGTCGCCCGAGGACAACACCACCCAGCCGTCTTGGTGGACCTGGTCGAGGGTCAGTGCCTGGCTGGTGTACCCGGCCTTGCGCAGAGACTCCAGCGCGCTCCAGATCCGGGTGCCCACCACCGAGCCGGTCTCGCCGGTCTCGGTGGCGACCAGGTCGCGCAGGGCGATCTGGTCCTGGCCGATGAGCCCGGACCAGTCCTGCTCGGTGCGCTCGGCGGCGGACTCGACGTCGCAGCCGAGCCGGTTGACGCCGACGATGGCGAAGGTCAGGCCCGCGGCGTGCGACGACGAGACCTGCCCGCCGTCGATCTCGGGCTTGCCGTCGGGGCGGTGCCGCACGTTCGCGACTTTGCCCATGGCCCGGCTGACCGCGAGTTCGGTCTGCGCGCGCCGGTCGGCGTCCTCGCCGTCGGGTTCGATCACCACGGCCCGCTTGCCGCCCAGGACTCTCTCGAATGAGCGCTCGAGGTAGGCGCTGAGCATGGTCGGCACCCACGGTCCGGCCCCGTTGCGGCTGCGGACGCAGCGCAGGACCAGGCCCTCCCAGCGTTCCACGAGGTCGCCGTCCGGGGTGCGGACGTCGACGTCGTAGGTGTAGCTGTCGCCGTCCTGGAACCGCTCACGGGCGTCCATCACCACGTACTCGGTGTCCTGGGCGGTGCGCTGGGCCAGGTGCAGCTTCTCGATGCCCTGCGGGAGCAGGATGCCGTCGGGAACGCAGCACTGGATGGCGTGCATGACCGCGTCGCGGGTGCCGGGGTCGGCCAGCAGCCGCTCCTGGGGCAGGTACGCGGCGAACCAGGGGGCGGTGGAGCTGGTGCCCAGTTCGGCGACCGCGTGGCGGGCCTGCGCGGTCCGATAGGCCTGGACCCGCTGGAACCTCTTGCCCTGGAACAGAACCGTCCCGTACAGCTCGGTGGTCGGGTCGACCGCGACCGCGGGCAGACCGGAGTCGGCCACGGGGGCGGCGGTGAGGTCCGGCCGGGGCAGCTTCAGCGTCGCCCGGAAGTGGTCGGCGCTGAACCCGGTCTCCTCGCTGCGCAGGGCCACGTCCACCGTCTCGGCGTCGCGGACCAGCGCGGCGACCCGGACCGTGGTGGACCCGCCGGGGCGCACCGCGATCGGCCGGAGGAACTCGACGTTCTCCAGCAGCGGCGAGCCCTTGGGGCCGGTCAGCGCGGTGGCGACCTGGGTCATCGCCTCCATGCCGATCACGGCGGGGAACAGCAGGTCGCCGTCGAGCAGGTGGTCCTCCAGGTACGGGTCGCTGCCCGCGGAGAGCTCCACCTCGCTGATCAGCTCGACGCCCGGGTAGTGCACGACCACCTGGTCGACGAAGCGGCTCAGCGGCAGCTCGACCTCGTCCATCTCGACCGTGGGCAGCCCGGCCGCGCGGCCGCTGACGACCAGCACCGGACCGGCGCTCGGGTCGGCCAGCACCTCGCGCAGCACCGCGATGCCGTTCTCGGTGGAGATGGGCGTGATGCCGTCGCGCATCAGGGCCTCGACCACGCCGAGCTTCTCGCCCATGCCCGCTCCGGACCACACCGACCATTCCAGCGCCAGGGCGCGGGCACCGGGGTGGTCCTCGGCGAACTTGACCGTCAGCTCGGACATCCAGTCGTTGGCGGTGGAGTAGTGAGCCTCACCGCGCAGACCGGCCCGGCCGATGATGCTGCCGAAGGTGACGAGCAGCTTGATCTTGTCCTGGTCCACCGCGTCGAGGACGGCCCGCAGACCGGCGATCTTGGGCGCCAGGGTCTTGTGGAAGTCCTCTTCGGACAGACTGGACAGCGCGGCGGGCTCGTTGCGGCCCGCGCCGTGCAGGAACGCCGTGACCGGGCCGAGTTCGGCCTCGAAGATCCCCACCGCGGCCGCGATGTCCGCCGTCGAGGTGACGTCGGCCCGCTCGTAGCGGAAGGTCACGCCCGCGGCCTCCATGCGGGCGAGGTTCTCCTGCAGCTCCTCGTCCTGGGCCGGGTCGGCCCGGCCGAGCAGGGCGAGCTTGGCGCCGGAGTCCTGCGCCATGGCCAGGGCACACTCGGCGGTGATGCCCTTGCCGCCGCCGGTGACCAGCAGCACGTCCGTCGAGTCCAAAGGAGACGGTCCGACCGGCCCGGCGGGCGCGGTGAGTGCCCGCAGCACCGGCGACGTGCGGGTGCCGTCGGTGCCGTAGCGGACCTCGCTGAACCCGGTGGTCGCCGCGGCTTCCTCGACGACCCGGGTGACCGTGTCGGCCACCGAGTCGGCGTTGGACGGCTCGGTGTCGGCCAGGCCGACCACCGTGGTCGTCACCAGCGGGTTCTCCAGGTGCAGCGTGCGGGCCAGGCCCGACGCGCCGAGGCGCTGCTGCACCACGACGAACCGGGAACCCTCCTTGCCCGTCACCGCCGCCTGACCCGCGGCGAGGAACAGGTCGATGTGGTCCTCGCCGTCGTTGGGCAGGCAGAGCAGCACACCGTCGCCGATCGCCGCGTCCGCCAGTGCCTTGCGCAGCGGCTCGGCCAGCGGGTGGCCCGCCGGGGCGAAGGCCTCCCACGTGCCCGGCTCGCCGTCGCCGACCTCGACCGGGAAGCGGTACGACTCGATGTAGTCGACCTGGAAGGGCCGGACCCACGCCGCGATGCCCGCTACGTCCTTGCCCGGGTCGATGCCGCCGCCCGCGGTGTCGGCCAGGTTGTCGATCAGCTCGGCCAGTCCGCCGAGGGTGACCGTGGCGAAGTTGGTCGTGGCCGACAGGGCGGGCCTGCCCAGCTCACGGCAGACCTCGTTGATGATCTGGCCGACCGAGATCGAGCTGAGGTGCAGGTCGTCGAGCGGATGGGTCTCCGCGGTGACGGCCTCCTGCGGCAGCTCGACGCGCTCGGCGGCGAGCTTGCACAGCAGTTCCAAAGTGGACAGCTCCGACTGGCCCGCGGACGCGGGGGTGGCCTCTCCGGCGCCCTCCGCGCTCTGCTGGACGGGGACCAGCAGGTGTGCGTCGATGGCGGGCGCGGCCTCACACGGGCTGGAGAGGAAGGTCATCTCCCCGTCCAGCGCGAGCGGGCGGACCAGCCGGTCGGTGAACAGCGCCGACGCGTCGATCGGGGCACCGAGCGCGAACGCGGCAGCGATCGCGGTGAACAGCGGGCTCAGCGAGGCGCTGTCGGTGTCCAGGGCCAGCACCGGCTTCTCGGGGGCGATCTGGGCGAGCAGCCCGGTGAGCACCCGGCCGGGGCCGACCTCGATGAGCAGGTCGACGTCGCGGGCGGCGCGGGCGGCGGCCTCGGTGAACCGGACCGGGAGCAGCACCTGCTCGACGAGCAGGGTCCGCAGGTCGGTGCCGGGGTCGAGGACGTCGCCGGTGACCGTGGAGGCGACCTGGCGGGCCAGGCGCTCGAACGGGCGCTCGGCCAGCCGCGCGGTCATGGCGTCGGCCGCGGGCTTGACCAGCGGCGAGTGGAACGCGTGCGAGACGTTGATGCGGGTCGCGGTGACGCCCTGGGCCGAAGCCTTGGCGCACACCTTCTCCACCTCTTCGGCCGCACCGGAGATCACGGTCTGGCCGGGGCTGTTGAACCCGGCGATCACCACGTCGTGGCCCGCCATCAGAGCCAGCGCGCCGTCGGGCTCGACCGCGAGACCGGCCATCGCGCCGCCGCCGTGGCTGGCCTGCGCCATGACCTGACCGCGGATCTTGGCCAGCTCCTGCAGCTCGGGGCCGCCCATCGCCCCGGCCCAGGCCAGCGCGGTGAGCTCGCCGAGGCTGTGGCCAACGGCGATGTCGGCCTCGATGCCCACGGCGTGCAGCACGCGCAGACCGGCAAGGGAACCGGTGACGATGCGCGGCTGCGCGACCTCGGTGGCGACCTGGTCGCCGGTGAGGTTCATGGCGTGGAACACGTGGTCGGCCACCGGGAACCGGCGACGGATCGCGCCGACCGCACCGCGGCCGGAGCCCTGGCCCGGGAACAGGAACGCCAGCTTCGGCGCGACCGTCCGGTTGTCCAGGAACACGCCCTCGACCGGGGAGAACAGCGAGGTCTCCCCCGCGTCGATCGTGGCGACCAGCTTCTCCAGCTTGCGGACGGCCTCCTCGGCGTTGCTCGCGAGGATCGCCGCGCGCAGCGGACGGCCAGCCAGCTCACCGGCGAGGGTGCCCGCGAGGTCGCCGAGTTCGGCGAAGGAGAGCTTGGTGACCAGCGTGGTCACCCGCGACAGCTGGTCGCGCAGCTCGGCGGCGTCGGCGGCGTCGAAGAGGAACAGCTCGACGTCCTGACGGCTGGACACCAGGGTGCTGGTGCGCCGGGTCAGCTCGGTGCGTCGGGTGACCCCCGCGGCCTGCTCCAGCGCGATGTGGGTGTTGATGCCGCCGAAGCCCATCGCCGAGACGCCCGCGCGCAGCGGGACGTCGGTCGGGAACAGCTCGGCCGACTGCGGCACATACATCGGCGCGTTCTCGGCCTCCAGCAGCGGGTGCGGGGCCTTCTGGCCCGTGCCCGGCGGGATGACCTGGTTGTGCAGCGCCAAAGTGGCCTTGATCAGACCCGCGATGCCCGCCGCGGCCTTGGCGTGGCCGATGTTGCCCTTGATGGTGCCCAGGGCGGCGGGCCGCGCGGTCGGGTCGGCCAGGCTGCGGGCGGTGGACAGCGCCTCGATCTCGGTGGCGTCGCCGACCGCGGTCCCCGTGCCGTGGCCCTCGAAGTAGGACACGGTCTCCACGCCGTAGCCCGCGCGGTTGTAGGCGCGGGACAGGGCGAGGCGGTGTCCGGCCTCGGCGGGACGGGTGATGCCGCCCTTGCCGTCGGAGGAGATGCCCCAGCCGGAGATGCAGGCGTAGATCTTGCCGCCGCGGGCGACGGCGTCCTCTTCGCGCATCAGCACGACGACGCCGGAGCCCTCGCCGGGCCAGAAGCCGTTGGAGTCCTTGTCGTAGACCTTCATCTCGCCGGTGGCGAGCGCACCTGTCTTCGCGAAGCCGATCACCTCGAACGGGTCGATCGAGAGGTCGACACCGCCCGCGATGGCCACGTCCATGTCCCGGTCCACCAGCGCCTTGGCGGCGGTGGCGATGGACAGCAGTGAGGAGGAGCAGGCGCCGTCGACGGTGTAGCCGCCGCCGCCCAGGTCGAAGTGGTTGCACACCCGGCCCGCGATGGTGTTGGCGAGGCCACCGGCGAGGGTGTCCTCGTCGAACAGCGGGAACGGCGCCTTGTACTGCGCCTCCAGCTCGGACAGGAACGCGGTGGTCTCGTCCTCCGACCACCCCTTGCCCGCCAGGGTGTGCGCGACGGTCCGGCGCACATACGGCCAGCGCACCCGCATGATGTTCGCGCGGGAGAACTCGCCGGTGAGGCTGTTGCCGAAGACGACGCCGGTAGCCGCCTTGGGCAGCCCCTCCCCTTCGGGGAAGCCCGCGTCGGCCAGGGCCTGGGTCGCCACGTCGAGGGCGAGCCAGTGGGTCAGGTCGGTCGACCGGAAGGTGCTTCCGGCGATCTTGTACTTGACCCGGTCGAACTCGAAGTCTTTGAGCACGGCCGCTTTACTCGCGTAGAAGCGGTCCGGCGCCTTCGGGTCGGGCGACCAGTAGTCGGCGTGGTTCATCCGCTCGTCCGGAAGCCGCCGGAACGCGCGGCGGCCGGACAGCACGTTCTCCCAGAGCTCCGCCGGGGAACTCGCATCGGGATAACGAAGGCCGATGCCGACGATCGCGATCCGTTCACTGCTCATACCTTCACCGCCTCTGGACTGAAATGGACCATTGCCCGACCGCGACTGATGCGTCACAATTTTGAATAAGTCCGCAGGTCGCAATGGTCATTAGTTATGGCTTCGCGATGCCCAGTTTGCTGGCGGAAAGCGAACATTGTCGTCTCCGACCGTGCGCGCACCACGACGGGACGCCGGGCCCGGCCGCAACCCCTATTTCGGATACTTACTCCGAACGTGCTCACTTGCCGTCGGGAGCGGATATCCGACAGGCTCGTCAGTACCATCGGCTGCTATCGCGGACCGCAATATCGAGGAATATCACCGGCGCCTTTCCGAAAAGGACAGCAGATGAGCAGCAGCGACACCAGGCACGTGCGCGACAGTCCCGCCCCCGTCTCGTCCACCCCATCGGCCTACCCCACCCGCAAGGGCCTCGTGATCGGCCTGAGCGCCCTGGTCGGGTTCCTGCTCACCGTCGTGTGGTCGGCGAAGTTCGTCGACAGCACGATCGGCGACACCATCGCCAACGGCATGCTCGGCCACGACGCCAAGGCCACCGAGATCAGCGGCATCGGCGCCGGGATCGCCTTCGCCTTCGTCACCGGCATCGCGGGCACCTTCACCGCGTGCAACATCGCCGTCTTCGGCGCGATGGCGCCGGTCCTGGGGACGACAGACACCCGGATGGGCAGGCTCAAGGCCACCCTCAAGCCGCTGCTGTGGCTGTCGGTCGGCATGACCGCCGTCTCGGCGACTTACGGCCTGCTCGTCGGCATCTTCGGTACCGCGATGCCCCAGTTCTCTACCGCGAAGAACGTCGCGGGCCAGCTCTCGGCGCGCGGCGTGCAGTCGCTGGTCGTCTTCGGCGTCATCGGCCTGGCGATGGTCTACCTCGGCTTGGCCGCCGCGGGCGTGGTGCGCGACCCGTTCGCCAAGATCTCCGAGCGCTTCCCCAACGCCCGCATGGTGTTCATGGGCGCGCTGATCGGCGGTTTCCTCATCGGCAGGCCGTTCGGCCTGTTCCGCGCTCTCTTCCGCGACGCGGCCGAGAGCGGAAACCCGCTCTACGGCGCCGCCGCCTTCACCCTGCAGTCCCTCGGCAACATCCTGATCATGGGCGTGCTGCTGGTCCTGCTGGCCACGCTGCTCGGCGGCCCGGTCGGCCGCTGGTTCGCCGCCGACCCGCGCCGGGTCGCCGTCGTCACCGCGTCGGCGTTGATCATCGCGGGCGTCTTCACGTTCCTCTACTGGGACGTGCGCATGCTCGCGGGCCGGGGCATCCTGCCCTGGTACCCCTTGGCACCCTGGGCATAGCGCGAGCCCGACAGAAGTCGGGTAATGCCTGATCGGGCTAGGACAACAGAACGGCACGGCTCCCACGCATGATCATGCGTGGGAGCCGTGCCTGCCTTGTTCCTCTGTCAGAACGGTGCCACCGCGACCTCGGTCCACTCGTAGGCCTTGCGGTCGCGATTCAAGTCGATCAGCGAGACAGCGGTCACCACAACCTCGGCTAGGCGATCGCCGTGCCTGGCGAGGGCCGCCGCGATGGGTTCGGCTGGTCCAGCCGCGTTTGAGTAGCCGAGTGTGACGTGCGCGCGAAATCCATCGGCGGGCTCGGGCACGTTGTCCTGGCCCCACACGTCGGCGATGGCGTCGCGAATGGCCGCCCGAACGCGGACAAGCGGTTCGGTCGGGCCGACCGGCATCTGAACGGTCTCAGCGTCGACATGTGCGGGGCCGAGGGTGACCGCGAACGGTTCGAGTCGCGAGCAGCGTTCCCGCGCCGCGTCGATGATCCGGTCGAGGTCGCCACGGTCGACCTCGTCGGTGAAACCGATTCCCTGTGTTGTCAGGTGAAGCCAGCGCAGCGGTACTGGGTCGAGTGTGGGCAGCTTCTCGAACAGAGGCATGTAGTCAGCGACAAGTCGGGCGGCGCCGGGCTGATCAGCGAACGTGAAGTGCCAGGTGTAGAACGACCGGCCGACCCGCCAGCCCGGCCGCCACCACCAGTGGTCCCGCATCGGCGCCAAGTCGGGCACGCGGTCTCCCTCCGTCATGCGGTCAGTTCGGCGACGACGGGGTGCCGGACGAACTCGGCGATGTCATCACACATTCCGTGGGCAGCCGGTTCACGGCCGAATGCGGCTGCCGCGTCCGCGGCCTCGGCCAAGCGCACCATCAGTGGGCGGACGCGATGCTGGGGAGCGGTGTCCAGTACGGGAGCGAGCGCGTCTGCCGCGCCATCCAACTCGCCGAGGGCGAGGCGGGCCTTGACCTGCTGTAGGCGGATCATCCGTTCCGAGCCGGGATTGCGTGCCTGACGCGGCAGAGCGTCGAGGGCGGCCACCGCTCGGTCGGCGTGCTCGGCCGTGATCGCGGGTTGCCCGAGTGAGAGTTCGACATCGGACCGGAGTCCGGCGGCACGTTCCGCGCCACAGGTGAACGGCCCCGACAAGTCGTCATTTGCGGGGTCGGCGGCGTCGACCGCCCGCGACGCGGTGGAAAGCGCGTTGCGTGCGTCGTCGGGGCGACCCGCTCGGGCCAGGTCGAGCGCGTGGGCGCTGGCCAGAAACGTTCGCGCGGTGCCCGTCGCGTAGCTGAGACCGTCGGCCGCGTATTGAGCGGCGCGGTCGTAGTCCTGCTGCCAGAACGCCGCCGTGTGCTGGGTAGCCCGCACCCATGCGCGCAGACCATCGTGATCGGCGTTCTCGGCGCACGCCCAGGCGGTACGGCAGTGGGCTTCAGCGATGTCAGGACGTCCGAGGTCAGTGGTCATCCATCCCAACAGGGTCAGCGACCACCCGGCGGCGGTATACAGATCGCGGGCCTGGCCTGGCCGCTGGCGTCCGTCCAGGAGGATGAACGCCCGATCCCGCAGCGCTCGGGTGCGCACGAACAACGGCAGCGTGTCGACTTGTAGGTAGCTCGCCGCGATACGCCGTATGTCGGTGTGCAGCTGCTCGATCGTCAGATCGCCGACGTTGGTGGCTTCGGCTCGCGCGAGCAAATCGCTCGACTCGTCGGCAGCGTCCATGAGCACCCCGCTCAGATCGGTGAGGGACCGCCGGTCGGTGCTGGTGATCGCTGCCGACACCGGCACTCGAGACGATTGGCGAAAGCCCAACGCCGCGTCATCTGTCTCGCCGAGCACGTGCCGCAAGGCCGATCGGTAGTGCGCGCCTGGCCACCGCACCGCGCCGCGTTCCCACCGTGCGACGGCGCGCGCGTCAAGGTCGAACCGCTTGCCGGTGGTATCCCAGAGCCAGGCGTTGACTGCCTCGGCCACTTCGGCGCGGCTCATCGACGCACCGGGCACCCGCCGCGATGGGGCACGTTCGCGGGCGGCGCGGAGCTGGCCGTTGGGCTCGGACACCCCGCCGAGTGTAACCGGGCAAGCTCGGAGCGTCAGCACGCTGATCTGCTCCGCGATGCCCCCGGATGCCCCGCGATCTGTACTCCTGCCATGCGCTGTGCACGCTGACGCTCATCCCATGACTGCACCAACGCCGCATCGGCCGAGCACCACCAGGAATGCGACGTGACCGGGCACCGCGACCTCACCTGGCGTTGGCTAGCGACACCACGGCCGCGCCCGACACCGGACCCACCGCGCACCCACGTTCGGTGCCAGGACTGCCGGGCGTACTGCTTCGGTCCGACACCAACTCTGGCCAAGCAGACCTTGCTCCGACACATGACCAACGTCCACGGCTCCGACCGGTGATCGGCTTGGAGGACACCGACGTCGCCGCCGTCCTGGCCGCGCTCGGCGCGAAAGCACCCAAGGTCGCGGCGGCGATCGTGCGCGAAGACCTGACCGTCGATCAGGTCGACGCGCTGCTGACGATCCTCGCCGACACCTCCCACCACGTGCGAGAGCTGCGTTTCAGGTGGTTCGATGGCGTAATCGAGCCAGGCGGCGGCTAATCTCCATGCCCCGGACATAGCGCCGCAATAATCGAGAACGAACACCCCGCCGGGATTCTGGCGGGGTGTTCTCCATTATTTGCGTCCTGCCCCGCGCGGGCACTACGGGAGATGCACCCGCGAATCGGACACCAGACCATGGTCCAAGAAAGCGGGGTGACATCCATGCCGATTCTCGGCACGCTACGAAGAGTTCTCCTCACACCCAAACTCACCGAGGTCAGCTTCGCTGTCCGCGGGTTCCCCGGCGCCGACTCCCCCGCCGCCGAGGCGCTGGAGGCGATTCCGCAGGCGGTGATCAGCGGTTTCGAATGGGGCATCGAGGCCAAGACGCTCTGGGAGGTCGAACGCAAGCTGGCCCTGGTCCGCCAGGAGCAGCGCGGGTTCGCCTACGAGGGCGCCGCGATGGCCGCGACCGTGCGCGACGCGATGGCGGGCGGGCGGGGCAAGAAGGCCAAGGAGCTGCTCGGCGGGCCCGGCGCACCGCACATCTTCCTGACCTACATCGGGATCGGCTTCGCCATGGCGCGGCTGCCCCGGGTGCTGTGGAAGAAGGTCATCCCCGACATCAGCGAGTCGCCGTACCACCCGACGATGACCTGGCTGGCGGTCGACGGCTACGGCTTCGACCGCGCGTACTTCCAGACCAAGCGGTGGGTCGATGAGCAGCGGGTGCCCAAGCCATACCCGTGGGAGGGCTCGCCGGAGTACTTCCTGCGCGCCTACGACCAGGGCGTCGGGCGGGCGCTGTGGTTCATCAACGGCGCGCGGCCGGAGGCGGTCGCCAAGGCCGTCGCCGGGTTCGCCGAGCACCGCCAGGCGGACCTGTGGAGCGGGGTCGGCCTGGCCGCCACGTTCGCGGGCGGCAGCGACGAGGACGGGCTGACCTGGCTGCGTGAGGCCAGTGGCGACCACTGGTCCGAGTTGGCCCTCGGCGTCGTCTTCGCCATCAAGGCGCGCACCTACGCCGGATTCACCCCGCCGCACTCCGAGCTCGCCGCGCGGGCGATGGCGGGCCTGACGGTCGACGAGGCGGTCGAGATCGCCGACAGCACCGCGACCGACCCGTGGGGCTCCGGGGTCAGCCCCGCCTACGAGCGCTGGCGCGAGCGCATCCGCACCCGGCTCGTGCAGAGCGTTGTCAGCCAACCATCCGTATCCCGAGTCCACCCGTAGAGGGGGAGAGTCAGTTGGGCACAGCATGGCGCGCGCTACGGCGCCGGATCCTGACCCCGAGTACGTCGGAGACCTTGCTCGACGTGCGGGGCTTCCACAAGAAGAGCCCCGAGGCGCAGAAGAACCTCGAGACCGTCGGTGCCAGCTTCCTGGAGGGCTACGCCCACGCCGCGGAGGCCGCCGACCCCGAGGACGCGGTCACGCCGCTCAACGAGATCGAGCCCTACTACCGCGGCTTCGCCTACGAGGGCGCGGGCATGGGGTTCGCGGTGCGCGACGGCCTGCCGCTGGGCCCCACCGACCTCACCGCCCGCTTCCTCGCCGGTGAGGGCGACAAGCACGTCTACATGGTCTACGTCGGCATCGGCTGGGCCATGGCGCGCATCCCCAAGTTCCGCTGGCCCAAGGCCGACACCATGGACCCGCTCCTGCGGTGGCTCGTGCTCGACGGCTACGGCTTCCACCAGGCCTACTTCAAGACCAAGCGCTACATCGACGAGCAGTTCGTCGACCCGCGCTTCTCGTGGCCCGGCGGCGAGTACTCCAAGACGCCCGCGGGCGGCACGTCCTACGCCAACCGCGCGCTCGACCAGGGCATCGGCCGGGCCATGTGGTTCATCGGCGGCAGCGACGGCGCACTCGTCGCCAAGATGATCAACAAGTTCCCCGAGCACCGCCGCGAGGACCTGTTCGCGGGCACCGGCCTGGCCGCGACCTACGCGGGCGGCGCCGACGAGTCCGAACTGCGCGCCTACCTCGATCTGGTGGGCGAGTACCAGCCGGTGGTCCGCCAGGCCTCGGCGTTCGCCTCCGAAGCCCGGGTGCGGGCCGGTCTGGTCATCCCGCACACCGAGATCGCTTCCCGAGTGTTCTGCGGACTGTCCCCTCAGGACGCAGCGCAAGTCACCCACGATGCCCGTCGCGGCCTTCCGGCCGACGGCGAGCTGCCCGCCTACGAGGTCTGGCGCCAGCGCGTCGCAGGCCAATTCGCTTCACTGGGAGGTGTAAGTCGATGACCGCCAAACCTGGATGGCTGCACAGGCAGCTTCCTGGGATCATCGCTTTGGTCTTGGTGGTGACCACGTTCATGGTGGCCCGCCTGCCCGAGACCTCGGCCGCCGAGAAGTCGGTGATGGCGAAGGACTTCAAGTTCAGCCCGAAGTCCGTCGCCATGCCCAACGGCTTCAAGCAGCAAGAGGTCCGCAAGGTCAACCAGGACTACAAGCACATCGACGCGTGGATCTCGTCGGTCGGCGCGGCCATCGCGATGAACGACGTCGACGCCGACGGTCTGCCCAACGACCTGTGCATCACCGACCCGCGCATCGACCAGGTCGTGGTGACCCCGGTCCCCGACCGCAACGGCGACCGCTACGCCCCGTTCGCGCTGAACCCGGGTGTGCTGCCGATGAACGGCCAGATCGCCCCGATGGGCTGCCTGCCGGGTGACTTCAACGAGGACGGCCGGATCGACCTGCTGGTCTACTACTGGGGCCGCACGCCGATCATCTTCTACACCAAGCCCGGCGCCAAGAAGCTCGACGCCGAGTGCTTCATCGCCACCGAGCTGGTCCCGACCTCGACCAGCGGTGTCTACGACGGCCCGCAGTGGAACAGCAACGCCGTCACCTACGAGGACTTCGACGGCAACGGCCACCCGGACATCCTCATCACCAACTACTTCAAGCACAGCCCCGTGCTGGACGACCGGATCTCCGGCGGCGTCGAGATGAACGACTCGATGTCGGACGCGCGTAACGGCGGCGAGGACTACTTCTTCCTCGGCCAGGGCAAGGGCAAGTACACCAAGGTGGACGACGCGCTGCCGGTCGAGGTCTCCAAGGGCTGGGAGCTGGGCGCCGCGGCGGCCGACATCGACGGAGACGGCCTGCCCGAGCTGCACCTGGCCAACGACTTCGGCCCGGACCACCTGCTGCACAACAAGTCCACCCCGGGCAAGCTGGCCTTCGAGGAGATCCGGGGCTACGGCTCGCCGGTCGTCCCGAAGTCCAAGCAGATCGGCAACGACTCGTTCAAGGGCATGGGTGAGGACTTCGCCGACCTCGACGGGGACGGTCTCTACGACCTGTTCGTCTCCAACATCACCACATCGTGGGGCATCGAGGAGAGCAACTTCCATTTCCTCACCAAGGCCAAGGACCAGACCGACCTGCGCAACAAGCTCAACGCGGGCGAGGCGCCGTTCGAGGACGTCAGCGGCAAGATCAACACCGCCTGGTCTGGCTGGGGCTGGGACGTCAAGGCTGGTGACTTCACCAACAGCGGCGCCAACCAGATCGTCCAGGCCACCGGCTTCGTCAAGGGCTACGTCAACCGCTGGCCGCAGCTGCAGGAGCTGGCCACGGCCAACGACCAGCTGCTCACCGACCCGGACTTCTGGCCGAACGTGACCCTCGGCGACGACGTCGGCGGCGATCACACGATGAAGTTCTTCGTGCGCGGTAAGGACGGCCGCTACGCCGACTTGGCCCACGACCTCGGTCTGGCCATCCCGGTGCCCACCCGCGGTGTCGCCACTGGTGACGCCGACGGCGACGGCAGGCTCGACTTCGCCATGGCCCGGCAGTGGGACCAGCCGGTCTACTACCGCAACGAGGCGCCCAACGTGGGCAAGTCGCTGACCCTGTGCCTGTTCCACGAGGACACCCCGGGCTCCCCGGTGGTCGGCGCCCAGGCGGTCGCCACCCTCCCCGACGGCCGCAAGGTCATCGGCCGGGTCGACGGCGGCGGCGGGCACTCCGGCAAGCGCAGCAACGACGTGCACCTCGGCCTCGGCGATGTGTCCGGGCCGGTCCAGGTGCACCTGACCTGGCGGGACCGCTCCGGCCAGCGTCACGAACAGGATCTGCAGTTGGCCCCTGGCATGCACGCGCTGCTGCTCGGCGCCCAGGCGAAGGAGAAGTAACCCCATGTCAGCGACCGGCACCACTGCCGAGACGAAGCCCGCGGGCGGTCCGCCCCGGCACGACCCCAAGGTCGTCATGGCGCTGCGCAACTTCGCCATGTCGATCACGGTGTTCAACATCATCGGTTACCTGCTGCTCGGTTTCGAGCAGCCGTGGCTGTGGCCCCTGGTGGCCCTGGCCACCGGCTACACCGTCGAACTCGGCCTGGAGAAGATCGGCGCCCGCGCCGAGGGCCGCGCCCCGCGCTACGCGGGCGGCGGGTTCAAGAACCTGATGATCTTCCTGTTCCCCGCGCACATCACCAGCCTCGCGTTGAACATGCTGATCTACGTCAACGACCGGTGGGAAGTGCTGATCTTCGGCGTCACCCTGGCCGTCGGCGCGAAGTGGATCCTGCGGGCACCGGTGAAGGGCCGCATGCGGCACTTCATGAACCCGTCGAACTTCGGCATCGCGATGATCCTTCTGCTGTTCCCGTGGGGCTCGATCGCGCCGCCGTACCACTTCACCGAGCACACCTCGGGCTGGGTGGACTGGCTGATCCCGGGTCTGATCATCATCGGCGGCACGATGATCAACGGGAAGCTGACCGGCCGGATGTGGCTGATCGCGGGCTGGGTCGGCGTCTTCGCCGCCCAGTCGATCATCCGCGGGTGGCTGTTCGACACGTCGATCCCGGCCGCACTGGGCATGATGACCGGCGTCGCGTTCATCCTGTTCACCAACTACATGATCACCGACCCGGGCACGTCCCCGTCGAAGCCGTGGGCGCAGTTCGCCTTCGGTGGCGGCGTGGCGCTGGCCTACGGCGTGCTGATCACCGCGCACGTGGCGTACAACATCTTCCTCGCCACCGCGCTGGTCTGCCTGATCCGCGGCTGCTACCACTGGACCGTCCACTTCGTGGAGAAGTCGAAGGCGAAGGCGGCCACCGCGCCGGTCAGCCTGGTCCCGGCCGCACCCGCCACCACGGAGCAGAAGGCGGCATGACGATGACCCACCCGCGCCGGGTTCCCCCCGGTCCCCCACGCAGCCAGACGTTCAGCCTGCTCAAGCAGCTCAAGAGCGACCGACTCACGCTGATGTCCACCGCGGCGGAGACCTACGGGGACGCGGTGCGGGTGGGCATCGGGCCGAAGACGCTCTACTACTTCAACCACCCCGACCACGCCAAGCACATCCTCGCGGACAACAGTGCCAACTACCACAAGGGAATCGGCTACGTCGAGGCTCGCCGCGCCCTCGGTGACGGCCTGCTGACCAGCGACGGCGCCCTGTGGAAGGAGCAGCGGCGCACGATCCAGCCGGTGTTCCAGGCCCGCAGGATCAGCGGCCAGGCGGACACGATCGTCGAGGAGGCGGCCAAGCTCGTCGCCCGGCTGCGCACCCGCGAGTCGGGCGGGCCGGTCGACGTGCTGCACGAGCTCACCGGGTTCACCCTCGGCGTGCTCGGCCGCACCCTGCTCGACGCCGACCTCGACGCGTTCGAGTCGATCGGCCACTCGTTCGAGGCCGTGCAGGACCAGGCCATGTTCGAGATGGAGACCATGGGCATGGTCCCGACGTGGCTCCCGCTGCGCAGGCAGCGGGAGTTCCGGGCGGCCAGCGCCGACCTGACACGGATCGTGGAGGCGCTGGTGGCCGAGCGCATCGGCAACCCGCGCGACCCCGCCGACGATGTGATCTCCCGGCTGATCCTTTCCACCAAAGCGGAATCCGACCCGAAGGTCGCCAGTCAGCGGATGCGCGACGAGCTGATCACGCTGCTGCTCGCCGGGCACGAGACGACGGCGAGCACGGTCGGCTGGGCTCTGTACCTTGTGGACAAACACCCCGAGGTGGCCCAGCGGCTGCACGAGGAGGCGGTCGCGGTGCTCGGCGACCGCACCCCCGTGCTCGACGACCTCAAGAAGCTCACCTACACCAACATGGTCCTCGAAGAGGCCATGCGGCTGTTCCCGCCGGTCTGGATCCTCACCCGGCGCGCGGTGGCCGACGACGAGGTCGGCGGCTACCACGTCCCGGCGGGCTCCGATGTCATGGTGTGCCCCTACACCATGCACCGGCACCCGGCGTTCTGGGACGAGCCGGAGAAGTTCGACCCGTCCCGGTTCGACCCGTCACTGCCCAACACCCGGCCGCGGTACGCGTATCTGCCGTTCGGGGCCGGACCGCGGTTCTGCGTCGGCAGCCACCTGGGGCTGATGGAGGCCGCGTTCGTGGTCTCCATGATCTCCCGGGAGATGCGGATGAAGCTGGTGCCCGGCTACGAGGTGGTGCCGGAGCCGATGCTGTCGCTGCGGGTCAAGGGCGGCCTGCCCATGACCGTTCACTCCGCCTGAGAGCCGAGCCGGTCTGCGTGGAGCCCGATCTCCTCGAACTTGTTCGGGGGGCTCGGGCTTCATCCTCGCCCACATCGTGCACACCCTGCTATCGTGCGACTACGCAGCGACACCCGGGGGTGGGGCATGACGTCCGCGACCGACCCAGCGTTCACCTTCTACGGTCGCGTGGACGAGCAGGTTCGGCTACGGGGACTCTTCAATGACCTCCTCGAAGCTCCACGCGAACGCGACACAAGCTGGTCACAGGTCGCGGTGATCCATGGCCTCGGCGGTATCGGCAAGAGCACTCTGCTCGCCCAGGTGGGGTCCTGGCTGCACGGCAACCGCGCGGACCCGCGCTACCGCAACCAGTTCACCGTGGTGCGGATCGACTGGGAGCGCGAGCGAGGGTTGGCAAAGGCTCAGTTCCCGGCCAGTTCGGGGCCCTCGCCCGACACCGTGATCAAGGTCCTCCGGCGCGTGGTGGCCGACAGGCTCAGCGACCGGCACTTCCGGCAGTTCGACGACCTCGGCGAGCGCGAGCAGAAGGCACTCGCGAAACTTGAGGCGAGCTTGGGCCCACAAGTGGCGGGCAACGCAGGCGGTGCCGAGACGGGGTCACGTGCGTTGCCCGTGTTGAGGGCCGCTCTCACTCTGGGATCGCTGGTCTCAGGTGGTCTGCCGGATGGCGTGTCCGAGGAGCAGGTCGCTCAACTGGCCAAGGTGGGTATCGACGAGGTTCGCACGCTGCTCACACAAGCCCAGCACCGGATGCGCACCACGCTTAGCGCACAGGAGCGGGATCTGATCGCCGACCCAATGCCGACCAAGGCCGCCGGGTTCGCCGAGGCACTGCGATCCGCGGCTGCCAAGCGTCCTCTCGTGGTACTGATGGACACCTACGAGATCGTCCGCGCTGTGGGTCCATGGCTCAGGGAGATCATGGCGCGATGTGGACCCCGGGTCGGCTGGGTGCTGGCTGGCCGACTGGAGGACGCCGAGCCGGGGCTTCCTGGTGACCTGGCCGAGTTCGTCCGCGAGGTGCATCCGGGCGGACGTCTGCGCGTCATCAAACTCAGCGGCTTCTCCCTGCGGGAATCCGACGCTTACCTCACCGGCATGGTCCCGGGCCGCCCCGCCGACAAGAGCGAACTCACCACGCTCTATCAGGCGACGAGCGGGATCCCACTTGCGGTGGGTGCCGCGGCGGCCCGCTGGCGGGAGGGTGAGCCGATGTCCGCGATCACGGCGGAGCAGCCCGCGAATGGTCGCCACACACCACTGCCGAACCTGCTCACTACGCGCTTCCTCACCCACACCGAGCAGGATGGCGACCCGAGCGGCGACCGCGCCCGCCTGCTGACACTATCCCTGGTGAGCACACCGGAGGACATGGAGCTGGTGGGCAGATTGTGGGATGTGCCGGACGCCGAGCCGATGCTGCGCGCGGTGACCGCCCGCCACGACTTCGTGTTCACCGGCACGATGCTGCTGCACGATGTCGTGCGTGACCAGTTCCGGGGATTCCTGCGTTATCCGGGCAACATGAGCGGCACCCTGCACACGGCGAACCAGCGGGTGATCGATCTGCTCGAGCGCAGGCTCACCGACCGCAATACTCGGCTGCCGACCCTGCACGACCGCCTCTCAGACGACCGGTGGACCCAGACCTTCAGCGCGTTGGCCTGGCACCGGTTCTGGGGAGACTTCGAAGCGGGCTGGGAAACCGTGCGGGCCGCGTTTCCCGCCGCGATGGCCTATGACCACCGACTGGGCACCGCTCTGCTCGATGACGCGGAGCAGTTCGCCGTGGCGACCACCGACCACCACCGGGCGGAACTCCGCGCGCTGCGCACAGCGATCTCGGCACACCGGCCGTGGTCGGCCGCGGATCCCGATGTGTTCTCCATCCTGGAGCGCAAGCCACTGACCGACGGCGTGCAGGGTGACCACGGCACGCGCGGGGAACGCACAGCGATAATCTGCTGGCAGAAGGCGAAGTCACTGCTCGACAACGGCCGAGTGGAGTCCGCGCTGCGTGCATTCCAGAGCGCCGCGCGCGGGATGTCCGAGGAGCCCGGCACACTGCATCGGGCAGTCGCCGACGACCTGATCGGGCTTTCCGAACTTCTGGTCTGGCGGACTGGTTCTGGACGGGCGACCCCGTCCGTCCCAGGCCTCACGGCAGCCAGGTTGGCAACCCGGCTGGCCCCGGAGAACCCGGAGACCTGGCGCACTCTCACCATCGCCGAGTTCGCCCACCACCAGTATCCACGCGCGCTGAAGGCGATCGAGCAGGCGACCGACCTCGATCCGGACAACGCTCGCAACCACATCGACCGCGCCTATCTCCTATCGTGGCACTACAACTGGAACGCGATGCTCGAAGCCGCGAGGCAGTCGGTCCAGGCCGACCCAGACGACCCGGACACCCACATCGTCTTGAGCACCGCGCTGACGATCGCGCGCCGCGATTCGGAGGCACTGGCATCGGCTCACCGCGCGGTCGCGGCCGACCAACACCGCGCGAGCGCCCACCTGCAAGTGGCGCGGACGCTGCAGCACATGCTCGACCTTGACGGCGCACTGACCGCCGCTACGGCGGCGGTCACGCTTGAACCCGACTCGCCTGCCGCGCACATCCGCCGATCCAGCGTCTTGGCAGGCCTGATGCGGCCCCACGACGCCCTCGCCGCCGCCCACGACGCTGTGGGATGCGGACCTGACGACCCGGACGCCCACATCCAGCTGAGCGAGGTGCTGAGCTGGCACAAGGAGCGCGAGGCCGCTCTGCGCAGCGCCGAAAAGGCCGTCGAGGTCGATCCGACCTATGCCAAAGCACACGCACGACATTGCTACGCGCTGACCGACCTCCGCCGACATGCCGAAGCGGAGTCAGCGGCGGTCGCCGCGGCCGAGTCCGATCCGGCTGACGTCGCGGGACCGATCGCGCGCGGCGACTGTCTGCTGTGGACGGGTGACTTCGCGTCGGCGCTCGCGTTCTACCGGCAAGCCGGGAAGATGGATCCGACGATGGCACAGGCGGTCCGCAGTCAGGCCGTGGCCATGGTCGGCTTGTCCCGCTTCGACGACGCCCTCAATACCTACCGCGCCGCGATAAGACTCGCCCCGGAGGAGAGCGGGCTGCACGCCTGGCTCGGCACCGCGCTGATGTCGGCGGGCCACTTCGACGACGCGCTCGCCTCGATCGACCGAGCGATCGAACTCGCCCAGGACGACGCGGACTGCCGGCAGTTCAGGGGCGACATCATGGCGCTGCGATCGGGTGACCCTGCCGCCGCCGTGGCTGACTACGACCGCGCCGCGGAGGTCGTCACCGACCCGTTTGAAGTGTCCGTCTGCGCGGGCTTCGCAGCGTGGATGCGAAGGGACTTCGAGCGCGCATCGGCATTGTGGCTTCCCGAGTTGCGCCGCGACCCGGACAACAATCTTCAGATCGCGGTACTCGCGGGTGTCGCGGCCACGGTGTGTGACGACCATGACGCCGCGGTCGACCACTTTCGCACCGCACTACGCGTCGAGCGGAATCCATGGTCAGCGTCAACCCCGTTCGAGCGCGCCGAACTCCGCGCGATCGCACTGAGCGGTCTCGGCAGAGGGGAGGAGGCACTACAGCTGCTCGCCGATCAGTCCAGTACCCGCCGACCCGGGGACCGCCACGAGCTGGTCGCACTGGATCTCATGGTCGCGCACCCGAGATCAGCCGGGTGGGCGAGCCCGGTTCGGGCCGCCGTGCTCGGATGACGCTGCCCAGATCGGTTATCGCCGAGCAATGCGGCGCAACGTGACCAGAAGTATGTCCCCAAGTACGGACCCCGCGGCAGTGGTCGCCTTCGCCCGGGCGTCCAATCCCGCGAGGGCCTCGGCCAGTTCGGCATAGCTGTCGATGTGAGCCAGGAGTTCGCCGTGGCCGAGGCGGCGGAACGCGCACAGCACGCCGACCAGTGCCGAGACGGCAGTATCGGCGCCGCGCAGGTCCCAGCCCCGGGATTCGGCCATCTCCGCGATCCGCGCTAGCGCCCACTCGCGCTCCTCGTCGGTCACGTCCAGCTTGCCGCGCCCGGCCTTCAGCAGGTCGTGGGCGGAGTCGGTGAGCACGTCGCGGATCGCCGCGATCGACAGACCGCCGATGTCGGCGAGGGACCGAATCAATCGCAGCCTGCGCACATGGCTCTCGTCGTAGTCGGCCTGGTTCGGGCCCTTGCGCTCACCGGGCGGCAGCAAGCCCTCCCGCAGGTAGAACTTCACGGTCGCCACCGACAGGCCTGCCTCGGCACAGAGTTCGCGCATCCGCACAACAGTCTCCCTCCGAAACCCGACTGTGGCGCGACAACCGGCCTGCGGACACCTTCCTGAATGCGGATTTTCCTTATACCGCAAGAAAAGATGGGCATAGCGGGAGATGCACCCCGTGACCCAGTGGCAAGACGATGAACGTCTACCGCAGCCGAGGGAGGACACCGCCGTGCACTCGGGCACCTCAGACGAACAGGTCAAGACGATCACGTTGGAAGCGTTCGCGGACACCATCGTGCCTGGCGAGAAGCGCGACCCCGACGACAGGGCCATCGCAGGCGTCTCGACCGGTGGCGGTGCCGTGCAGTCCGGCGCCCTGGAGATGCTGCACCACCCCGCGACCGGCATCACCGCCGGTCTGGAGTCGCTGGTCGGGATGCTCAACGGGCACGCCACCGCCTACGCCGCGGACAAGGGGATCACCCTCGACGAGACGGTTCCGCCGTTCGTGGCGCTGGAGTTCGACGACCGGGCCGCGCTCATCAAGATCCTGACCGCCCCCGGTCACCCGGAGAAGTCGGGCTGGGTGCTGCTGGCCCTGTTCTGCAACATGGCCTTCGACAGCGCCGCGCACATCAGCACGCACGACGCGATCGCGCAGGGCCACCCCGGCCTGCTGACGATCGGCTTCGAGCTGCCGCAGAAGGACGGCCTGTGGCGGTTCAAGGACTACTCCTACGGCAGGCAGTTCGCCAAGCCGCACCCCGACACGACTGCCACCGGGAGCCCGGCGTGAGCACTGAGACCACCGACGTCCTGATCGTCGGCAGCGGGTTCGGCGGCGCCATCGCCGCCTACCACCTGGCCACCGGCGGCGCGAAGGTCACCGTCCTCGAACGCGGCCCGTGGCTGCAGGCCGAGGACTTCGACCACGACTACCTGCTCGGCAAGAGCTACACCCGCGCGTTCGACTTCGTCGCGGGCGACGGCATGAGCATCCTGAGCGGCAACTGCGTCGGCGGCGGCAGCGTGGTCTACTTCGCCGCCCTGCCGCGCGCGCCGCGGTTCGTCTTCGAGCGCCAGGGCAGCATCGGCCGCCGGATGTGGCCAGCCGCGATCGACCGCGACACCCTCGACCCCTGGTACGACCGGGTGTCCTCGGCGATCCCGGTGAAGCAGCAGACCTGGGACGACATCAGCTACGCGGGCGGGCTGTGGGCCGCGGCCTGTGACAACGCCGGCCGCACGGCCAACCCGGTGCCGGTGGGCATCGACAACGGCAAGTGCACCAACTGCAACTGGATGATGGCGGGCTGCAAGTTCGACGCGAAGAAGTCGCTGCTGTTCAACTACCTGCCCGGCGCGGTCGCCGCGGGCGCGGAGATCCGCCCGCTGCACGAGGTCCAGCGGCTGGAGCGGCTCGACGACGGCGGCTACCGGGTGCACTATCTGCACGTCGACGAAGAGGATTACCGGATCACCACCGGCGGCGGCACCATCGAGGCCAAGATCGTCATCCTGGCCGCGGGCGCGGGCGCGACCCCGGTCATCCTGCAGCGGTCGGAGGCCGAGCTCGGCCCGATGCCGCACGCCGTCGGCCGCTACTTCTCCGGCAACGGCGAACGGCTCAACACCGCGATCATCAACGAGGACCGCGCCCGCGAGGTCCTCGGCCTGGAGCGCGGGGACGGCAAGGCCTATGAGGCCAACCAGATCGGCAAGGGCCCGGTGATCGCCAGCTGGGACCGGCTCGACGGCTCCCTGCCTGAGTACCGGCGCTACTCCCTCGAACAGCTCTACTTCCCGCCCGGGCTCGGCACGATCCTGGCCCAGGCTCCCGGCGCGGACGGCCCGACGTGGCTCGGCCCGGCCAAGAAGGAGATGCTGCGCCGCTGGCAGTCGTGGCTGACGATCTTCCAGATCGTCGAGGACGACAACGAGGGCGTGTTCGGCCCGCCGCCGCCCACCGGCAACGCCTACCGCATCTCCCAGCAGATGCTGGGCCGCGGGCCGCTGAGCTACGACCCGACGCCCAACACACTTGGCGCGTGGGCCGCGGCCGACGCCGACGTCCGCGACATCCTTGAGCGCGACGGCATCGCCACGGTGCTGCCATGGACGAACGACCTCGTGGGCGCCTACACGGTGCACCCGCTGTCGTCGTGCCGCATCGGCGACGACCCGGCCACGTCGGCCCTGGACGACCGGCACGAGCTGCGCGGCCACCCGGGCATCTTCGTGACCGACGGCTCGGCGGTGCCCGCCGCGCTGACGGTCAACCCCGCGCTCACGATCTCCGCGCTGGCCGAACGGGCGATGCCCGGGATCGTCGCCGCGGCGCAGGCGCGTGGCATCAAGGTCAGCTACGACGGATCGCTGCCGGACCCGGCGACGACCAAGCCGTTGCTGCGGCCGGGGACGGTACCGCTGAGCGCATAGGCGGTACGCCGTCGGCCAACCCCGCCTGGGCGGCGGGGACGGCTGAGACGACGGTGGTGGCGGGACATGAGTGTGCTCGAAGAGATGACGAAGCTGATGCTGGACATGCCTGGGCCCAAAGCGGGCACGCAGGAAGTGGCCGCCTGGTACGCCAGGAAGGCAAGGTTGCTCGAACACATCGCGGCCGAGGGTGGACCGGACGCTGAACAGGTGCGCGAGTTGGCCCTGTTGGCCTATCGGCGATCGGAGTCCTTGCAAGATCGTGCCGCGTGAGGCCAAGATCACCCGTCGGGTCGCCGTGCCGGGCGGTCCGCACATCGCGACGAGAGGTAGGGCGTGATGACGACGCAAGTGAGCGCGGGCAAGCAGGGTGGCCTGATCGCCGCGCTCAACGGGAAATACCACAAGGCCGCCCTGATGGGTTTCCTTTTCATCGTGCTGGCCCACTGGGCCGAGCACATCGTGCAGGCCATCCAGGTCTTCGGCCTCGGCTGGCCGCGGCCCAAGGCGGGCGGTGTTCTCGGCCTCTACTTCCCGTGGCTGGTGACCTCCGAGTGGATGCACTACGGCTACGCGATCATCATGCTGACCGGCCTGGTCATCCTGCGCCACGGCTTCACCGGCCGCGCGCGCAAGTGGTGGGTGGCCTCGATGTGGATCCAGGTCTGGCACCACTTCGAGCACCTGCTGCTGCTCATCCAGGCGCTCGCCGGGAGCAACCTGCTCGGTGAGGCCAAGCCGACCAGCATCGTGCAGCTGATCGCCCCGCGCGTGGAGCTGCACCTGTTCTACAACTTCATCGTCTTCGTCCCGATGGTCGTGGCGATGGTCCTGCACCTGCGCCCTCGACCGGAGGAGCGCGCCGAGATGACCTGCTCGTGCGCCAAGCCTGTGCCCGTCGGATGAGCTCGATGGTGAGCCGCCTCCCGCGGCGGCTCACCATCCTCGTCCTTACCGCGTACCTGCTGGTCACGACGTCGAGCGCGGCGCAGGCCCAGCACGAGCACACCCTGTCGGTACCGATCTCCCTTGGCCCGCTCACGCTGCGGATCGCGTTGCTCTACGCGGTCCCCGCCGTGGCGGGTTTCGCGCTGCTGCGGGGATTCCTCGGCGCGCCGACCAGGCGCACGGCCGCGTTCGTGTGTGGCAGCGCCGCGGTGGGCGTGGTGTTGGAGCTGATGCTCGCGGGCCGGGTCGGCCTGCCCAACCAGGTCGCGTTCTTCGCCTTCGTGGCCGCGGTGTTCCCCGCGTTCCACACGATCGCGCCGGTGTCACGCCCACTGACCCCCTATGTGTCCCGCGTGGCGCCGTTCGTGCTGGCCGCGGGCGGTGTCGGCGCCGCTGTCGCGTTCAGCAGGGCTTGGTCCGGGGCTGGTATCCCGGCACTCCACAGTGGAGTGATCCTCGCGCTGGCCGGGCTGGCGTGGCTCCCGCTGCTGGACCGCCCCGGTCGCCTTGTCCGGTTCGCGGTCGTGCCCGCCGCGGGTCTATTGGCGATCGCCGTGCTCGGCGCCGCCGCCCAGGCAACCGTCGCGGCGGCGTTTTAGTCGATAGTGGACGTCTGAATTGAGCACGATGCAAGATCACCTGGCGCGCCTGGCCCCGTAGGTTTGGTCTGGATACCCCTGCCTGGAAGGAACGCGCCCTCATGAGCGGTTTGCTGATTCGCACAGCGCTGCGCACGGCGTTGAACCAGATCCAGTACGTCATCCCGGTCCGCCCCCGACGTGCCCGCGAGCAGGTCGCCGAGGTGTACCGCAGGGTGGAGCGCGAGTTCGGCATGCTCGCCCCGCCCATCGCCCTGCACTCCCCCGCGCCGGACGTCATGGCCGCTGTGTGGGCGATGCTGCGCGAGTCACTGCTGGCCAGGGGCGCGATAGACCGGGCGACCAGGGAGATCGTCGCGGCCGGGGTGTCAGTCGGCAACGAGTGCCCGTACTGCGTCGAGGTGCACAGCGCCACGCTGGGCGGGCTGACCGACGGCCCCGAGGCCGCCGCCCTGGCGATGGCCCGGCTCAACGACATCGAGAACGCGGACCTACGGGCACTGGCCGAGTGGTCCCGCGACAGCGGCTCGGGTGGGCCGGTGCCAACTCCGACCGCGGAGGTCATGGGCGTGGCGATCACGTTCCACTACCTCAACCGGGTGGTCAACGTCTTCCTGCCCGGTTCACCGCTGCCGCCGAACGTGCCGGACAGCGCGCGTGGCCGCGCGGGCAAGTTCCTCGGCCGGGTCATGAAGTCCTCCGCCAGCGCCGACCACGAGCCGGGCCGCTCGCTGGACCTGCTGCCGCGTACCCCTATCGGCCCGGAACTGTGGTGGGCCGAGGGCAACCCGACGATCGCCGACGCGTTCGCCCGCGCCTACGCGGTGATCGACGAGGCGGGCCGACGGTCGGTGCCGCCACTGGTGCGCGACCTCGTCGCCGCCGAACTCGCGGCGTGGGACGGCAAACCCAAGGGAATCAGCCGCGTCTGGGTCCGCGACGCTGTTTCGGTCCTGCCGGAGGCCGACCGCGCGGCGGGCGTGCTGGCCCTGCTCACCGCGATCGCGGCCTACCAGGTCGAACCGTCCGTCGTGGACGAAGCCGCCCTGAGCGACGCCGCACTGGTCGACCTGACTTCCTGGGCGAGTCTCGCCGCCGCCCGCCGGGTGGCCGAACTCGCCAAAACCGCAGGCCACACCCGGTAACGTGGAACCCCTACCGCCATTCGCAGGTACATGTTCATAACTACCGGCGGCCAGACGGCCGTAATTCAGACACCGGGAAGGTGGTACAAACAACATGGGTCGGGCGGGCGAAGGGTGCGTGAAGTGATCAGAGTGTTGATTGCTGAAGACATGCACATGGTCCGTGGCGCCCTGGTGGCCCTGCTGAACCTCGAACTGGACGTCAACGTGGTCGCCGAAGTCGCTTCCGGCGACGACATCCTGCCCACCGCGCGGAAGTCACAGGCCGACGTCGCGGTCATCGACATCGACCTCCCCGGCAAGGACGGCCTGACGGCGGCCACGGAACTACACGAGCACCTGCCGGAGTGCCGCACCCTGATCCTCACCAGCCTGGGCAGACCGGGCACATTACGCCGCGCGTTGGCGGCCAAGGTCGGCGGCTTCATCCTCAAAGACGCCCCCGCCGACAAACTCGCCAACGCGATCCGAGGCGTAGCCGCCGGGCGACGTGTGGTCGACGGAGATCTCGCCTTGGCCGCCTGGGACGGGGCGGACTGCCCGTTGACCAGCCGGGAGATCGAAGTCCTGCAGATGGCGGCGGGCGGCGCGAACGCCGTCGACATCGCCGCCCGCCTGTATCTGTCGGCAGGGACCGTAAGGAACTACCTGACGACGATCGTCACCAAACTCAACGCCCGCAACCGCGTGGACGCGATCCGCATCGCCACCGAGTCGGGCTGGCTCTGACCTGACTCCCTGATTTCACGCCACAGGCTGCGCGGGTACACGCACGGTCAGCCGGAACACCCCGTCCCCCTCCCCCACCGCCCTCAG
>DATLIA010000325.1:0-10030 GCA_035540215.1 Actinokineospora sp. | reverse complement strand
GGGTACTGGTGGGCAGGCGAGCAATAGACCATCCGGGTCGTGGGCGGCAGGCTCTCCAGCAGCAGACCGTCCTCGTCGACCGCGGCGGGCACCACGCGCATCCCCGCCGCGCGCAGCGAGGCCACCGCGCGCTGGTAGCCGGGTTCCTCGACGGCGACGACATCACCGCGGCGCAGCACGGCCGCCGCGACCTCGGCGACGGCGGCGGTGGTGCCGCCGGTGGCCAGCACCGCCTCCCCCTCGCCCGCGTCGTCGAACTCGCCGCTGACCCGCAGGCCGCGGTGGCGCAGCAGGTGTTCGGCGACGGCCGCGCGGTAGGCGGGCAGCCCGGCGCGCTGGGGCCGCAGCAGCGGCGCGACATCGGCCGCCCCGCGCCAGGCCCGGCGCCACGCCGACCGGTCGATCCCGCCCGCCCACGGCGAACCCGGCGTCAGGTCGACCGCGTCGGCGGCCAGCACGTCGGGCCTGGACCGGCGCGGACGCGCGCGCAGCGAACCCGGTGGCGCGGTGGTGATGTAGGTGCCCGAGCCGTGGCGGCCCGCGATCCAGCCCTCGGCGTGCAGCTGCTCATACGCCGCCGCCGTGACAGTCCGGCTGACGTCGAGCTGCGCGGCCAGTGCCCTGGTCGACGGCAACCGGTCGCCGCTGCGCAGCCTGCCCTCGGCGGCGGCGGCGCGCAGCTCCTCGGCGAGCTGGACGGCCAGCGGGGTGACCGAGGCGCGGTCGAGGGTGACCGGCAGCGGCGGACTCTCGGCCATAAGTGGCCTCCTGAAATTGCGTAGCTGTGGCACTACTGGAAGGCCACTCTACTCCGTCACGCTGGTCAGGTGACTCAGACACCACTGTCGCCGACCGACCGAAGCACCGTCCAGCGTGGCAAGAAGCGCGCGGTCACCGACCGCGCTGTGCTGCACGCGATCCTCGACGACGGTCTGATCTGCCACCTGTCGACGATCATCGGCGGCGCCCCGCTCGTCCTCCCGACCGGCTACGGCCGCGAAGGCGACACGCTCTACGTCCACGGTTCGACCGGCGCGCTGAGCCTGCGCACCGCGGCGACGGGCATCGAGGTGTGCGTCGCGGTGACGCTGGTCGACGGGATCGTCTATGCCCGCTCGGCGTTCCACCACTCGATGAACTACCGCTCGGTCGTCGTGCACGGGACCGCGACGCCGGTCACCGACCCGGACGCCAAGTGGCACGCGCTGGAGGTGATCACCGAGAACCTCGCACCCGGTTCGTGGGACTACACGCGCGTGCCGAACACCAAGGAGATGGCGCAGACGGCGGTCATGGCGATCGACCTGGCCGAGGCCGCGGTGAAGGTCCGCACCGGACCGCCCGGCGACGACGAGTCCGACGTCGAGGCGGGCGCGGTTTGGGCGGGAGTCCTTCCGCTGCGCCAGGTCTGGGGCGAGCCGGAGTCGTGCGAGCTGCTGCCCGCGGGCATCGATGTGCCGCCGCACGTCACCAAGCGCGGCGTCCGATAGCCGCCAGATCGGGAGCCGGTCGGCGGCCAGGCTGGAGACATGACCTTCCAGATCCACGCGATCCCCGCCGCCGACCTCACCTCGATCAGGGCCACCGCGACCGACCACGTCACCGCGACGGGCGGGGAGCCGGTGCGCTGCTGCCTGCGCGACGCGGTCGCCGGCGACGATTTGCTCCTGGCGAACTACGAGCCCGCGCTGCCGGAAGGCACGCCCTATCGGGAGACCGGCGCGGTGTTCGTCCACGCCGAACCGTGCGCGGGTCCTGAGTCGACGGACCGGTACCCGACCGAGTGGAGTCGCCGCCCACAGGTCCTGCGCGCCTACGACGCGCGCGGCTGGATCCACCCGGCCACCACCGTCCACGACGGAACCGACCCGGTCTCGGTCATCGAGAAGCAGCTGGCCGAACCGGGGGTCGCGTGCATCCACAGCCGCAACATCGCATATGGCTGCTACATGTTCGCGATCACGAAACAGGAGCCAAGGGGCACAGTGACGGCGGCCGACCACGGTGACCGACCAAACCGCACAGGTCGCTCCAAAGGCGACCGCGATTAGAAGTCCGGGGAGGCGGGACAGTGCTACATGTTCACGATTACAGCGGCTCCGGGCCAGTGACCGGGTCTACGCGGTACCTGCCCATAGCCGGGCGGGCCTCGCGGTAGACGTGGATCGTGATCGCCGGGTCGGTCCCGGTGTTGGTGACCTGGTGGACGTAGCCGGGGCCGAACACCCGGGTCTGCCCGGCGGTCAGCGCGTTGAGCACCTCGACGGGCCGCTCGCCGCCACGCGCGACGCGTTCGGTGACGGACCCGGACACGACGGTGAACGCGCCCGCTACCGCGCCGTGGTCGTGCAGATCGGTGGACTGGCCGGGCAGCCAGGTCATCAGCCAGACCTCTTCGCCGTCGGTCCGGTCGATGAGCGCGACGTAGCGCTCGTCGGGGTCGTAGCTGAGCTGGTCGCGCCAGCGCGCGCGGTCGGCGGCGTAGGCTCGGGCGGTCAGCGCAGGGTGAGCGGCGGCGGGCGCACTGGCTACGGCGACGGTGTTCTCGGGAACGGCGAACATCTCAAGTCTCTTCTCGGGATACGCGAGCACGACGCGGCCGACATCGGGGCCGTTGGGGCGGGCTGGATCACCAACAGAGACAGAGCGCGCCTGCGACTCGGCAGAGGTCGATGTGACCCCGCCGGTCGGTCATGGCGCGAAGAAGCACGGTGATAGGAAAGCATCAGCGGACGCACACGTCAAAGGCGCCCACCCTGTGGGAGCCAATCCACCCGGGGATCGGCACCGAATGGGTGATGGCGGAGTCGACCGACGAGAGCAGGTGCCCATGGCCGAACGGGTTCGGCGCATCACGGGGGTGGAGGGCGCGCAGGCGCGCGAGCCGGAGCCCGGGGAGTTGCTGCTGCGGGTGGCGCGCGGCGACGAGCACGCCTTCGAGCGGCTATACGACATTGTGTCCGCGCCGGTCTTCGGGCTGGTCAGGCGCGTGGTGCGGGATCCGGCGCAGTCGGAGGAGGTGACTCAGGAGGTGATGCTGGAACTGTGGCGCACCGCCGCGCGCTACGCCCCGGAGAAGGGCAGCGCGATGACCTGGGTCATGACCCTGGCGCACCGCCGCGCGGTCGACCGGGTCCGCTCGGCGCAGTCGGCGACCGACCGGGAGGACAAGGCCTTCCGACGCGAGACCACGCGACCGTTCGACGAGGTCGCCGAGCAGGTCAGCACCCGGCTCGAGTACGAGCAGGTCCGGCGCTGCCTGGCCTCGCTGACCGATCTGCAGCGCGAGTCCGTCGAACTCGCGTACTACCGAGGCATGACCTACCGCGAGGTGTCCGAGCTGCTCGACACCCCGCTGGGCACTGTGAAGACACGCCTTCGCGACGGGTTGATCCGGATGCGCGACTGTTTGGGGGTGGGGCGATGACCGCGGACATCCACGCGCTGACCGGCGCGTACGCACTGAACGCGATCCCGGAGACGGAGCGGGCGGCCTTCGAACGCCACCTCGCCGAGTGCGAGTCGTGCGCCCAGGAGGTGCGCGAGTTGCGCGCCACGGCCACCCGGCTTGGTGAGGCCGCGTCCGAACAGCCGCCGCCCGCACTGAAGGCGGCGGTGCTCGCCCGCATCGCCGAGGTGCGGCAGCAGTCCCCACTGGACGAACTCGCCGCGCGGCGACAACGGTCGCCCTGGCCGACGCGGATCTTCGGCGCCGCCGCCGCGGTGTTGCTCGCGGTGTCGGTCAGCCTCGGCGTGCTGCTGGTGCAGACCCGCCAGGACGTCGACTCGGGCAGGCGGCAGGTGGCGGCCATGTCCGCGCTGCTGGCCGCCGACGACGCGCGGATCGTCAGCGGGTCGACGGCGCAGGGGCTCAGCGGCACTGTCGTGGTGTCCCGCCACCAGGGGCAGGTCATGCTGCTGGCCAACAACATCCCGGCCGCGCCGGAGGGCAAGACGTACCAGGTCTGGCTCATCGACGACTCGCCCGCGTTCCGGTCGATCGGCGTGTTCGAGCCGGACAAGAGCGGTCGGGCGGCGCTGGTCGACGCCTCAGGAGTCCTGAACGCGAAGACCATCGGCGTGACGGTCGAGCCCGACGGCGGCTCGGACCAGCCGAGCACGCCACCGGTGATGGAGATGACTCTTCCGGTCTAGCGCAGTGCTGCGAGGATGTCCGCGATCAAGTCCGCGGCGTCCTCGCAGCCGCAGGAGAACCGGATCAGACCGTCAGGGACGGGATCTCCCCACTGGGCGCGACGGTCGGCCGTCGAGTGCAGTCCGCCGAAGCTGGTGGCCGCGGCCACCAGCTTCGCCTTCGCGACGAACTCGTCTGCCGCCTCCGCCGACTCCAGCTCGAAGGTCACCACGCCCCCGAAGCGACGCATCTGGTGCTTGGCGATGGGATGCGCCGGATCGGCGGCGGCCCCCGGCCACCGCAGTCCGCGCACCCGAGGATGACCACGCAGCGCTTGGTAGAGCGCGGCGGCGTTGTCGGCCTGGCGGGCCAAGCGCAGATCCAGCGTGCCGAGTCCGCGGTGGGCGAGCCACACCTCGAACGGGCCAGGGACAGCGCCGCTCGCCGTGCGCTCGGCACGCAGCCGGGTCGCGAGTTCGGGATCGGTGGTGCTGATGTGGCCGAGCACGACGTCGCTGTGGCCGGACAACGCCTTGGTGTCGCTGGCGAAGGCGATGTCCGCGCCGAGTTCCAGCGGACGCTGGCCCAGCGGGGTCGCGGTCGTGTTGTCCACCGCGAGCAGCGCGCCCGCCGCGTGCGCTAGCCGGGCCACCTCGACGAGGTCGCACACGTCGAGCCCCGGGTTCGACGGCGTCTCCACCAGCACGAGCCGGGCGCCGTCGACCAGTTCCGGCGTCCACGCCGCGCTGGTCGGCACCTCGCGGACGGTCAGGTTCAACGCGCCGAGGTGATCGCGGACGTAGGCGCGGGTCAGGTAGTAGCCGTCGGCGGGCAGCACGACGGTGTCGCCCGCGGCCAGCAGGGTGCGCAGCAGCGAGCTGGTCGCGGCCATGCCCGAGGCGTAGACGACACAGTGCCCGCCGTCGAGGTCGCCGATCGCCGACTCCAGCGCCGCCCAGGTCGGGTTGCCCGCCCGGCCGTAGAAGTGCTCGCCGCCAAGGTGGAACTGGGTGGCCAGGACCGGCGGGGCCACCGTCGGCGAACCGGGCAGACCGTCCCCGGCGCCCCCGTGCACGCAGCGCGTGCCGTCGCCGGTCATCGCTCCGGCTTCGTCTTGCGGCTGATCAGCTCGCCCGCCATCTCGCGGATGTCGAAGCCGTCGTGGCAGATCCGGTGCACGACCTCGGTGATCGGCATCTCCACCCCGTGCTTGAACGCCAGCTCGCGGATCGACGAGCACGACTTGACGCCCTCGGCGACCTGGCCGTTGGTCGCCGCCTGCGCCTGGGCGACGGTCTCGCCGCGGCCGAGGCGGGCGCCGAAGGCACGGTTGCGCGACAGCGGCGACGCGCACGTCGCGCTCAGGTCGCCAAGGCCGGCCAGGCCGGAGAAGGTCATCGGGTCGGCGCCGAGCGCGGCGCCGAGCCGGGCGATCTCGGCCAGGCCGCGGGTCATCAGCAGGCCCATCGTGTTCTCGCCGTAGCCGAGGCCCGCGGCCATCCCGCAGGACAGGGCGATGACGTTCTTGCACGCGCCGCCGAGTTCGCAGCCGATCACGTCGGTGATCGTGTACGGGCGGAAGTAGCCGGTGGTGCACGCCTCCTGCACCTCGACCGCGCGGTCGTGGTTCGAGCAGGCGATCACCGTGCCCGCGGGCTGCTCCTCGGCGACCTCACGGGCCAGGTTCGGGCCGGACACCACGGCGATCTGGTCGGCCGGGAACGCGGTGACGTCGGCGATGACCTCGCTCATCCGCTTGAGCGTGCCCAACTCGACGCCCTTGGCCAGGCTGACCAGGGTCGCCTGGCGGTCGAGCAGGCCGAGCCACGACGTCAGGTTGTGCCGCAGGCTCTGGCTGGGCACCGCGAGCACGATGATCCGGGCGCCGCCGAGCGCGAGCGTCGGGTCCGAAGTGGACCGCAGGTTGTCCGGCAGCCGGATGCCCGGCAGGTACGCCCCGTTCTCCCGGTTCGCCTCGATGGACTCGGCCAGGTCGCGGCGGCGGGCCCACAGCGTCACGTCGCGGCCGGTGTCGGCCATGACCTTGGCGAATGCGGTACCCCACGACCCGGCACCGAGCACGGTGATCTCGGTCATCGTCAGCCCGCGGTCTCGTCGCGCTTGGCGCCCGGCCGGAAGAACTCGGCTGGCGCGTCCTCGCCGCGGATGCCCGCGAGCAGGTCGCGGACCTCGGTCATCAGCACGTCGGTGACCTCGCGCAGCAGCGCGTTGGTGATCGGCTTGCCGCGGAACGCGGACAGGTCGATCGGGTCGCCGACGACCGTGGTGACCGTCTTGCGCGGCAGCGGACGGAACTTCTTGGTGTAGCCGTCCCAGATGCGGTTGGTCCCCCAGCGCGCGGCCGGGATGATCGCCACGTCGTTCTCCAGGGCCAGCCGCGCGACCCCGGTCCTGGCGCGCATCGGCCAGCCGGTCGGGTCCTTGCTGATGGTGCCCTCGGGATAGATCAGTACGACCTTGCCGTCCTGGAGGGCCTGGTGGGCGGCGCGCAGGCTGTCCCTGGCCTCTGCGGAACCGCGGTAGACCGGGATGCCGCCGGAGCCTGCCAGCATCTTGCCGAAGACGGGCACCTTGAACAGGCTGTCCTTGGCCATGAACCGGGGCACCCGCTTGTGGCGGTGCACGAAGACCGCGTCATTGGGCGGGTCGAGGTGCGAGACGTGGTTCATCACCAGCAGGGCGCCGCCCGTGCGCGGCAGCTTCTCGCCGCCGACATACACACGCTTGCCCAGCCAGGCCATCGGGTAGAACATCGACGCGGCCACGCCGACCCAGAACCCGCCCTTCTCGCGCTTGCCCAACGTTCGTCCTCCTCGTCACCGTTGCACCGGCACCGACCTGCCGTGACAGGTGAGTCTCCCTGGCGACCCCGCCCCCGGTCCAGACGGGGTGGGCTCGGCCACGGCCGGCAGGATCAGGGCCGTGGCGGACCGAGCCCTGGCGGACAGTGCTGTTGAGGCGGCCGTGATCGACCTCGTGGTCCCGGTCAAACACCTGGACCGGGCGAAGTCGCGGCTGCGCGGCGCGGTGCCCGGCGGGCCCGGCGCCCACCGCGAACTCGTGCTCGCGCTGCTCGTGGACACCTTGACCGCCGCGACGGCCGCGCCGGGGGTGCGCCGGGTGCTGGTGGTCTGCGAGGACGACCGGGTGGTCGACGCGGTGCGCGCGACGGGCGCCGAGTGCGTCGACGAACGCGGTCTGCCCGGGCTCAACGCCGCGCTGCGGTTCGGCGCGGCCCGGCTGCGGGCCGACGACGCGGACGTGACCTTGGGCGCGCTGCAGGCCGACCTTCCCGCCCTGCGGTCCGCCGACCTGGCCGCCGCCGTGGCCGAGGCGGACGGGCGGCGCGCAGTCGTACCCGACCACGACGGCACCGGGACGACTCTGCTGATCGCCGCGCCCGGCGCCCCGCTGCACCCGCGGTTCGGCCCCGGATCGGCGCTGGCGCACGGTCGGGACGCGGTCCGGGTCGGCGAGTCATGCGCCACCCTGCGCTGCGACGTCGACACCGCGGGCGACCTCGCCATGGCCCGCACGCTGGGTATCGGCGAGCGCACCGCCCAGGTGATCCGAGACGTTCGCGACGTCAGCTGAGAATTAACCGAGAGGTTGAGGCCCGCGATAGGCCATTGGCCTGTTCTTCCTGAACAATAAGGCCCTGTGAGCACCGAGAGCACTGAGGAAACGATCTTCGAGGGCCAGTACAACGAGCCGCGGCGGGCACCGTCAGCCCCGCCCGCGGTCACCCCGGCGGCCGCGGACACGGACCTGCCGGACGACCGCTACCTCAACCGCGAGCTGTCCTGGCTCGACTTCAACGCGCGGGTGCTCGCCCTCGCCGAGGACTCATCACAGCCGCTGTTGGAGCGCGCCAAGTTCTTGGCGATCTTCGCGGGCAACCTCGACGAGTTCTATATGGTGCGCGTCGCGGGCCTCAAACGCCGCAACGAGACCGGGCTCTCGGTCCGCAGCGCCGACGGACTCACCCCGCGCGAGCAGCTGGCCTACATCGCAAAGCGCAACCAGGAACTCGTCGAGCAGCACTCCCGCGCCTTCGAGGACCGGGTACGCCCGGCGCTGGCCGAGCGCGGCATCAAGATCGCCGGCTGGGCCGAGATCACCGAGGACGACCGCAAGCGGCTGTCCAACTACTTCCGCGAGCAGGTGTTCCCGGTACTGACCCCGCTCGCGGTCGACCCGGCGCACCCGTTCCCGTACATCTCCGGTCTCTCGCTGAACCTCGCGGTGACCGTGCGCGACCCCGAGGGCGGCACGGAACGCTTCGCCCGCGTCAAGGTCCCGGACAACGTGCCGCGGCTGGTCCCGATCGACCGCAGCGCCGACGAGCAGGTGGCGATCTTCCTGCTGTTGGAGGACCTGATCGCGGCGCACCTGACGATGCTGTTCGCGGGAATGGACGTCACCGAGGTGCACGCCTTCCGGGTCACCCGCAACGCCGACCTAGAAGTCGAGGAGGACCGCGACGAGGACCTGTTGCAGGCCTTGGAGCGGGAGCTGGCGCAGCGCCGGTTCGGCCCGTCGGTGCGCCTCGAGGTCGCCGACGACATGAGCGAGCACATGCTCGAACTGCTGCTGCGCGAGATGGAGGTGAACCCGTACGACGTCGTCGTCGTGCAGGGGATGCTCGATCTGTCGTGCCTGTGGCAGCTCTACAAGGTCGACCGCAAGGAACTCAAGGACCCGGTGTTCGTGCCCGCCACGCACCCGGCCTTCGGCGAACACGAGACCCCCAAGAGTATCTTCGCCACGCTGCGCGAGGGCGACGTGCTGGTGCACCACCCGTACGACTCGTTCTCCACAAGCGTGCAGCGCTTCGTCGAGCAGGCCGCCAGCGACCCGCACGTGCTGGCGATCAAGCAGACGCTGTACCGCACGTCCGGCGACTCCCCCATCGTCGACGCGCTCATCGACGCGGCCGAGGCGGGCAAGCAGGTCGTCGCGCTGGTCGAGTTGAAGGCGCGCTTCGACGAGCAGGCCAACATCAAGTGGGCGCGCGCGCTGGAGAAGGCGGGCGTGCACGTGGTTTACGGGCTCGTCGGCCTCAAGACGCACTGCAAGACCTCGCTCGTGGTGCGGCAGGAAGGCTCGACCATCCGCCGGTACTGCCACATCGGCACCGGCAACTACAACCCGAAGACGGCCCGCCTGTACGAGGACGTCGGCCTGCTGACCGCCGAGCCGTCGATCGGCGCCGACCTGACGGACCTGTTCAACGTGTTGACCGGGTACGCCCGCCAGGACACCTACCGCAGCCTGCTCGTCGCCCCCTACGGCGTGCGGCGCGGCATCGTGGAGCGGATCAACGACGAGATCGAGCACCAGCGGGCGGGCCGTCCCGCCGGGATCAAGGTGAAGCTCAACTCCTTGGTCGACGAAGGTGTCATCGACGCGCTCTACCGCGCTTCCCAGGCCGGGGTCTCGATCGACATCGTGGTGCGCGGGATCTGCGCGCTCAAGCCGGGCATCCCCGGACTCAGCGAGAACATCCGGGTCCGCTCGATCCTGGGCCGCTTCCTGGAGCACTCCAGGGTCTTCATCTTCACCGGCTCCGGCGAATACTGGATCGGCAGCGCCGACATGATGCACCGCAACCTCGACCGCCGCGTCGAGGTCCAGGTCCGGGTCACTGATCCCCGCCTCACCGCACAGCTCGACGACATGTTCCACTCGGCACTGGACCCCGCCACCCGCTGCTGGATCCTGGCCCCCAACGGTGACTGGCAGCCGTCCCCGGTCGGCACGGACAACGTCCGCGACCACCAGACCGAGCTCCTCAAACGACACCGAGCCCTGGCGTAACCCATGGGCGTCATCAGCGCGGCAGGCGCTGTGCTCTGGCGGTGGGGGACCGCG
>DATLIA010000324.1:0-16676 GCA_035540215.1 Actinokineospora sp. | reverse complement strand
GGGCCTGTGACGGCTGCTGGGAAGGCAGCGGCAGTGCCTGTGACGGCTGCGGTATCGGCAACGCCTGCGATGGCTGTGGCACGGGCAGCGCCTGCGACGGCTGGGCGGGGGCCTGGCCGGTGGGCTGCGGGAGCTGCTGCGACGGCTGGGGACGCTGCGGACGCGGCGACGCGCCAGGGGCGCGGCGCGGAAGCAGCGGGGACCGGCGCGCTCCGCCGAGACCTGCGGGCGGCTCGGCGGGATCGGGCGCCTCGGCGGGCACCCGGGGGATCTGCTCGGTGTGGCCCTCGGCGGGCATCGGCCGGGCGCCGGGCCGGGCGGGCAGACCGCGCGGTTCGACGCGTACCGAGTCGACCCGGCCGGGCTGGTCGCGGACCGGCAGGTCGGCGCGGGTGTCGATCCCGGCCTGATCCACCCGCGACGGCCGTCCGGCCATGTCACCACGCGTATCGATCCCGGCCTGGTCCGCGCGCGACGGCCGCCCTGGAAGGTCGGCCCGCGTATCGATCCCGGCCTGGTCCGGCCGCGACGGCCGTGCGGCCATGTCACCACGCGTGTCGATCCCGCCTTGCTCGGCCCGCGAAGGCCGCACCGGCAGGTCGGCACGCGGAGGTGCCTCGGCCCTCGGATCGAGTCCTACCGGCTCGACGCGCGGGACGGGCCGGGGCGGCTCGACCCGCGGCGGTGCGCCCCGGTGTTGCATCGGGTCGACACCGGGCGGGCGGCCGAGCAGCTCCGGCGGCGGTGTCGGGGTGGGCTGGCGGCGCTGGGGCGCGGGCTTGGGCGGCTGGGGCGTACGGCCCTGCCGGTGCGAGACCCGCTCGTGCGGCCCCTGGTCCTCGGTGATCGGCAGCAGCTTGCCGCTGTCGGACATGACCCGCTCGATGATCGCCTGCGGTGCCGTGTCCGACCCGTCCTCCGGCTTGCGACGCCGTCGCCGGGGTGCGCTCTCACCCGAGCTGCCGCCGTATTTGGCGAGCAACTCGGCTACGGTGCGCTGCTCCGAACCGCCTTCTTGACTCATCCACTCCACCGTGCCCCGTGCGGGCCGATCCGTCCAGTGCCCGCACGCGTTGGCAGGGCCCTCCCGGGTGGGAGACCCCGACTGATCTCAATCCGAGGTGACAGTGTGGTCCTCGCCGTTCGTCTGGTCCAGCCGCCGCAGGATCACGCCCTCGCGCAGTGCCCACGGCCCGATTTCCAGCTCGGGGAGTGACAGTGCTCGCATAGTGGCCTGCGCCACAAGAGCGCCCGCGACGAGCTGGTGCGCCCGGCTGGGGCTCACACCCTCCAACTCGGCCAGGTCGGCGGCCGACATGCGCGAGATGAACGCGATCAGCTGGCCGAGCCCGGCCTCGGTGAGGGTACGCCGCACCCGCGGACCCGCCGACGAGGGCGCCGCGCCGGTCAGCCTGGCCAGGGTGCGGAAGGTCTTCGAGGTGGCGACCACCCGATCGGGTTGGCCGAACTTCGCCACCCGCCGCGCGACCGGGGCCAACTGGTCGGCCAGCCAGTCGACGGTGGTGTCGATCTCGCCCCGGCTTGGCGGGTCGTTGGTGAACCGGGTACGGGTGAGCCTGCCCGCGCCCAGCGGCAGTGACCAGGCGAAATCCGGGTTCTCATCCATCCCGGCGGCGATCTCCAGCGAGCCGCCGCCGATGTCGAGCACCAGCAGGTTGCCCGCCGACCAGCCGTACCAGCGGCGGGCGGCGAGGAAGGTGTAGCGGGCCTCGTCCTCCCCGGAGAGGACCTTCAGCTCGACCCCGGTCTCCTTGGCCACCCGGCGCAGCACGGCCGCGGAGTTGGTGGCCTCGCGCACCGCCGAGGTGGCGAAGGCCATCATCTCCGCGCAGCCGAGCCGCACCGAGGACTCCTTGGCCGAGGCGACGGTGCGGACGAGTTCGTCCGCACCGTCCTTCGACAGCATGCCGGACCGGGTGATGCGCTCCGCGAGCCGCAACACGGTCTTCTCAGACCGCGCGGGCGTGGGGTGCGCACCCCGGTGGGCGTCCACTACCAGCAAGTGGACGGTGTTCGATCCGACGTCCAATACCCCTAGCCGCACTGGGGAACCGTACCGTCAGGACTCGAACTTGTACCCGAGGCCACGCACCGTGACCAGGTGCCGCGGGGACGCGGGGTCGGGTTCGATCTTCGAGCGCAGTCGCTTGACGTGCACGTCGAGGGTCTTGGTGTCGCCGACGTAGTCCGCGCCCCACACCCGGTCGATGAGCTGGCCGCGGGTGAGCACCCTGCCGACGTTGCGCAGCAGGTACTCGAGCTGGTCGATCTCCTTGAGCGGCAGCGGGATGTCCTCGCCGTCCACGGTGACCACGTGCCGCTCGACGTCCATCCGGACCGGTCCGGCCGCCAGCACCTGGGGCAGCAGCTCGCCGTCGCCGCCCGCCTCGCCGCCGCGGCGCAGGACCGCGCGCACGCGGGCGATCAGCTCGCGCGCCGAGTACGGCTTGGTGACGTAGTCGTCGGCGCCGAGTTCGAGCCCGACGACCTTGTCGATCTCGCTGTCCCGCGCGGTCACCATGATCACCGGCACGGCCGAGCGCTGACGCAGCGCCTTGCACACGTCGGTTCCGCTCATCCCGGGCAGCATGAGGTCCAGCAGCACGATGTCGGCGCCGTTGCGGTCGAACTCCTCCAACGCCTGCTGGCCGGTGGCGGCCACCGCTGCGGTGAAGCCCTCCTTGCGCAGCAGGAAGGCAAGCGGGTCGGCGAAGGACTCCTCGTCCTCGACGATCAGCACTCTCGTCATGCCATTCCTCCGTGATCGGTACCGACACCGTCGGACTTCGACGGGGCCATCGACGCGGCCAGCGACGGGACCGCTGTGCGACCCGTCCTGCCTTCCGCGCTCTTGCCGTCCGCGCCCGCGATGGCGGGCGGGTCCAGGTGCGCGGGGATGCGCAGGGTGAACGTGGAGCCAAGCCCGGGCTTGCTCCACAGCTTGACCTCGCCGCCGTGGTTGGCGGCGACGTGCTTGACGATGGCCAGGCCGAGCCCGGTGCCGCCGGTGGCCCGCGAGCGCGCCTTGTCGACGCGGTAGAACCGCTCGAACACGCGCTGCTGCTCCTCCTCGGCGATGCCGATGCCCCGGTCGGTGACCGCGATCTCGACGTAGCCGTCGGCGAGCTTGCGACTGACCGAAACCGGGTTGCCCGCGGGCGAGTAGGCCAGCGCGTTCTCCATCAGGTTCGACAGGGCGGTGACCAGCAGCGTCCGGTCGCCCTCGACGAGCAGCGCGCTGTCGTCGTCGGTGGTGACGTCGATGCCCGTGGACTCAATGGTGAGCTGGGCGCGGCCGAGCGCCTCACGCACGACGGCGTCGACCTCGACGGTGTTCAGCTCGGGCAGCCGCTCGGCGCCCTGCAGCCGCGACAGCGCGATCAGCTCGGTGACGAGCGACCCGAGGCGGTTGCCTTCGCGAAGGATCTTGGTGGTGAAGCGGCGGACCTCGACCGGGTCGTCGGCGGCGTCGAGCACGGCCTCGGCCAGCAGGGCCATCGCGCCGACCGGGGTCTTGAGCTCGTGGCTGACGTTGGCGACGAAGTCGCGCCGGGTCGCCTCGAGGCGGACCGCGTCGGACTGGTCGTCGGCCTCGACCACGGTGAAGCCCTCGCCGAGCGGTCGGACCTCGCCGAGCACGGCCTCGGGGGAGCGGCCGCCGCGCGACTCCAGCGGCGACAGGTCGATCTCCACCGCCTCGCCGGTCTCCAGGACCAGGTCGGCCGCCTTGCGGGCGCGGTCGTCGACCTGCCGGTGCCGGACCAGGCCGAGTGCCTCGGCGCGCGGGTTGTGGATCACCACGTCGCCGAAGTGGTTGAGCACGACGACACCCGAGTGCGACGAGTGCACCAGCCGCTGAACGAGCTCTGAGACCGTCGGGCCGACCGGTCGGCGAATCGCCGACCGGTGCCGGGACCGACCGACCAGGTAACCGACAAGGGCGCCGAGCAGCAACGCGCTGATCGACAGGACTACGCAAGCCACGACCACATACGGATCGTAAGCAGGTGGGGAGGGGTTTGGACCAGTCCGCCGAGCGGTTCAGTGACGGTACTGACATTGATCCGACCACTTGTTTCGCCGAAGGCCAGCCGTCGTTCACCCGAACGTGTCCTACCGGCCGGTAGCCACGGGCGGCGCCCGTCAGTCGTCATGGGCTGTTCCACCGTCCCTGGCCTCCGAACGGCCAAGAGGCCACCCGCGCGCCAACTGGCGTCGCACGGGTGGCCCCCGGGTGTCGGGAAGATCAGATTCAGCGGCCCTGGTTGGCTACGGCGGCGATGGCGACCTCGGCCGCGGCCGGGTCGAGGTAGGTGCCGCCCCGGTTGACCGGGGTGATCTTGTCGTCGGCGCCGACGGTCAGGTCGTAGCGCAGCGGGATGCCGGTGGGGATGTTGAGACCGGCGATGTCGGCGTCGGAGATCGCGTCGAGGTGCTTGACCAGCGCGCGCAGCGAGTTGCCGTGCGCGGCGACGAGCACGGTCTTGCCCGCGAGGAGGTCGGGCACGATCTCGGCGTCCCAGTACGGCACAACCCTGGCCACGACGTCTTTGAGACACTCGGTCAGCGGGGCGTCGATGCCCGCGTAGCGCGGGTCGCCGTCCTGGCTGAACTCGCTGCCCGGCTCGATCGGCGGCGGCGGGGTGTCATACGAACGGCGCCAGAGCATGAACTGCTCCTCGCCGAACTCGGCCAGGGTCTGCTTCTTGTCCTTGCCCTGCAGCGCGCCATAGTGCCGCTCGTTGAGGTGCCAGTCGCGCTTGACCGGGATCCAGTGGCGGTCGGCGGCGTCGAGGGCGAGGTTCGCGGTGGAGATCGCGCGCCGCTGCAGCGACGTGTGCACGACGTCGGGCAGCAAGCCCGCGTCGCGCAGCAGGTGGCCACCGCGGGTCGCCTCGGCGACGCCCTTTGGGGTGAGGTCGACGTCAACCCATCCGGTGAATAGATTCAGGGCGTTCCAGACGCTCTCGCCGTGCCGGATGAGCACCAGGGTTCCAATTGCCATGGCGATGAGCCTGCCAGATCCACGGTGGTGCTGAACCGTGAAAGTCGTCTCGCCGGAACACCCGGCCTGGACCGCCCGCCGGTCGACTCTGGGCTGAACGGTCTATGAGATAGCACACTCCGCTACGGGTGTCCCCCATTTGGGTTAATGAAACGGAACAACCAGGCGTATTAACGACGCATAGTTGTCCATACAAAGGATTCCGTGATCAAACAGTTACTTACGCAGAGCCATTTCCACGATCGGCGTAATACCTGGCCTTGTGCGGGTGTCCGGTGTCTGCCAAGTTGGCTTCAGCCACATTGGACCCGGCTCCCACGCACTCCCTGGTCCGATGGGGCACCGCGCGCGGCTCGACTCCCCTGCCGAGCCGCTCGCCCCGACCGATTCGTCCGTGGCCTCCCCCGCCACCGGATTCGGCGGGACGGTCGCGGAAGCGGTTCAGATACGACTCCCCCTCGCTGAACCGCTCCGCGACCTCTCAACCGGAGTGAGCCCGGTCTAGGACTCCTGCGGCACCGCCGGAGTGGCCCGCCCGCGCCGCCGCCACCGCCACACCAGGTAGGCGGGCACGCCGATGACCAGCAGGAACGGCAGCGACACGGCGATCATCCGCACCACGAACTCCGCCGCGTCGAGGAACGCGTTCCACCCGCCGGAGAACGCGCCACCGACCGTCGAATCGTCCTCAGTGGGCACCGGGGCGTCCTTGTCCCGCGTCATCCGCACGGTCACCGTGGACATCGCGACGCTGCCCGCGAGCTTCTCCCGCCGCTTGAGCAGCGACTCCAGGTCGGCCTCGCGCCGGGTCACCTCGGATTCGAGCTGCACCACCTCGGACAGTCCCGAGGCCTGCCCGAGCAGTGCGCGCACCCGGTCGAGGCTGGCCCGCTGGGTCTGGATCCGGCTCTCCACGTCGACGATCTGCTCGGTGACGTCCTGGGCGGACTGGGTGCGGCCCTCGACCTTGCCGAGGGCGGCCAGCTCGTCGAGCGCGGCGTCGAGCTTGTCGGACGGGACGAACAGGGTCAGCGTGGCACCGCGCGGGCCGACTTCCTCCTGGCCGGTGTAGCCACCCTTGGCGATCGCGACACCGCGCGCCCGGCTGGCCCCGTCCTCGATGTCGGTGATGATCAGCGTCAACGTCGCCGTGCGGACCAGCTTGCGGTCGACGCCCGGCTGGGCGACCTGCTCTGCCTCCTTGGCAGGTGCGCCGCCCGCGCTGTTCGAGCCGCCACCCGTGCTACCGGTGTCGGCGGCTTCCGGAGCCACGGCCATGTCTCCCCGCATGGCCGGGGCGGACGCGCCGCTGCTGGACTCCGAGGACGAACCGCACGCGCTAACACTCACCGCGGCCGCTATGGCTAACAACAGTCCCGCCAGCCGTCTTTTCATCGACGCCTCCCAGTCTCGATCCGATCAGGTCTAGTCCTGATCAGACGGATTCCAGGCTGCTCTCAGTTGCCGGACCGCTGGTCACGCTTGTGCGTCGTCTGAGACACGCCGCCGTTGCTCTGGTTCCAACAGGTGCTCGAAGGCCTTGAGGTTGGCCAGGGACTCCCCGCGCGAGGTCCGCCAGTCCCACTCGCGGCGGATCGACGAGGCGAACCCGATCTCCAGGATCGCGTTGAAGTCGCCGTCGGCGGCCTCCAGGACCTGGCCGAGCAGGCGGTCGAGCTCGTCGGTGGTGACCGAGGCCAGGCTGACCCGGCCGATGAGGTGGATGTCGCCGACGGTGTCGATCGTGTAGGCGACGCCGTAGAGCTTCGCGTTGCGTTTGAGCAGGTAGCGGTACACGGCCTCGTGCGCCTCGTCCGGGCGGCGGCAGACGAACGCCTCCACCACCAAGCCGTGGTTGCCGACGATCAGCCACGTGTTCGTCTGCTGCTTCTTGATCCCGGGAAGGGTCACCAGGAAGCGGCCGGGGGCCGGGTGGTCGTATGCCAGTTCGCGCTCGTCCAGGGTCTCCCTGATCACGGCGTCGAGATCGGTCATACCGCAACCTCAGCACGCGCCAACGAGTAGCGCAGCGCGTGGTCGGCGTCGATGTAGCCCGCGATCAGGGCGTCGGTGGTGCGGTCCCACGAGAACGCGTGCGCGTGCCGGACCGCGCCGACCGCCAGGCTCGCGCGCAGGCCGGGATCGCGGGCCAGCCTGCCGAGCGCGGCGGCCCAGTCCCCGGTCGCGTGGCCGTCGACGAGCAGGCCGGACCGGCCGTCGGACACCGCGACCGGCAGCCCGCCGACCGCGGCGGCGACCACCGGGGTGCCGCACGCCTGGGCCTCCAGGGCGACCAGACCGAAGCTCTCGTTGTGGCTGGGCACGGCCACGACGTCGGCGGCCCGGTAGACCCGCGCCAGCGCCTCGCCCGACTGCGGCGGCAGGAACCGCACGACGTCGGTGATGCCTAGGGTCACGGCCAGGTCCTGTAGCGCCGCGGGCTGCTCCAGGCCGGTGCCCGACGGCCCGCCCGCGACCAGCACGACCAGCCGGTCCCGGTCGACACCGCCACGCGCCAGCAGCTCGGCGGCGGCGCGCAGCAGCACGTCCGGGGCCTTGAGCGGCTGGATGCGGCCGACGAAGGCGAAGACCACCGCGTCCGGGCGCAACCCGAGCCGGGCGCGCGCGGCGAGGCGGTCACCCGGGCGGAAGCGGTCGAGGTCGACGCCGGGGGCGATGATGTCGACCCGCTCGGGGTCGGCGTCGTAGAGCGCGACCAGCTGCTGGGCCTCGACGTCGGTGTTGGCGACGAGCCGGTCGGCGAAGTCCACGATCTGCTGCTCGCCGATGACCCGCTGCCGCGGCTCGGGAGTGTCGCCGTCGGCCAGCGCGGCGTTCTTGACCTTGGCCAGGGTGTGCGCGGTGTGCACCAGCGGGACGCCCCAGCGCTCGCGGGCGATGCGGCCGACCTGGCCGGAGAGCCAGTAGTGGGAGTGCAGCAGGTCGTAGTGGCCGGGCTCGTGCCGTGCCTCCGCGCGCAGCAGCCCGGCGGTGAACCCGCACAGCTCGGCGGGCAGGTCGGCGCGGCTCAGGCCTTCGAACGGGCCCGCCGACACGTGTCGGACCAGCACGCCGGGCGCCAGTTCGGCGATCGGGGGCAGGTCGGACGACGTCGCCCTGGTGAAGACCTCGACCTCGATGCCGCGGTGGGCCATCCGGGTGGCGGTCTCGGTGATGTAGACGTTCATGCCGCCCGCGTCACCGGTCCCTGGCTGCTCCAGCGGGGACGTGTGCACCGAAAGCACCGCGACCCGGCGCGGCGTGCGCAGCTGAGTGGGAGTCACCCCAGTTCACCCCTTCCGGCCCGCCAAGGTGCGCGCGCGGGCGCGGTCGACCTCGCGGAGCCGCCTGCTCCGTCTCAGGAGTCAACGCGCGGGCGGCCCCGGAATTCCTGTCGTGATCTACGCCACACGGGTCCGCTCAGTTGAAGACGCACCACTCGGGCTCGGCGTACACCTCGATCGGGAGTACCCGGCCGGGGCTGACCTCGATGTCGAAGACGGCCCGCTCGACATCGACGATGCGTGGCTTGTCGACGAGCTTGGCCGACGCGGTCACCGCGCCAACGCCGTATACGCCGCCCGGGGTGACCTTCCGGCAGGTCAGCGCAATTGCCGCGGCCTCGTCCTTGGCGTTGATCGCGGCGACGAACTTCTCCGCGTGCTCCCGCGCCTGCTCGACCTTGTCCGCGTCCAGCGGCGCATCGTCAGAGGTGTCCGGCGCCGACGCCTCGACGGTGGGCGTCGGGGCGGGGCCAGCCGACAACTCCGCCATCTTCCGCCGCGCGTCGTCGTACTTGTCCTGTCGGTCGATCCAGAACCACACCCCGCCGCCCGCCGCGAGCAGCAGCGCGATCAGGACCAACGCGATCGTCCAAGCTCTGCTCTTACGCGGCGGCTGACCGAAAGGCGGCTGCCCATATGGCGGCTGTCCGTATGGCGGCTGTCCGTATGGCGGCTGCCCGTAGCCCTGCGGCCCGCCGTACGGCTGCTGCGGTCGAGTCACGTGATCCCCCGAGGTCAATGGCTGTCGACCCGGCCAGCGTAGCGAGCTGTGACGACGTGCTCACGCACGGCGCCGACAGCACGCGACGAACAGGATCACTTCAGGGCCGACATGCTCTGCCACTGCCCCCAGGAGATCAGCCAGTCATAGACGTCCGAGGTCGCGGGCATGTCCGCCTTGGACCCCGTGACCTCGACCGGGTCGCCGATGATCGCGCTGTCGAAGTAGGCCTTCGCGTCGACCTCCAGCAGGTTCACGCACCCGTGCGAGGTGTTGGCCTTGCCGATGTTGGCCCGGTTCTCCTCGTTCTCGTGGATGAACTCACCGTGGTTGGAGAACCGCACGGCCCACTTCTTCTTGACGTTCGTGTAGCCGTACTGCGGGTTTGAGAAGTCGCCGATCGGGTCCTTCTGCATGACGATCATGGTGCCGTTGGGCGTGTTCAGGTTCGGGTCGGCGTCCTTGCCGTTGCTCGACGGGTAGCTGGCGAACACCTTGCCGTCGCGGTAGACGACCATCTTGTGGTCGGGGGTGTTGACCTTCACGACCTGGTTGCGCCCGACGGTGAACTTCGTCGACAGGTCGGCCTTGCCGTAGGCGCCGCCGCCGTAGGGCAGGCCGTAGAGCTTGGCGGTCACGGTGACCTTGGTGCCCGCCGGCCAGTACACCTTGGGCCGCCAGTCGACCTGCTGGTCGTGCAGCCACGCCCACGAACCCTCGACCGGCACCGACGTCTCGACCTTGAGCGCCTTCTCCACCGCGGCCTTGTCGACGACCTTGCCCTCGGGGAACTTGATGCTGATCGGCATCGCGACGCCGACGGTGGCGTTGTCGCCGGGGTTGATCGTGGCGCGCGGGGTCTTGGCGGGCTTGATGGTGCTGAAGGAGCCCTTGAGCTCGACTTTCTTGCCGTCCTTACCGGTCGCCGACGCGGTGTAGGTGTACTTCTTGGCGAGGCCGAGCGCCTCGGCGGAGGTCCAGCTCAGCTTGTCCGGCGCGACCGTGCCCTTGACCGGCTTGCCCTCGTCGTTGGCCAGCTCGACGGAGTCAATGGTGCCGTCGGTGACGGTGACCTTGAGTGGATCGGTCGGCACGACCTCGGTGGCGTCGGCCGCGATCGACGCGGCGAGCTTGGCGATCGGAGCCGAGTCGCCACCGCCGCCACCGCCCGCACTGCCGCTGCCCGTCGTTTCGGACGTGCACCCGACCGCCAGTGCCATGGTCAGGAACAGGATCGCGAGGATCCCCGTCCGAGTGCGTCTCACCGTGTGCCTCCCGCTGTCCAGTCTCGTCCCCATCGATGAGGACGCGCGAGCCGCGGTGGGGTGCGGCACACGCGTGTGTGATGGTGCTCATACCACCCACACCGGGGGGTGCGGGGAGGATCGGTGCCGTGAACAACCCCATCGCAGTAGTCACCGGCGCCAGCGCGGGCATCGGAGCGGCCACCGCACGGCACCTGGCGGCGGCCGGATTCGACGTCGTGCTCGGCGCCCGACGGCTCGACCTGCTCAGCAAGGTCGCCGCGGAGGTCAGCGGACAGGCGATCGAGCTCGACGTGACCGACCCGGCGTCGATCGAGGCGTTCTGCGCCCGTGTCCCAGCCTGCCACGTCCTGGTGAACAACGCGGGCGGAGCCCGCGGGCTCGACCGCGTCGAGGACGCCGACGACGAGCGCTGGCAGTGGATGTTCGAGGCCAATGTCATGGGCACGCTGCGGATGACCAGGGCACTGTTGCCGAAGCTCGTCGCGTCCGGCAACGGCCACGTCGTGACCGTGACGTCGATCGCCGCGGTCGAGACCTACGACGGCGGCGCGGGCTACGCGGCGGCCAAGCACGCCCAGTCGGCGCTGCACCGGACCATGCGCGGGGAACACCTCGGGCAGCCGGTGCGCTTCACCGAGGTGCTGCCCGGGATGGTCGAGACGGACTTCTCGGTCAACCGCTTCGACGGCGACATGGAACGCGCCGACAAGGTCTACGAGGGCCTCGTGCCGCTGACCGCCGACGACGTCGCCGACGTGATCGCCTTCGCGGTGACCAGGGCGCCGCACGTCAACCTGGACCAGATCGTCATGAAGCCACGCGCCCAGGCGTCGGCCACCCGCGCCCACCGCGGCTGACCCTCGGTCGGGGGATCTGCAGCTCCCCCGACCGCGCTAGGCACTGCCCTGCGAGCCCGGCGCGCGCTATCCGCGCCCGGGCGGCCCCTGGCCGCACGGCCGGAAAGCCCAAGTACACCCAGTACGAGTGGCTTCCCGCCCGCACGCCCAGGAACCACCCGGATCACGGATCCCACGCACCGCGCTCACAGCGCAGCGCCTAGTCGAGCTGGGTGTCGGCGTACTCCGTCATCGCCGCGCGCAGGAACTCCGCGAGGCGGGGGTCGGTCTTGTCGAAGTTCGCCCGGAACCTCGGGTCGTCGGCGTAGACGCTCGCCAGCCCCTTGTAGGACTCCCGGTTCGGGGTCCAGAACCCGCTGCTGAGCCACTGGAAGTGGCCCGCGATGGTCTCCTGGACCGCCGGGTCGGCAGGCGCGCGCCCGGCGTCGATGTGCGCGACGAGGGTGTCGAGCGCGGTGATCCAGGTCTGGCCGTGCGTGGCCGCCCAGTCCTTGCCCGACATCCGCGCGTTCGCGGCGTCGACGTTCTCCGCGCCCCAGCGCTCCCGGGCTTCCTGCTGGAGCTCGGCCTGCTTGGCGGAGTCGAAGCCATCGAACCAGTGCTCGGCGGACTTGCCCGTCATCTTGTCTCCTCCTTCCACGTTCTCGATCGTGCGGGCGACGGTCGTGGCCAGCCGGTCGAACCGGTCGCGTTCGGCGAGCAGCCAGCGGTGGTGCATGCGCAGCGCCTGCACCTTGTCGCGGCCGTCGTCGACGATCTCGGCGATCGCGTCCAGGCCGAGGCCCAGCTCGCGCAGGACCAGGATCTGCTGCAGGCGCAGCAGCTGTTCCTGCTCGTAGTAGCGATAGCCGTTGCCGCCCACCTTGGCGGGCCGCAGCAGGCCGATCTCGTCGTAGTGGCGCAGCGTCCGCGACGTCACCTTCGACATCCGGGCGACCTGCGCGATCGACCAGCTCATCACCGTCTCCCTCAGGACCGGTCCGTCCGGCCCTTGAACCAAGGTAGAAGTTGACGCAGCGTCAAAGTCAAGGGGATACGGCGGCCCAGTCGATGGTGACCTCGCCGAGCCGCCAGCGACGGCGGGTGTCGAGGACGGGCCAGTCGGCGGCCAGCAGCCGGATCGTCTCGACCCAGCGGGCCCGCGGGCCGAACGGGGCGAACGCCGCCGCGGTGGCCCAGTGGGCGTCCATGGCGGTCAGGAAGTCGTGGACGCGCTCGCCGGGCACGTTGCGGTGGATCAGCGCCTTCGGCAGCCGCTCGGCCACGTCCGACGGCCGCTCGATGCCGGACGGAAGGCAGGAGACGGTGAACGTGCGCGGCCCGTCGGCGTCGAGGGTCACCCAGCAGCAGCGGCGGCCGATCTCGTCGCACGTGCCCTCGATGAGCAGACCGCCGGGCGCCAGCCGCTCCAGCATCGTCGCCCACGATGACGCCGACTCTGCCTCGGTGTACTGGCGAAGGACGTTGAACGCGCGCAGGAGGGCGGGGCGGGTGCCCGCCAGCTCGAACCCGCCACGCCGGAAGTCCAGCAGCGGCGGATCGGCGGCGGGCTTGGCCGCGGCCACCCGCTCTGGGTCGATCTCCAGGCCGAGGACGCGGACGTCAGGACGGACCACGCGCAGCCGGGCGGCCATCTCGACGGTGGTGATGGGCGTGGCGCCGTAGCCGAGGTCGACGACGAGCGGGTCCGGCCGGGCCAGCGCGGCCAGGACGTCGGCGGACCCGACGAGCCAGCGGTCCACCCGGCGCAGCCGGTTGGGGTTGGTCGTCCCCCGCGTCGGGGCGCCCAGCGCCCGCGCCCGGCCCGCGGCCAGTCGGGGCGTCTTGGCCATCAGTGCTCGGCGAACCAGTCCGCGGTGAACTCGGCCTCCGCGGCCAGCAGGCGGGTGACCTGCTCGGCGATGACCGACTCGATCTTGCCGCCGACGAACGGGATGCTGACCTTCACCTGCCCGATGGTCGTCCACTCGCTGCCGCCCGCGGTGTCGACCAAGCGGAACTCGCCCTTGATGTCGCCGGGGACGGAGGAGACGGTGGCCGACGTGCTGCCCGCGAACGCGGACCCGTCCGGCCGCCACGACTCGGTGCGCTCGACGATCAGGTCGCCCTTGATGACCGTGCGGACGATCGACGGCAGCTTCTCGCCGGGCACGCCCTGCCGCAGCCGGAAGGTGACCTCGGCGCCGTTGGCGGTGTAGTCGAGCAACTCGGCGTTCTTGCCGCCGAGTTGGCGCAGCCGCTCATCGATAAACGCCCGGTCGATGAACGCGGCGTGGACCTCGGCGGCGGTCCGGGTGAACCCGGCGCGGTGCTCGATGCGGCTTCCCATGGCCAGGAGGTTACCGTTGGTGCCCGTGACCAGCCTTCCACTCGGCGCCGACGTCCGCACCGGTGTGCCCCTCAGCGGCTACACGACCCTGCGCCTCGGCGGCCCGGCCACGGATTTCGTGGCCGCCACCACCGCCGCCGAGGTCGTCGACGCCGTCCGCGCGGTCGACTCGGCGGGCACCCCGCTGCTGGTCCTGGGCGGCGGCTCGAACCTGGTGGTCGGCGACGCGGGCTTCGACGGCACGGTCGTCCAGGTCGCCACCCGCGGCAGCAAGATCGACTGCACCAGCCCCGGCCGGGTCCAGCTGACCGTCGAGGCGGGCGAGGACTGGGACACCGTCGTCGCGGGCACCGTCGAGGCTGGTCTTGGCGGCCTGGAGTGCCTGTCCGGCATCCCGGGCTGCGTCGGCGCCACCCCGGTCCAGAACGTCGGCGCGTACGGCGTCGAGATCGCCCAGGTGCTCATCTCGGTCGACCTGCTCGACCGCGCGACCACCGAGGTCAGGACGCTGGAGGTGGCCGACCTTGGGTTGGACTACCGCACGAGCGTCCTGAAGAACACCGACCGGGCCGTGGTCCTCCGAGCCCGCTTCGAGCTCGTCGACGACGGCATGTCGGCACCCATCCGCTACACGGAGCTCGCCAGAGCGCTCGGCGTCCGCCAGGACGAGCGCGTGCCCGTGGCTGCGGCCCGCGCGGCGGTGCTGGAGCTGCGTCGGGGCAAGGGCATGGTCCTCGACCCGGCCGACCACGACACCTGGAGCGCGGGCTCCTTCTTCACCAACCCGATCGTCCCCGACGAGGACCTGTCGACGGTCCTCGCCAGGATCACCGAACGCGTCGGCCCGGACGTGACGGTCCCGAAGTACCCGGCAGGCCCAGGCGCGTCGAAGCTGTCGGCGGCCTGGCTGATCGAGCGCGCGGGTTTCGCCAAGGGCTATTCCGGCCCTGGCGACCGGGTGGCCCTTTCCGGCAAACACACCCTTGCCCTGACAAACCGCGGCACCGCGTCCACCGCGGACCTGCTCGCCTTGGCCGCCGAGGTCCGCGACGGCGTGCGGACGACATTCGGCGTCGAACTGCACCCCGAACCGGTTCTGGTGAACTGCACCCTTTGACCTACGGCGCCAAAAGGTTGCCCCGCAACGCTTCCACGACCTCGGGTCCCACGCCGAGCTGATCACGGACATACCCAGCGACAGAGCCATATCGCTGCTCGATCCCAGCCAGGAACAGCCGCATCACCTCGACCGGCGCGCGCCCGTAACCCGGCCACGCGAGATCCCGGTCAGGGTGGTTCTCCCGCCAGTCCGCGACCAGTCGAGCTGTGGCCAGCTCGGTGAGAGCGAAATCCGCGAGTACGTATTTCTCATCGACCCCCAACAAAGCAAGTACCAACGCTGCCAGCAATCCAGTCCGGTCTTTGCCGGACGCGCAATGAATCACCGCGGGCCCGGACGCGCCCGCCAGCACCCGAAGCGCCGCGGCCAGCTCGACGACCCCGTCCTCGGCCACCTCCATGAACCGGGCCGCCAGATACGGACCCGGCTCGACCTCGACCCCCAACGCCGCCTGGTCATACGGCCGGTGCTCGACGCTGAGGTTGTAGTAGGCGAGACCCGCGGCGGCCGGAACCCGCCCGCGGGCGGCGATCTCCCACGGATAGCGCAGGTCGATGACCGTGCCGACGCCAAGATCAAGGAATCGGGTCCAGTCGTCCCCTTCCAACTTGGCGAGGGAGTCCGACCGATACAGGCGGGACCAGCGGACCTCCCGCTCGTCGGTGGTCGGGTAGCCACCCACGTCCCGGAAGTTGTGGACACGGTCGAAGTGGATATGTCTGCGCACACCGCCACCCTAGGAGCGGCTCTCGCTGAGCGGACAGTTCTGTTCGGGTTCGAGAGGTTTGCGAGGGCCGTCGGATTAGGTGTCCGAATAGGTCGGTGGGTGGGCGTGAAACCCCTCCCACCAGTGCGCGAGCCGTGATGGGGGCCTGACAGAATCATGCGCGTGCCGTCGAAAGAGCGTCGATATGTGATCAGGCTCGGCTGTCCGGACCGGACGGGGATCGTGGCGCGCATCGCGTCCTTTCTCACTGAGGCGGGCGGCTGGATCGTCGAGGCGGACTACCACTCCGATCCGGACACCAACTGGTTCTTCACCCGGCAGGAAGTCCGCGCGGACTCCCTGCCCTTCGGCGTCGACGAACTGCGGACCCGTTTCGCCGAGGTCGCCGACCAGCTCAGCCCGCACTCGGACTGGAGCATCGTCGACACCGGCGTAAAGCGGCGCGTGGCGATCCTGGTGTCGAAGGAAGGCCACTGCCTCTACGACCTGCTCGGCCGGGTCCACGGCGGCGAACTCGACATCGACGTGCGCGCGGTCATCGGCAACCACCCCGACCTCGCCGACATCACGCAGGCCCACGGCATCCCGTTCCACCACGTCCCCTTCCCGGCAGGCGACCCGGAGGGCAAGGCCGAGGCCTTCACCAAGGTCCGAAAGCTGGTCGACGCGACGGCCCCGGACGCGATCGTGCTGGCCCGGTTCATGCAGGTCCTACCCGCCGACCTCTGCGCCCACTGGGCCGGACGCGCGCTCAACATCCACCACAGCTTCCTGCCCTCATTCGTGGGCGCCCGCCCTTACCACCAGGCCCACAAGCGCGGCGTGAAACTGATCGGCGCGACCTGCCACTACGTGACCGCCGAACTCGACGCGGGGCCGATCATCGAGCAGAACGTGATCCGGGTGGACCACGGGGACTCGGTGGCCGACATGGTCCGCAAGGGCCGCGACATCGAGAAGGTGGTGCTGGCGGGCGGGCTGCGGGCGCACCTGCAGGGCCGGATCCTGGTCCACGGGAACAAGACGGTCGTGTTCTAGCGGGTTGGGCTGTCCAACCAGGCGCAGCAGGCGCAAGGCCTGATGGCGCACGCGCGCCCCGGCGGACCACGGGCCCTGCAGCCGAGGCGCCGGGTGTAATCGGGCGTAATTGGGCGTGGCCGAACAGGCGTGCCCGAAGGGCCAACTGGACCGGGACCCTGCGGCGGACCGATTGGGCTGGGCTGGGCCAGCCAGGGTGCGACGGGCCGATTGGGCTGGGCCCGCCAGTCGGGGCTGGGCCGACCGGCCGGATGGACTGGGCCACGGGTTGGGCTGGGCTGGGCCGACCGGCCGGATGGACTGGGC
>DATLIA010000323.1:0-9999 GCA_035540215.1 Actinokineospora sp. | reverse complement strand
CGCGGCTGCGGAGACCGCGGCTGCGGAGACCGCGGCTGCGGAGACCGCGGCTGCGGAGACCGCGACGGCAGAGGCCCCGGCGGTTGAGACTCCGGCTGTTCCTGCAGCACGGGTTCCGACTCCGTCCGTGCTGCCGACCGCGATCCCCAGGGCCGTCCCGGCCCCCGGCCCGGTTCCGACGCCCGCGGCCCAGGCGCACGCCGTTCCGACGCCCGCCGCCGCCGCTCCGTCCGCGGTGCCGGTGCCCGCTCCGGTCGACTCGCTGCCGCCAGTGGCGCTGGCGTCGGCCGATCCCGGCAAGTGGGGTCGGGTCGACGCTGACGGCACCGTCTACGTCCGCACCGCCGACGGCGAGCGCGCGGTCGGGTCCTGGCAGGCGGGCGAGCCCGCCGAGGGCCTGGCGCACTTCGCGCGGCGGTTCGACGACATTCGGACCGAGGTCGAGCTGCTGGAGACTCGGCTCGCGTCCGGGTCCGGCGACCCCAAGCACGCCGCGACCAACGCCAAGCACATCAAGGACAGCCTGGCCGAAGCGCACGTCGTCGGTGACCTGGTCGGCCTTGAGGCACGGCTCGACCAGGTGATCGCGCACGCCGCGGTCGCGCTCGACCACGCCAAGCACGCGCGGGACGAGGCCAGGGCCGGGTCGATCGCGCGCAAGCAGCAGCTGGTCGAGGAAGCCGAGGCCATGGCCGAGGAGTCGAGCCAGTGGAAGGTGGCCGGTGACCGCCTGCGCACCATCCTCGACGAGTGGAAGACGATCAAGGGCGTCGACCGTAAGACCGACGAGCAGCTGTGGCGCCGCTTCTCCAAGGCCCGTGACACCTTCAACCGCCGCCGTGGTTCGCACTTCGCCGACCTCGACCGCCAGCGCGCGACCGCGAAGGGCCGCAAGCAGGAACTGGTCGAAGAGGCCGAGCGCCTGTCCGAGTCGGACGACTGGGGTCCGACCGCGGGCCGCTACAAGGAACTGATGCTCGAGTGGAAGGCGGCGGGCCGCGCGCCCAAGGACGCCGACGACACACTCTGGCAGCGTTTCCGCGCCGCCCAGGACAAGTTCTTCAGCAGGCGTTCGTCCGTCTTCGACGAGCGCGACGCCGAGTTCGCCGAGAACGCCAAGCTCAAGGAAGACCTCCTCGCCGAGGCCGAGAAGATCAACCCCCAGGGCGACCTCGACGCCGCTCGCGCGCACCTGCACAAGATCCAGGAGCGCTGGGAAGAGGTCGGCAAGGTCCCGCGCGAGCGCATCCGCGAACTCGAGGGCAGGCTCCGCGCCGTCGAGGAGAAGGTGCGCACCGCCACCGACGCCCAGTGGCGCCGCACCGACCCCGAGGCCGAGGCCCGAGTGGCCCAGTTCCGCGAGCGGGTCGAGCAGTTCGAGGCGCAGTCCGCCAAGGCCCGCGCCGCGGGCGACAAGCGCCGCGCCGAGCAGGCCGAGGCCCAGGCAGCCCAGTGGCGCGAGTGGCTGGCCGCCGCCGAGCAGGCGGTCGCGTCCCGCTAGTCCAGGTCGGGTCGAAGGCCATCGTCGGGGATTCCCGGGGGTGGCCTTCACCCGTTTCAGGGTGCTTCCGTTGGCGGTCACCTTTCAACGAGGGTCGGTTGGACCGGTTGCCCGGTCCGCCAGGGTCGGGCGCCCCGAAGCGGCTGTCGGACCAGTTCGTGCCTGTGGTTCGACTTGGCAGGTGGGTCCCGGCCAGGTCAGCCGCCTGAGCGGACCAGGGCCCAAGCCGGGCGACTTGCCCAGGTCTGCCCGAGCGCGACGACGGATGGGTTGGGCATTGGGCCGCGCCTGATCAGGTTGGTGCAAGGCGGGTTGGTTCCTTCTGGGTTGAGCGGGTTGGTACCTCCTGGGTTGCGGGGCCCAGCCTGGGCGGTGGGTTGATCAGGCGCCGTCGGTGGATTGACCAGGGGAGGGGCTCGGGGCCGATGGGGTGTCTCGTAAAGCGCGTAAAGGTGAGAACAGCACCCAGAACGTCGAGACGATCCACCCGGTCACCGCGACCCATAGGGTCTCGCGGACGCCGACGGCCGAGGCCAGGGTTCCGCCGAGGAGCGCGCCGAGCGGCATGGTTCCCCAGATGATGAAGCGCACGCTCGCGTTCATGCGGCCGAGCAGGCGGTCTGGGCAGATGGCTTGGCGGAAGCTGACCTGGGCGATGTTGTAGATCACCACCCCGAAGTTCACGATCAGGAAGCCCACGACCAGCGGCGCGAGTCGCCAGCCCGCTTCGGCCAGCGGGATGAGCAGGCCGAACGGAGTGCTGACCAGGGGGACCAGCCAGATCGCGCGTGCGGTGCCGATGGCCGCGTTCACACGCGAGGCCGCCGCCGCGCCGATGATCGCGCCGATGCCCGCGAGCGCGCTGACCAGGCCGATCTGTCCGGGGCCCAGGTTGATGGTCTTCGCCAGGAACAGGATGAACACCGCGCTCTCGACGCCGAAGAACATGTTCCAGGACGCCGTGCACAAGACGATCGGGCGCAGATAGCGGTTGTGCAGGACGAACTTCAGACCCTCGACCACCTCCGCGCGCAGATCCCGTTTGGCCGGGCGGTCTGGCGGCGGTTCGGTCGCTCTGATGCGGCTGAGCATCAACGCGGAGGCCAGGTAGCCCACTCCGGTGGCGAGCATGGTGTTGGCGGCGCCGACCGCCTGGCTCAGCGCGCCGCCCGCGGCTGGGCCGCTCAACTGCGCGACCGACTGGCTGGCCTGCAGTTTGGCGTTGCCGTCGACGAGCCGGTCCCGGCCCACCAAGGACGGCAGATACGCCTGGTAGCCGACATCGAAGAACACCGTGCACGCGCCGACCAGCAAGGCGACGACGACGAGTTGGCTCAGCGTGAGCCACCCGAGCCAGCCCGCCAGCGGCACCGTGAGCAGCAGGGTTGCTCTGGCCAGGTCCATCCGGATCATCAGCGGTTTCCGCCGGACCCGGTCGACCCACGCGCCCGCGGGCAGGCCGATGACCAGGAACGCGGCCGTCTCGGCGGCGGCCAGCACACCGAGTTGGAACGGCGAGGCGTTGAGCACCGCGATCGCGAGCAGCGGCAGCACGATATGGCCGACGTTGGTGCCGAGTTGGGCGATCGTGTCGCCGATCCAGAGGCGGCGGAAGTCGGGGTGGGTGTGCAGGGCGGTGGTCATACCTCGAGGGTGCCCGAGTGATTGGAAACCGTCAATCAGTTGTCCACAGGCGGTGATCTAGGCTTGCGCCGTGACCGAGAAACGGGTGGCCACCGCCGCTGAGCTCGAGGCGCTCGGCTCGGCCGTCCGGCTGCGCATCATCCGCCTTGCCTACCAGCGACCGCTGACGAACAAGGAGATCGCCGAGCGGCTCGGCAAGGATCCTGCGACGACGCTGCACCACGTGCGCAAGCTCGTCGCCGCTGGCTTTCTTGAGGCGTTGCCGGAGCGGCGCGGCAATCGGGGAGCCAAGGAGATCCCGTATCAGGCAACGGGGATGTCCTGGGGGTTGAGCTTCCGCGACGACGGCCGGATCGAACTGGCGGAGGCCATGCTGCAGGCGTATCTGGGCGTGGTTTCCGACGCCGGCCTGGCGAAACTCGACCAGACCCGGCTGGTCGTACAGGTCGACGAGGCGAGCCGGGTGGAGCTGATGGAACGCATCAGCGCGGTGCTCGACGAGTACGTCCAGCGTCCCCTCGAGCCTGGTGCCAAGCGCACCTCCGTGTACGTCGCGTTCTATCCCGGGGGATAACCGGCTCGAATTGGCCGCTCGGACGTGCGACCATGGATTGACGGAGTCGACCGATTCCCCGCGAAACGAAGGATGGGTTCACCAGGTGACAGAGGAATTCACTCAGCAGGACATCAACGGCGCGGTGGCCGACCCGGCTGAGCTCTCCCTCGGTGACTTGGAGCGGGAAGAGCGGTCTTCACTACGCCGAGTAGCCGGTCTGTCGACCGAACTCCAGGACATCACCGAGGTCGAGTACCGGCAGCTGCGACTCGAACGGGTCGTGCTGGTCGGGGTCTGGACCGACGGCTCCGCCCTGGAGTCCGAGGCGTCGCTGGCCGAGTTGGCCAGGCTCGCCGAGACCGCGGGATCCGAGGTGCTCGACGGCCTCGTCCAGCGCCGCGACAAGCCTGACTCGGCCACGTACATCGGCTCCGGCAAGGTCAACGAACTGAACGACATCGTGCGCTCGACCGGCGCGGATACCGTGATCTGCGACGGCGAGCTCTCGCCGAGCCAGCTGCAGCAGCTGGAAGCCCGGCTCAAGGTCAAGGTCATCGACCGCACGGCCCTGATCCTCGACATCTTCGCCCAGCACGCCCGGTCCCGGGAGGGCAAGTCCCAGGTCGAGCTCGCGCAGCTGCAGTACTTGCTGCCGCGCCTGCGTGGTTGGGGTGAGACGCTGTCCCGCCAGGCCGGTGGTCGTGCGGGCGGCGGCAACGGCGGTGTGGGTCTGCGTGGTCCCGGTGAGACCAAGCTCGAGACCGACCGGCGCCGGATCCGGGCCAAGATCTCCAAGCTGCGCAAGGAGATCAAGGCGATGAGCACGGTTCGCGACACCAAGCGCGGACAGCGCGTGGCCAACGAGATCCCCAGCGTCGCGATCGCGGGGTACACCAACGCGGGCAAGTCGAGCTTGCTCAACGCGCTCACCGGTGCGGGTGTGCTCGTCGAGGACTCACTGTTCGCGACCCTCGACGCGACCACCCGGCGCACGCATACCCCCGACGGTCACGTCTACACGCTGACCGACACGGTCGGGTTCGTGCGCCACCTGCCGCACCAGCTCGTCGAAGCGTTCCGCACGACGCTGGACGAGGTGGCCGACGCCGACCTGGTCCTGCACGTGGTCGACGGGTCCGACCCGATGCCGGAGTGGCAGGTCACGGCCGTGCGCGAGGTGCTCAACGAGATCGGCGACCGGCGCGACACCCGGATGCCGCCCGAGCTGGTGGTGGTCAACAAGGTCGACGCGGCGAGCGATTTCGCGTTGGCCAGGCTGCGTCACCTGCTTCCCGGCGCGATGTTCGTCTCCGCCCACACCGGCGCCGGGATCGAGCAGTTGCGCGAACGCGTGGCCGAGTTGCTGCCCCGACCCAGCCAGGAGGTCGACGTGCTCGTGCCATACGCGCGCGGCGAACTCGTGGCCCGGGTGCACCGCGAGGGTGAGGTCCTGTTCGAGGACCACACCGAGGCGGGGACCCAGCTGCGGGCGAGGGTGAAGGCCGACTTGGCGGGCGTGCTCGAAGGGTTCGCCGTCAACGGCACCTCAGCCTGACAGCGAGCGATACACATAGCGACGATGGCGGCCCGGACGAGTTCGGGCCGCCATCGCACGTCTGGGTGAACGCGACGCGGTCGGACACGTCTTAGCAGTTGTGAGCCTCCCGGCGGCTACCGTGGGTGGGGGTAGTCGTCGACTGGGAGGTTTCTGTGCGGGCGTTGATGACCGCTGCGATCGTGGCTGGTCTGCTGGGTTGGGGACCAGCGGTGGCGGCGGCTCAATCGGCGCCCGCGGATGTGTGTGTAACCGCGGACAAGCGGTTGGCGGAGTTGTCGGGACTCGTATCGGACGGTAAGCGCTGGTACGCCGTCAATGACGGCGGCACCAAGTCGACGGTCTATGTGCTCACCAAAGACTGCAAGGTCGAGAAGGTGATCAATGGCCCGACCGACCCGTTCGACGTCGAAGACCTCGCCCGTGGCGCCGACGGCACGTTCTGGCTGGCCGACACCGGCGACAACGACAAGAAGCGCGAGACCGTCGCGCTGATTTCGCTGACCCCCGATGGCAAGACCAAGATCCACCGGCTCACCTACCCGGACGGCGCGCACGACACCGAGGCGCTCGTGCTCGATCGAACCGGTACGCCGTACCTGCTCACCAAGAACCCGTTCGGCCGCGCCGACATCTACCGGCCGACCGCCACACTCGCCAGCCCCGGCCCGACGACGCTGGAGAAGGTCGGCACCGTGCAGCTGACCAGCACGAACACCCAGGGTGGCCCGGTCAACCCGGCGATCGGCTCGGTGGTGGTGACGGGCGCGGCGACCAACCCGGACGGCAGCGTCGTCGCACTGCGGACCTACACCGACGCCTACCTCTACTCGGTGCGCGACGGTGACCTGCTGGCCGCGTTCAAGTCGCAGCCGGTGCGCGTTCCGCTGCCCAATGAGAAGCAGGGCGAGGCCATCGCGCTGGAGCCGGACGGCACGCTGGTGTCGGCGTCGGAGGGTGTGGGCCAGCCGGTGCGGACCGTGGCGGGCGCGGCGGCCATGCTGGCGCCGAAGCCCGACTCCACCGACGGCTCGCAGGCGAGCGGTCAGGCGGCGGCCGCGTCAGGCTCCGGCGACAGTGGATTGTCGACGCTTCCCGCCATCGGGTTCACCGTCGTGGCGGTCGGCGGTGTGCTGCTCTACATGCACCGCCGATCCGCCAAGCGCGGCTGAGCTCAGAGTCGTCGCAGTACAGCGACGACCTTGCCCAGGATGGTGGCCTCGTCGCCGGGGATCGGCTCGTAGGCGTCGTTGTGCGGCAACAGCCACACGTGCCCGTCGCGACGCTTGAACGTCTTGACGGTGGCCTCGCCGTCGATCATCGCGGCCACGATCTCGCCGTTGTTCGCCGTCGGCTGCTGGCGGACCACGACCCAGTCGTCGTCGGCGATCGCGGCGTTGATCATCGAGTCTCCCGCGACCTTGAGCATGAACAACGACCCCTCGCCGACCAGCTCCTTCGGCAGCGGGAAGACGTCCTCGACGGCCTGCTCGGCCAGGATCGGCCCGCCCGCGGCGATGCGGCCGACCACCGGGACATACGTCGGAGCCGGGCCCTGGTCGGCCTGTTCGATGATCACCGGGGTGATCTGCTCGCCGCGCAGCTGCGCGGGCGTCGCGTCGGCCGGGAGCACCCCGATCGCCCGCGGGCGGTTCGGGTCGCGGCGCAGATAGCCCTTCTCCTCCAGCGCGCGCAGCTGGTAGGCCACTGACGACGTCGACGTCAGGCCGACGGCCTCGCCGATCTCGCGCACGCTCGGCGGGTAGCCGAAGCGCTGTACCCAGGAGCGGATCACCTCGAGCACCTGGCGCTGCCGCAGCGGCAGCTCGGCGCCGTCCGGGGTTTGGTCCAGATCGGGAAAACTGCGCACGTTGCCCCCCGACAAGGGCTTCCGCTTCGGTGCCCCTGCGGGCTTGCGACCACTCGTGCCTGCCACTGCGCTGCCTCCCTGCGACACCGGGACAGCGGCTCGTGTCCCGGGTGGATCGTCGTCGATCTTCTCCGACATCGACGTTAGTCCGCCGACCTGGGCAGATCAAACACCTGTTCGAGCGACACGCCGATCGGGTATCGATTTTGTCGGTGCCGGGTGGTAGACATTCGCACGGGCGTTCGATCGAACGGCCGTTCGAGGAGGTTGCGATGGCGGCGACACTGGCATCCCGGTCCACCGGCTCGGTGGCGAATCGATCCGCGCACGTGGCGGCACCTTCGCTGCCCGTGGTGCGTCCCGCCCGGCCGATCGGCCACGGCAGGCTCCGGCCGCCGACGCGCAGGCGTCGGGTCAACGCTCCGCACGTCGTCGCCGGGCCGGATTGCGCGCCACGCCGCGCGCCGATGCCGGTGGTCGTGCTGCTCGGCGTCGCGACGGTGGTCGCGCTCGCGTTCCTCGGTCTCGGCTCCTTCGCGGGCTCGATGTCGGGTGTCGACGTTCCCCGGACGACCACGGTTGTCCGGGTCGAACCGGGGGAGAGTCTGTCCGAGTTGGCGGTCCGGATGGCTCCGGACAGCGACGTGTCGGCCATGGTCGCCAAGATCCGTGAACTGAACGGTCTGACCGACGCCGCGGTCCGGGTCGGACAACCGCTGACGGTGCCGTTCTCCCGCTGACCCCCGCGCGACGGGTGTCGCGTATCCCACACTTCCGCGTCTGTTCACCGAGTCCCCGCACGCCGGTCGCGTGTGGGGACTTCGTCGTTCACCGGCTTGATCAGGCGAGTTCACTGATCAGCCGAACGGGTGAATAACTCGGCGCGCTGTGATGTTGGAACTACTGCACGTCGACATCGTGACCGGATGGGTGGCCGCCGGGGTGTTGAGTTGCATGATCTAGCGTCTAGGCATACGGTCGACCCCAACATCTAGTAGTTACGCCGTTGTAGTTCGTCCACAGGTTGGGTCGAGTTATCCACCCTCCATCCACAGATTGATCACCAGGTGTGGTCGTGGGCGATCGTCAAGCGGCCACTCGGATGGTCGGAGCAGGAGAGGGAGGATGAGATCCGATGCGCTGTCCGTTCTGTCGCCACTCCGACTCCCGGGTAGTCGACTCGCGTGAGGTCGACGAGGGTCAGGTGATCCGCAGGCGTCGATCCTGCGCCGAGTGCGGTCGCCGGTTCACCACGGTCGAGGAGGCGGTCCTCGCGGTGGTCAAGCGGTCCGGGGTGACCGAGCCGTTCAGCCGGGACAAGGTCGTCACCGGCGTCCGACGGGCTTGTCAGGGGCGGCCGGTCGACGAGGATCAGCTCCAGCTGCTCGCCCAGAAGGTCGAGGAGACCATCAGGGCCACCGGCAGCGCCGAGATCCCCAGCCACGAGGTCGGCTTGGCGATCCTCGGCCCGTTGCGCGAACTCGACGGCGTCGCCTATCTGCGGTTCGCCAGTGTGTACCGGTCGTTCTCGTCGGTCGAGGACTTCGAGAAGGAGATCGCCGACCTGCGCGCGGCGATGGCGGGTGAGCCGACACCTGATGAGCACTAAGCGGCAGTCCCGCGGTCGCGGGACCAGACACCACCACAAACTCAGGCCGCATCGGACGGGGAGCCCGGACGTGGCCACACCAGTACAGGCCTGTGATGAGGAAGAGGGACTTGTCATGACCGAAACCGTGGGGACCCCCGCGGCGAGCGATCGCGCGGAGCGCAACGGCTCGCCGAAGCGCGGACTGCGGGTCGAGCGCGTCTACACCACCGAGGGGGTGCATCCCTATGACGAGGTCACCTGGGAGCACCGCGACGTGGTGATGACCAACTGGCGTGACGGATCGGTGAACTTCGAGCAGCGGGGCGTCGAGTTCCCCGATTTCTGGTCGGTCAACGCCACCAACATCGTGACCAGCAAGTACTTCCGCGGCGCGGTGGGCACCGCGGTGCGTGAGCACTCGCTTCGCCAGCTCATCGACCGGGTGGTGAACTCCTACGTCGCCGCTGGGATCAAGCACAGCTACTTCGCCACGTCCGCCGACGCCGAGGTCTTCGAGCACGAGCTGACCTGGATGCTGCTGCACCAGGTGTTCAGCTTCAACTCCCCGGTGTGGTTCAACGTCGGCACCAGCTCCCCGCAGCAGGTGAGCGCGTGTCTGCCCTACGACTCGCTGGTCAGCACGCCTGCCGGTCTGGTGCCGATCGGCAAGCTCGTGGACGACGACGCGGTCGGCGCGAAGGTCTACGACGCGCACGGTCTGACGAAGATCGTCGCGACCAAGGCGAACGGCATCAAAGAGGTCTTCCGGCTGCACACTAAGGCCGGGTACACCCTCGACGTCACCGCCGACCACCTTGTGTGGAAGGCGACGGGCGACGGTACCGGCCGATTCGTGGAGGCGGGCACCCTCGTCCCGGGCGATCAGCTCGAATGGCATCGGCGCGCCGCGTTCGGCGAGGACGAGATCGATCCGCGCGTCATCTCCGAGGCCGCGCTGGCCGGTTGGCTCCAGTCGGACGGGTTCGTCGGCCAGTACGAGGGAACGAACCGCTCGTTGACCGTCGAAGCGATCACGGTCAACGACGACGAACTCGCCTGGGTCACCGCGGCGCTCGATCGGCTCTTCCCCGACGCGCATCGCAAGGAGCGCGCGGTCGAGACCAAGGACGACACCCTCGACTGCCGACGCACCAGGCTCTACGGCGAGCACCTGCGGCCGTTCATCGATGACTGGGGGCTGCTCGCTCGCGGCACCGAGATGGAGGTTCCCCAGCGGCTCTTCACCGCGCCGCTCCCGGTTGTCGCGGCTTACCTGCGCAGC
>DATLIA010000322.1:0-25106 GCA_035540215.1 Actinokineospora sp. | reverse complement strand
CCCGCGATTCAGGTGGTCAGGAGAGGCGCGGCTCGCCGGTGTCCGCCGCGGAGCCGTCGAGCCCGTTCTTCTTCAGGATCTCGGCCAGGCGACCGTCGGACTTCAGCTTCGCGATGCCCGCGTTCAGCGCCTCCTGGAGAGCGGTGTTGTCCTTGGTCACCGGGAACGTCGACTGCGCGGCGTTCTGGGAGGCGGCGACGGCGGGGTCGGGCGACGCGACCGAGGTGGACATGCCCTTGGCGCTGAAGGACGCCGAGCCGAATCCGTCCACACCGACCTCGATCCGGCCCGCCTTCAGGTCCTGGAACATGTTCACCGGGGACGGGTAGACCTTGAGCTTGTCGCCGAGCAGGGCCTTGAGGTCGGCCACCCACAGGTAGCCGTCGACCGTGCCCACGTTCTTGCCCTTGAGGGACTGGATGTCGGACACCGGCGACGACGCGACCAGGGCCATCTGGTCGAGGTAGGTCGGGTCCGTCATGCCGACGACCTCGGACCTCTTCTTGGTGCGGTACCAGTTGCCGATGGCGATGTCGACCCGTCCGGACTGCACCGCGGGGATGACCGCGGCCGAGTCCACGAGCTGGTAGTCGACCTTGAGGCACTCGGTCTTGGCGATCTCGGCCAGCATCTCCGGGTCGACGCCGCTGGCGCTGCCCCCCTCCACCTTGGCGAACGGTGGATTCCCGAACGCCGCGACGGTCAGAGTGCCCTTCTTGATGGTCGAGAAGGTGTGCGCGGGCGTGCACCCGGCCGCTACGTCGTTGCTCTTGTCGTCCGAGCCACAACTCGACAACGCCAGGATCGAGGTGGCGACGGCGGCGGCTGCGACAAGCTTGCGGTAGGTGGTCATCTGAAACTCCTTGGGGCTGGTTCCTTCGTCGGGGGGTTTCATCGCTGGTGCTTCCCGAGGCGCGATTCCATCGAGTTGACCAACAAGCTCGCGGGGACGGTGATCGCGGCGTAGAACAAGCCCGCGAGGACGAGAATGGAGAGGTACCGGAAGGTGGACGACCCGATCGAGTACGCCGAGCCGAGCAGTTCCGGCACCGAGATCGTGTAGGCCAGCGAAGTGGCCTGGAACATCGCGATGCAGAAGCCGAGCAGTGGCGGCAGGCAGATCCGCAACCCTTGCGGCACCACGATGTAGCGCAGGATGTGCGCCCTGGACATCGCCATCGCCTGCGCGGCCTCGATCTCGCCGAACGGGACCGCCTGGAGCCCGCCGCGGATGATCTCGCTGGAGTACGCCGCCGTTGTCAGGCCCAGTGCCAGCCCGCCGGCGATCAGGGCGTCGAGGGTGATCCCGGACGACGGCAGGCCGAAGTACAGGATCTGCAGCATGACCAGGGCGGGCACGCCGCGGCCGATCTCGACGAGTACGACGATTGACGAACGCACGATGGCGGTGCGCGAGTTGGCGAACATCGCCAGGACGAGTCCGAGGGGCAGTCCGATCGCCAAGGCGATCCCGATGAGCTGCGCGGAGACTCCGAGGCCCTGCAACAGGTCCGGCGCGTAGGTGGTCCAGTCGTCCCAGAACATCAGCGCGCCACCCTCGATCGAAGGACGGTGTCGAGCCGCCGGGCGGCCCAGGCACAGGGGATCGTGATCGCGACGTAGACGCCTGCCGCGAGCAGGAAGGGCACCATCGCGTCGACCGAGTTCTGCGAGACTTCCCTTGCGGCGGAAGTGATCTCGGGAATGCCGATGGTGTAGGCCACCGACGAGTCCTTGAGCAGTCCGATCGCGAACGACGCGCTCGCCGGGATGGAGACTCGGACGAGCTGCGGCCCGATGACCCGGGTGATGATCGCGGTGCGCGACAGGCCAAGCGCGTGGGCCGCGTCCCACTGGCCCGCGTGCATGGCGTTGAGTCCGCCGCGGTAGATCTCGGCCATGTACGCCGCGGAGATCAGACCGAGTCCGACGGTGGCGGCGGTCCACGAGCTGAGCTTGACCGTCGTGCCGACGCCGAAGTAGATGATGAACAGCCACACGATCGGCGGGATGCCGCGCAGCAGCTCGATGAACAGCCGGGCGAATCCGGCGACCAAGCGGTTTCCCGACCGCCTGAGCACCACCAGCGGAACACCGAGCGCCGCGCCGAGCGCCAACGCGGCCAGCGTCAGCCCGAGTGTGGCGGGAACACCGTTGAGGATCGTGGTCAAGGCGTCCATGGGGTCACCGGTCCAGGACGACGCTGAGGAACTTCCGGGTGCGCTCGTGCGTGGGCTCCGTGAAGACCTGCGACGGTTTGCCCTGCTCGATGATCCGGCCGTCGGCCATGACCACGACCGTCTCCGAGACCTCACGCGCGAAGCGCATCTCGTGGGTGACGACCACCATGGTCATCCCCTCGTCGGCGAGCTTGCGCATGACCAGGAGGACCTCGTTGGCGAGCTCCGGGTCGAGCGCGGAGGTGGGCTCGTCGAAGAGCATCGCCCGCGGGTCCAATGCCAGCGCCCGGGCGATCGCGATCCGCTGCTGCTGGCCGCCGGAGCACCGCGAGGGGTACTGGTCGGCCTTGTCTTCGAGACCGACGCGCTTGAGCAGCTCGCGGGCCCGGTCGTCGGCCTGCTTCTTGTCGCGACCGAGAACCAGTTCCTGGGCCAGCGTGACGTTGCGGAGCACGGTCAGGTGCGGGAAGAGGTTGAACGACTGGAAGACCATGCCGACCTTGCGCCGCAGTTCGTTGAGCGACTTCGGGCCGATCCGGTCCGCCGCCCGGACGACGGAGCCGAGCACCTCGATCTCGCCGGAGTCGGGCTCCTCCAGCAGGTTGATGCTCCGCAGCAGCGTGCTCTTGCCCGCGCCGCTTGGGCCGATGATGGCCGTGACCTCGCCCTCCCGGACCTCCAGGCTGACGTCGTCGAGCACCGTGAGCGCCCCGTAGGACTTCTTCAGATCGGTGACCCGGATCGCCACCGGACGCGGAGTGCTCATGACGCTCTCACCTTCTGCTGGTTGCGTACGGCCACCGACTCGACGCAGGTCTTGGCGTCGGCTGTCGCGTCGGTCACCCGGCGTGGGCGCAGGGCGTCGCCGATGACGGAGACCTCGCCGATGTCGGGGGAGTCCGCGTCGAGCAGGTCCAGCGTTGGCACGCCGCCGTTCCACGAGACGAGGGCGTCCGCGGCGAGCTCGAGGCGGGGGGCGCCGAAGACGCCGTCGAGTACGACCTTGCCGCCTTCGATCGCGGTCGGCCGGTAGCGCTCGAACGTCGCGATGCCACGGTCGTTCAGCGTGCGCAGCATGGGGAACAGGGTGTTGACGCCCCCGCCTTCGCCCACGTGGATCCGTGAGGTGACTAGGGTGACGTCGCGCCCAAGGCTCTGCAGGAACTCCGCGACCAGGAAGCCGTCGAGGTCGCCGATCTCGTCGAAGACGACGACCTTGCCGTCCGGCGGCCCGGCGAACGCGGCGTGCGCGTCGAGGTGGCGAACCGAGCCGTCGTCCAGGGGAAGCTGCTTGTGGGCGGCGGTCGAGCCCGTCGCGATGATCGTGTCGTGTGGCGCGAGAGCCGCGATGACGGCCCGGGTGGCCAGGACGCCGGTGTGGACGGTCACCCGCAGCTTGGCCAGTTGCCGGACCTGCCAGTCGATGTACTCCTGCACCTCCGCCCGGCTCGGCGCGAGGTCCCACATCGCGACTTGGCCGCCGACCTGGTCGCGTGCTTCGAGCAGCGTCACGGTGCTGCCGAACAGGGCCAGCCTGCGGGCGGCCTCAAGGCCCGCGGGGCCCGCGCCCACGACGACCGCGCGATGCCCGATCAGGCCGACCGGGTCGAACACCCGCTCCCGCGTGTCACCGACATCCGCGTTGACCATGCAGGCCAGCGGCTTCTTCGCCAGCAGCCCGTTCGTGCACACGTTCACGCCGACGCAGGGGCGCACGTCGTCGGCGTGGCCCGCCTTTGTCTTGGCGATGAGCTGGGGGTCGGCGATGTGCGCCCGCACGATGCCGACCAGGTCCGCGTCGCCGCTGGCCAGGATGTCCTCGGCCAGTTCGAGCGACTTGATCCGGCCGACGATGGCCACCGGAATACTCACGCGCTGCTTGATGATCCGGCCCATGCCGCGGAACAGGCCGGGCGGCGCGGGCGTCGGCGGCCAGTGCTTCACCCGGGCTTCGAGCCGGTTGTTGTTGCCGACCATGACACTGAGGTAGTCGCAGAAGGGTTCGAGCCCGGCGGCGACGTCTCCCGCGGTCTCCGGGGTGAGCCCGCCATCGACGAGGTCGTCGACGCCGAGCCGCACGCCGAGGACGAGGTCCGGCCCGATCGCCTCGCGGACCGCGACGAGCAGCCTGCGGGGGAACTCCAGCCGTCCCTCCAGGTCGCCGCCGAACGCGTCGTCCCGGTGGTTCGTCAGCGGTGACAGGAACGCGGCGAGCAGCAGGCCGTGGGCCATGCTCAGCTCCACGCCGTCCATGCCGCCCCGCCGGACCCGGTCCGCGGCCGCGACGTACTCGCCGATGATGCGGTTGATCTGCTCGGGGGTCGCGGGCGTGACGATCTGTCGCGACACCTCGGAGAAGTCCCAGGACGGGCCGAGGATCTCGGCCCCTTCGTACTCGGTCGGGCCAGGGTGGGCGAGCTGCACCAGCATCGTGCCGCCCTCTTCGTGCACGGCGTCCGCGACCCGGCGGTAGCCAGGGACGATCGACTCGTCGATGTTCCACAGGCAGGTGTCGGACCACTCGGCTGACGGCGCGACCGGGTTCGCCCCGGTCGACTGCATCGCGACGCCCGCCCGCGCTCGGGCACGGTGGTAGGCGACGTACGCGTCGGTCACCTGGCCGCCTCGGGCCAGACCAGGCTGGTGGGGCGGGAGGAAGACACGGCCTCGCAGCGTCCGGGGACCGATCGTGATGGGCTCGTTGATGAGCTTGAGTTCGCTCATGACGCGGCCTCCTCCATGTCGGTCTCGGACGCGGTGGTCGCGGTGTCCAGGCAATCGCCCAGCGTCTCCAGCGTGGCCAGGATCTGCTCGGTGTCGGTCATCTGGTCGTTCCACTGGTCTCGTGGGATGTCGATGCGGTGTTCGTGCTGCTGGACGAACGCGAAGTGATCCGCCACGGCAAGGCGGTCGCCATAGCGAGCGCTGAGCGCGAGCATCCGCTTCACCAGGTGGGTCTGCACGCCGTACACCGGGATCTGCGGTCCGCGCGGGGCGATCAACCCGACGAAGTAGAGACTCTCGACGCCCACCGGCAGAATTCCCCCCGCCGTACGCCACGGTGTGGACGGACCCCACCGCAGATCCTCGTCGGCCAGGAACGGGAGTGCCGCGTTGAAACCCGTAGCCCACACGATCGTGTCGTATTCGCCGGAGGTTCCGTCCGCGAAGCGCACGAGGTTTCCGTCGAAGGACTCGATGGCCCGCTGAACCGTGATCCGGCCGTGCTGGATCCAGTAGAGGAGCAGGCTGTTCACGGTGGTCGCTCCGTCGGCCAACGTCGCGGCTTCTGGCATCGGCAGACCCGGGTAGGCGTCGTTCTCGCCAAGCACCATACGTGACAACAGCCGTTGCAGCAGGTCCGTCTCCGAAGGGGTGAATCCGGCCAGGAACGGGACCTGCTGGCGGGGCACCCCGAAGTAGCTCTTCGGCTGGAAGTAGATGCCCCGTCGGATCACGATGTCGACGTCGTACCGGTGCTGGGCGAGGTCCGCGGCGATGTCGCAGCCCGAGTTGCCGCTGCCGACGACGAGTACGCGGTCACCCTCGATGTCGTTGTGGTCGCGGTACTTGCCCGAATGGATGGTCTTGCCCGCGAAGTGTCCGGGGACGTCCGGGATCCTCGGATCCCAGAGGTGGCCGTTGGCCACCACGAGCGCGTCGACCTCGGTCGTCCCGGCGGAGGTGGTCACGGTCCACCCGGACAGCCCGGGCTCGCCCCTGCCGGGCTTCGGCCGTGCGGCCTCGACGCGGGTGTTGAAGGTGATCTTCGGCAGCAGCCCCATCTCGGTCGCGTAGCCGCGGATGTAGTCGAGGACCTGGGTGCGCCGCGGGAAGTGTGGGAACTCCGGCGGCATCGGGTAACCCTCGAAGTGGGTCGTGTCCCGCGACGTGATCAGGTGCAGCGCGTCGTAGTCGGTGTTCCAGTGGCCGCCGACCCGGTCGCTCCCCTCCCAGCAGACCGTCTCGTGGCCCGCGTCGCCGAGGACCTTGAGGGCTGACAGCCCGGCGGCGCCCGCGCCGACGATTCCCACGCGCGCCATCAGCGGATCACGTCCCCGCCGGAGAGCACCAGCGTCTCACCGGTCATGAACGAGGCGGTCTCGTCGGCGAGGATGCCGACCCAGGCGGCGATCTCGCTGGGCTGGGCGACCCGGCCGAGCGGAATCGACGCGGCCGCCGCCGCCATTCGTCCGGTCGCGGCGTTGCCGGGGGTGTTCACCCAGCCCGGTGCGATCGCGTTCACCCTGATCGCCCGCGGGGCGAGTTCTAGAGCGAGTTCCTTGGTCAACATGATGACCGCCGCCTTGGAGGCTCCGTAAAGAAGTTGGCCGGGGGAGACCGCGATACCGTCCACCGAGGCGAAGTTTATGATCGACCCGCCGTCGGACATGTGTGGAACGCATTCCGCGATGAGATTCAATACGCCGAGCACATTCACGTCGAACACCCGGCGATAGAGCGACGGCGTGAAGTCCGCCAGGGTGCTCGGGGGATAGATGCCCGCGACATTGGCCACGACGCGGATTCCCAGCGGACACCACTTGGTCCCTTTGGCGACCGCGGTTTTGACGCTTTCGCGGTCCACGATGTCGGTCGCCACGTGCAGGTAGCAGGGCTCGTTGGGGAACGGCGACTCGTTGAGGTCCACGCCGAGCACCTGGTAGCCGGCGGCCAGCAGGGCCTCGGCGGTGGCGGACCCCATTCCGCTGCTCGTGCCGGTAACGACGGCCAAACCTTGCATCTCAGTGCCTCCCGGTGCGTGATGCCCTGTCGGCGCATCGCCGTGGTTCTCGGCTTCCTTCGTCCAGTGTTTGCCCGCCGGACGCAAAAGGAAAGCAGGGCTTTCCCGCAGCCGCTCTAGGTAAAACCTTGACCCAGTCGGCCGTGCCGACCCGGCCGCGGGCTCGAAAGTCCTGCAAATGGCGCATTTCCTGGAGTTCGCGGCACCCGTTGCCGAGTCGGTTGTGAGCGGCCTTCCGTTCTCGGGCGACATGAAACGATCAGAAGAATTCGGCGAGTGGCATGTACCGTCGCCGTCATCCCATTCCCCGCCGATCTGAGAAGAGGAAGTCATGCCCCAGAAAGTCCGTGGCGTAGTCGCCCTTGGAAAAGGTGAACCGGTAACGGTCTCGACGATCGTGATTCCCGACCCGGGGCCGGGCGAGGCCGTCGTGCGGGTCCTGACGTGCGGCGTCTGCCACACCGACCTGCACTACCGCGAGGGCGGGATCAACGACCAGTTCCCCTTTCTGCTCGGCCATGAGGCCGCGGGCATCGTGGAGACAGTCGGGGCGGGCGTCACCGACATCGCGGTCGGCGACTTCGTCGTCCTGAACTGGCGCGCTGTCTGCGGTGCCTGCCGCGCGTGCCTGCGCGGCGAGCCCTGGTACTGCTTCGACACGGCCAACGCGACCCAGAAGATGACGTTGGAGGACGGCACCGAACTGTCGCCGGCGCTGGGCATCGGCGCGTTCGCGGAGAAGACGCTGGTCGCGGCCGGACAGTGCACGAAGGTCGATCCGCAGGCCCGTCCGGCCGCGGTGGGTCTGCTCGGCTGCGGGGTCATGGCGGGTATCGGCGCCGCGATCAACACCGGCGCGGTCGGCCGGGGCAAGAGCGTCGCGGTCATCGGCTGTGGCGGCGTCGGCGTGGCGGCGATCGCCGGATCGGCCGTGGCGGGCGCCGCGACGATCATCGCGGTCGACGTGGACGCGAAGAAGTTCGAGGCGGCCCGCCGCCTCGGTGCCACGCACACAGTGGACGCCTCCGCCACCGACCCGGTCGCGGCCATCCAGGAACTCACGGGTGGATTCGGGGCCGATGTCGTCATCGACGCGGTCGGCCGCCCCGAGACCTGGAAGCAGGCGTTCTACGCGCGTGATCTGGCCGGGACGGTCGTGCTCGTCGGGGTGCCGACCCCGGATATGAAGATGCCCGACATCCCCCTGATCGACGTCTTCGGGCGCGGCGGGGCGCTCAAGTCCAGCTGGTACGGCGACTGCCTGCCGAGCCGCGACTTCCCGATCCTCGTGGACCTCTACCGGCAGGGACGCCTGGATCTCGACGCCTTCGTCTCCGAGGAGATCGCGCTCGACGGGGTCGAGGCCGCGTTCGCCAAGATGCACCACGGCGACGTGCTGCGATCGGTCGTCGTCCTGTGACCGGCGCGGTCCGCGTCGACCACGCGGTGAGCACGGGAACGTTCAGCCTCGACGGCCAGACGTTCGAGGTCGAGAACAACATCTGGGTGGTCGGGGACGACCTCGAGTGCGTCGTGATCGACGCCCCGCACGACGTGGACGCGATCCTCGCCGTCGTCGGCGACCGCCGGGTCCGCGCGATCCTGCTGACCCATGCCCACGACGACCACGTCCGGGTCGCGCCCGAGCTGCGGGAACGAGTCGGAGCGCCGATCCTGCTGCACCCCGACGACCGTCCCGTCTGGGCGCTGACCCACCCGGGCGAGACGTGGGACGCCGACCTGGCCGACGGACACGTCATCCAGGTCGCCGACATCGAGCTGACCGTCCTGCACACTCCGGGGCACGCTCCGGGCGCGGTGTGCTTCTACGCGCCGAGCCTCGGCCGCGTGTTCACCGGGGACACCCTCTTCGAGGGCGGCCCCGGCGCCACGGGGCGGTCGTTCAGCGACGCCGACCTGATCGGTGCCTCCATCGCGTCGAAACTGTTCACGCTGCCGGTGGCGACCGTGGTCCACACCGGGCACGGCGCGGACACGACCATCGGGGCGGAACGGCCGGTCGGCGTCCTGAACCTGGACGGCCTCAGAGCGGCCATGCGCAGTCGTCCGATGTGACTGGATCACAGCGATGGCAGCGCATGGCCTGGCAGCCGGTGCAAGGCGACATCCGATAGCCACACTCACACGCCAGATCGTCCTCTGTGGACGTGGCCGCGGCGCGAAGGGACGACCCTCGCGCCGCGGCATGCGTGACGGTCATGCGGGCACCTGCTCGTCGGGTTCCGCGCTGACCGCGGCGATGGCGTGCAGGATCCGCTCGGTGTCGGCCATCTGCTCGAGCCAGACGGTGCGGACGATGTCCACCCTCGTGTCAGGGTCCTGGAGCTGTTCGAACGTCCGCTCGACGGCAGCGTTCCCCGCTTCCTTCAGCGCGATCATGTGTGCGACGAGCGCCGCCTGCCTGCCGTAGATGGGGATCTGCGGACCTCGCGGCGCGGTGAGCCCGACGAAATACAGGTTGTCCACCCCTTCTGGCAGGATCCCTCCCGCTCGGCGCAGGGGAACGCCGCGCTCCCAGGGGATCAGATCGTCGTCGAGGAACGGCAGGCGGACGTTGAATCCCGTGGCCCACAGGATGTTGTCGTACTCCGCGGCGGTGCCGTCTCCGAAGTGGACAGTGTGGCCGTCGAAGCGCTCGATGCCCGGCTTGACCCCGACGCGGCCGTGGTGGATCCAGTACATCAACAGCGAGTTGACGGTGGTCGCGCCCGCGGCGAGCGTCGGCGCGTCGGGCGGGGGCATGCCGTAGTCGGTCGGCTCGCCGAGGACGAGCTTGGACAGCAGCCGGTTGAGGAGGTCCTGCTCGTCCGGCGAGAACTGGGCCAGCCAGCCCACTTCCTGGCGGGGGACGCCGAAGTAGGACTTCGGCTGGAAGTGCAGGCCCTGGATCATCACGACGTCGACCTCGAGCCGGTGCTGCGCCGCGTCGACCGCCAGGTCGCAGCCGGAGTTGCCCGCGCCGACCACCAGGACGCGCGAACCCTGCAGGTCGCCGACGTTGCGGTACTTCCCGGAATGCACCTGCACACCGTCGAACCGGCCTTCGACCCGCGGGATACTCGGGTCCCACAGGTGCCCGTTGGCCACGAGAACGCCGTCGAACACTTCTTCGCTTCCATCGGACGCGCGCACGCGCCAGCCCCGGGAACCTGGGCGACCCGCGCCCGGGACCGGGTGCACCGACTCCACCGCGGTCTCGAACCGGATCCACCGAAGTAGGTCCTTGGCGCGGGCGAACGACTCGATGTAGTCCCGAACCTGGTCCCGGCGCGGGAAGTGCGGGTATTCCGCGGGCATCGGGAAGTCGCGGAAGTGGGTCATCTCGCGCGAGGTGATGAGGTGGAGGGCGTCGTAGTCGGTGTGCCAGTGTCCGCCGACCCGGTCGGTCTTCTCGAAGCACGTGACATCGTGGCCCGCCGACGTGAGTTCGTGGATGGCGGACAGGCCTGCCGCACCCGCTCCGATGACGCAGTAACGAGACATGGGCGTCGCTTCCTGTCGATTGATCCGACCCCAAGTGTTCGATGGGCCGAGCTATTCGTCCATGGCGTATCCGCGCACCCTCCTCAAGGTTTTGGCTATAGCATGGCTGCGTGACCCTGACCCAGCTGGAGTACTTTCTGGCCGCTCTCCGCTCGGGTTCCTTCTCCGCCGCGGCGCAGCGCCTGCACGTCGCCCAGCCCAGCCTCTCCGAGCAGGTCGCCCGCCTCGAGCGCGACCTTGGCGTGTCCCTGTTCCTGCGTGGCAGCCGGGGCCTGCGGCTCACCGAGGCCGGGCGCCGCCTGCAGCCGGAGGCCGAGCGGATCCTCCTTGCCGTTGGTGAAGCGAGGGTGGCCGTCGAAGAGATCAGGGATCTGGAGTCGGGGGCCGTGGCGTTCGGCGCGTTCAGCAGCGCGCACCACTACCTGCTCAGCGACCTCGTCGCCGAGTTCCGGGCCAGGTACCCCAAGGTCGCCGTGCGCGTTCTCGCCTACAACTCCACCGAGATCGCCCGATCGGTGCGTGAAGGGGACCTCGAAGCCGGACTCGTGGCACTGCCGATCGACGATCGCGGGCTGCGGCTGTCGCGGACCGTGTGGGAGTGCGAGGCCGCCTACTTCTCCACGGACCCCTCGACCCTGACGCGCCCGATGGACGTTCGGTACCTCTCGTCGGCGCCGCTCATCCTGCCGGAGGCGGAGGCCGGGAACTCCGACCCGACCCGACGCCAGCTCAACGAACGCGCCCAGAAGATCGGGCTGACCCTCGCGCCGGACATCGAGGTCGAGTCGCCCGAGGCGGCCTTGGAGATCGCCGCGTTGGGTGTCGGCGGCACCGTCACCTCACTGCCGCTGGCGAAGATCCTCGGTTACACCGACCGGATGGGACACGTCACCTTCGCGGACCCGCTGCGGGAGACGTACGCGTTCGTCACGCGCGACACCGCCTACCTGTCGCCCGCGACGAAGGCGATCCTGACGATGGCAGGCGCCCGGATGCGCAGGCTGTACACGGAGCTGGGCCACTCTTCTTGACCAGCGGCCCACCCTCAACAACGCGACAATCCTGTTCTGCTTGATCGTCGACCGTCGGTTGGGCGGGTCCAACCGCGGGGCTTGTGGGAAGGGCTTTCCTCAGTATTCGGGCGCCTTTCTCGCCCTCGTCTTCATTCTCGCCCGCGAGGGTGAGGCACTGAATGAAGTCAGCCTGCTGCGACGCATCACCTTCCAAGCAGGCGACCCCCAGGACCCGCTGATCCTCGCCCGGTACATCGACTTGCATCTCAAGGACACCGGCTGCGCCGCCGCCTCCGATCACGCGAGCTGAGCCGCTCAGTTGGCGAGCGCCGCCAACCCACGCAGGTAAGAGACGGGCGGAGCCCCCGGACGTCACCTGCGGCTGATCACTCGGCGTCGACGACTGTCGCGGGGGGCGTGGAGTGCGATTCCCGGTTCTCGATCTTGATGCCGCACTTGCCGACCAGCGCTACCCCGGCGCCGATCGTCGTCGCCACTGGCGCGGCCAGCGCGGCCACCATGCCGACGGCCAACGGCACGTCCAGGACCACATCGTCCTTGCTGTCACGGACGACCACGCGCTGGCTGATGCCCGCGTGGAACAAACCTCGTACCGCGTCGACTACGGAGTCGGCGGCGGAGCGGGTGGTCTCAGGCTTGGCCTCGTTCATGAACTCTCCTCGTGCTGCGGTACGGATCCCCTGACAACCCCATGCTGCCGGTTCCGCGGCGGCTCGCCATCAGGGTTTGCCCGGGGTGTTCCCCTGATTCGCCCCGGCCCGGTCAGCCCGTCAGAACGGCCGAGTTGTTCACAATTTGCGTATGCCCCCACAACGGCCTTCCCTCTCTAATGGGGGCGTGAATACCGCCCCGCCTCGCAACGCGCGCCGAATCGTGTTCCTCACCCTGGCGGTCCTTGGTCTGGCTGGGGTCCTGTTCGTCGTGCGGCGGCCGCTCATGATGTCCGCCCCGAGGTGCTTTGCCGGGCAGTGGCACGGATGCCTCGACACGTTCAACGGCGTGATGCTCATGATGCTGGTGGGGCTGCCGTTGGCCGCGCTGGTGGCGTGGGCGCTGGCGCGCCGTCGACGTGCCGCGGGGGTGGCGTCGGCCTGGCGGTTGTCGCTGGCCGAGGTGGGCATGGTCTACGGGACCGTGCCGTTCGTGTGGCTGACCATGATGCCGGGATCGGGCGCGGGCGTCGTCCCCGCGCGGGTCAGCCTGGTCCCGTTTCGGGACCTGCTCACGATGGGGCCCCTCGGGATAGCGGGCAACCTGCTGATCTTCGCGGCGCTGGGGTTCTTCGCCCCGATCCGGTTCCGGGCGCCGGCGTCCCTGCCTCGGGTGCTGGCGCTCGGGGCGGGTTGCTCTGTCATGGTCGAGATCGCGCAGTACGTGTTGCGGCTCGACCGGGTGTCGTCGGTGGACGACGTCCTGGTCAACGCCACCGGCGCGGTGCTGGCCGCGCTGGCGTCGCGCCGCTGGTGGCGCACCTCGGCTGACGGGCGCGGTACGCAGGCGTAGAGGCTCGTTGCGCAAAGTTACCCCTATTTGGGTGATCGAATCGCCGCGAATGGGGTAACAGTTTCACCCGATAGGCGACCTCACTGGTGTTGCTGCATCCAACTTGGAGGCACGCCATGAGGCGTCGTGGATCCGTTCGGGCCGCGGTTGTGACGGCCGTAGTCCCCCTCTTCCTGGCCACCGCCGTCGTCGACGCGGTCGCCGCACCCGGCCGCGCCGATCTGAGTGGCGCGGCACTGGCCCCCGCCGAACGGGTGGCCGCGGACAAGGCGCCGACCAGCAGGCTGGCGAAGACCGACCAGTCGCTGCTCGGCCGTACCGACAGCACCCTGATCCCGGTTCTGATCAAACTCGACTACGACTCTGTGGCCACCTACGCGGGCGGCGTGCCGGGTCTGGCGCCCACCAGCCCGTCGGTCACGGGGAAGAAGCTCAAGGAGCGCACGCCCGCTCAGCAGAAGTACGACGGATACGCGGCGGGCCAGGAGAAGGCGCTCGGCACCGAGCTGACCAGACGCGTCCCGCAGGCCACCGTCGACCGCTCGTTGCGCGTCGTCTACGGCGGTGTCGCGGCCAGGGTGCCCGCCAACAAGATCGCCGAGATCCTGGCGATCCCGAACGTGGTCGCCGTCCAGCAGGACTCTCCGAACCAGCTCCTCACCGACTCCAGCCCGCAGTTCATCGGCGCGACCAGCCCGTACAACCAGCTCGGCACCACGTCCGACGCCGGTGAAGGCGTGCTCTACGGCAACCTGGACTCCGGCGTCTGGCCGGAGCACCCGTCGTTCGCCGACCTGGGCAATCTGCCCGTGCCGCCCGGCCCGGCCCGCGAGTGCGTCTTCGGTGACAACCCGCTGACCCCGGCGACCGACGTGTTCGCCTGCCAGAAGAAGCTCATCGGCGGCGCGCACTTCACCGACACCTACGACATCATCATTGGCGACGACCCGTTCCAGGGGACCGCGCGCGACAGCAACGGCCACGGCACCCACACCGCGTCGACGACCGCGGGCAACATCGTGACCAACGTGTCCGTCCTCGGCCGTTCGCAGGCGCCGATCCACGGCATCGCGCCCGGCGCCTGGGTGATGGAGTACAAGGTGTGCGGCCCCGGTGGCTGCTACCCGTCCGACACCACCGCCGCGGTCGGCCAGGCCATCGTGGACGGCGTCGACGTGATCAACTACTCGATCTCCGGTGGCGAGGACCCGTACACCGACCCGACCGAACTGGCCTTCCTCGACGCCTACGCCGCGGGCGTGTTCGTCTCCGCGTCCGCGGGCAACGCGGGCCCGGGTGCGGGCACGGCGTCGCACCTGTCGCCGTGGGTGACCACGGTGGCCGCCTCGACCCAGACCCGTGAGTTCGCCAGCACGCTGACGGTGACCGCCGACAACGGCGACACCTACACCGCCGACGGCGCGTCGATCACCCCTGGTGCGGGCCCGGCCCCGATCGTGCTCGCGAGCGCGGCGCCGTACTCGCGTCCGCTGTGCGACATCCCCGCCCCCGCGGGCCTCTTCACCGGCAAGATCGTCGCTTGCGAGCGCAGTCCCGGTCGGGTGCTGAAGGGATTCAACGTCCTGCAGGGCGGCGCGGTGGGCATGGTGCTCTACAACCCGAGCCTCGCCGACAGCCTGACCGACACGCACTGGCTGCCCGCGGTGCACCTTGCCAACGGCACGGCGCTGCTGGCGTTCCTCGGTTCGCACAGCGGCGAGACCGCCCAGTTCACCGCGGGCCAGGCCCGCGCGGGCACGGGCGATGTCATGGCCGCGTTCTCCTCGCGTGGACCGGGCGGACACTTCATCAAGCCCGACGTCACCGCTCCCGGTGTGCAGATCCTCGCGGGCGACACCCCAGTGGTGGAGTCGGTGAACTCCGGTCCCGGCGGCGAGTACTTCCAGGCGATCGCGGGCACATCGATGTCCTCCCCGCACAACGCGGGTGCGGGCATCCTGCTCAAGGCGCTCAACCCGAGCTGGACCCCAGGCCAGATCAGGTCCGGGCTGATGACCACCGCGACCACGAACGTGGTCAAGGAGGACAGGACGACCCGGGCCGACCCGTTCGACCTCGGCGCGGGCCGCATCGACCTGACCAAGGCGTGGCTGCCGGGCCTGACGTTCGACGAGTCCGCGGCGAACATGGCCCTGCTGGGCAATGACGCGCTCAACGCGGTGCACCTGAATATCCCGTCGATCAACGCGAAGGTGATGCCGGGCAGGCTGACCACGATCCGCACGGCCAAGAACGTCACCGGGCAGCGGCAGCGCTACAGCGCCGAGGCGACGGCGCCCGCGGGTGCCAAGATCACGGTGCTGCCCAAGAAGTTCACCGTCGACCCCGGCCAGTCCGTCCAGCTCAGCATCACCATCGAGTCGCAGGCCGCCCCCGCCCAGTTCTTCGGCGAGGTCCGGCTGGTGCCCGACCGGGCCACGAACCCGACCCTGCACCTGCCGGTGGCCTACGTGACCGGGCAGGCGCACGTGAGCCTGGCCAGTTCGTGCGCGCCGACGAGCATCCCGGTCAACGGGGCCAGCACGTGCTCGATCACCGCGACGAACAGCTCGTTCACCGACACCACCGTCGACATGATCACCACGGTCACCAAGAACCTCAAGGTGACCGGTGCGACGAACGCGTCCATTGTGAACAACCGGACGGTCCGCAAGTCGAACGTCCTGGTGGCGGGCGCGGTGCCGGGCGTGCCGTCGATGGACCCCGGCGAGTTGGCGGGCTACATCCCGTTGGACGCCTTCGGGATCACCCCGATCCCGATCGGCGACGAGCAGATCATCAACTTCAATGTGCCCGCGTTCGTCTACAACGGGGTGACCTACAGCAGGATCGGCGCCGACTCCAACGGCTACCTGATCGTGGGCGGCGGGAACTCCGAGGACAACAACTGCTGCACCCTGCCCTCGGGGCCGAGTCCGGCTCGGCCGAACAACGTGCTCGCGCCGTTCTGGACCGATCTCGACGGCGCCGGGGCGCCCGGCATCTTCGCGGGCACGCTCACCGATGGCGTGAACACGTGGGTGGTGATCGAGTACCGGGTGAACGTCTTCGGCACCGCGTCCGGCCGGGTGTTCCAGGTGTGGATCGGCGTCGACGGCACGCAGGACATCACCTACGCCTACGACCCGGCGAACCTGCCCGCGTCGCCGGGGCAGCCCTTCCTGGTCGGCGCGGAGAACCAGTTCGGCAGCGGTGACATGGCCGCCGTCCTGCCGACGGCTGATCAGCGGGTGACCAGCAGCGCTCCGACACCGGGAGCGTCGGTGACCTACACGGTCACAGTGCGGGGGCTCGAGGTCGGGACCGGAGCGGTCACCACGGAGATGAGTGGAGCGGGGCTGCCGGGCGCGACGATCGTCTCCAGTGGCATCGCCATCGGCGGGCCCTGACGGTCCATAGAGGACAAGGGGCCTGGCGGTCACCGCCAGGCCCCTGGCCTGTTGTGTCAGGTCACGACGCCGTGGGCGATGAGGCTGCGGCCGCGGTCGACGACCGACTCGGCCGCGGGGCGGGGGCGCCAGTCGAGCAGGCGTTCGGCTTTCGCGGTGGTGTGCCTATGGCGGCGGCCGAGGGCGGGCATGATCTCGCGCAGCGAGCGGTCGGCCAGCGCGGCGACGCGTACGGCGAGGTTCGGCAGGTTCCTGGTGGGGAAGTTCGACTACGCATCGACCGGCGACGTAGCCGGTGCCCCCGGTGACCAGGATCGTGTCCGCCATGGCCAAACCGTAGGCGGGGGCGGAGGGAACGCGCAGAAGACCGCGTCACTCCTTCGATGGTCTTGGGCACGCCTGCCCGCCGCGTGGCCGATTTCTTCGACGACCTGGCAGGCTAGGCGGCGCAATGCCTACCGCTGAGTACCAGGAGAACGTTTGCGATTCCGGTCCACCACCGAGGCAGACCTCGACCGCCTGACCGCCTTCACGGTGGACGAGCCGGTCAGCTGGATCGACGCTGAGCGCTATCGGGCCGAGTACGCCGAGGGGATGTACCGGCCGGAGTGGTCGTGGATCGCCGAGGAGGACGGCCGAGTGGTGGCCCGCGCGCTGTGGTGGGGCCAGTCCACCAGCGACCATCCCGTCGCCTTGGACTGCCTGCACGTCGACGCGGCGATCGCCGACCGGGTGGCGGTCGCGGCCGGACTGCTCGACGCGGGCGCCCGCGCCTTCGGCGACCAGGGCGCGCCGAACGTGCCGGTCTACAACCTGACCCTGCCCGTCGGCTGGCGCGACGCGCCCGATGTCGTCGCCGCGCTGGCCTGGCGCCGCGCCGCGGCCATGGCCGCCGGGATGACCGACGAGGTGGAGCGGCTCCGGCTGGAGTGGACACCCGAGGCCGGTGTCCCCGAGTCCGCGGGCAGGCTCACGTTCGCGCCCGCGTCGGACGCGGAGTTCCTGGACGTGTTCGAGCGGATCGCCGTCGGCAGCCTCGACGACGAGACGCGGCGGAACCTGGAGGCGTTGGGGGCCAAGGCCACCGCGCGCGAGGAAATGGACTTCTACCTCGGCTGCCCTGGCGACCGCGACTGGTGGCGGCTCGCCTACACCGCCGACGGGCGGCTCGCGGGGCTCGCGATCCCGTCGGCGACCCCGTACAACCCGAATGTCGGCTATCTGGGCATCGTCCCGGAACTGCGTGGCCAGGGCCTCATCGATGACGTGCTCAGCGAGATAACCCGGTTTCACGCCGCGAACGGCGCCGAACTGATCACCGCGACGACCGACACGGGGAACGCGCCGATGGCCGCCGCGTTCGCCCGCGCGGGCTACCGGATCGCCCAGATCCGAGTGATCTACTCGGTGCCCGAGGCTTAGAAGATTGTCTGTACCGGGTCGGACGTCGGGCCGTGCCTGCGCAGTTCGAGCCAGGCGCGGCGCAGGCGGGCGACGGTCTCGGTGAGGACCTGCACCGGGAAGGTGTAGGGCAGCCGGATGAACCCGTCGTGCGCGCCGGACGGATCCGTCGCCGAACCGGGGACGATCTCCACGCCGTGGCGCAGCGCGACCTGGGCGAAGACCTGCGCGTCGGTGTCGGGGAGTTCGATCCACAGCGCCGAGCCGCCGTCGGGGACCTGCCAGCGCCATTGGGGGAGCTGTTCGGTCAGCAGCTGCTTGAGGTGGTCGAGGCGGGGCCGCAGCCTGCACGCGCGGTCGCCCGCGATGTCGACGATCTTGGGCAGCAGCGACACCGCGATCGCCTGGTCGAGTACCGGGCTGGCGAGGTCCGCGCGCACCTTGTGCCTGGCCAGGCGTTCGATCACCTCGCCGGGGCCGCGGATCCAGCCGATCCGCAGACCACCCCAGACGGCTTTGGCCAGTGATCCCACGGTGAGCACCTCGGCACCCGGGCCGGCGAACGCGGCGATGGGCGGCGGGTGCGGCTGGCCGTCGGTGGTGGCGAAGGCGCTGTAGGCGTTGTCCTCGACCACCGGGACGTCGAACCGGGCGGCCAGCTCGGCGAGCTGCCTGCGGCGGTCCGCGGACATCAGTGTGCCGGTCGGGTTGTGGTAGGTCGGCATGAGGTAGGCGAGCACCGGGCTTTCGGCGAACGCCTGGGCGATCCCGTCGGTGCGGACGCCCTCGTCATCCAGTGGAACCCCGATGAGCTTGGCGCCGGACGCGCGGAACACGTCGAGACAGCCGGGCCAGCTGGGGGACTCGACGACGACGGTGGCGCCGGGGCGCAGGTACATCTGTGCGATGAGGCCGATGGCCTGCTGGGCGCCCGTGGTGACCAGGACCTGGTCCGGCACAGTGGGAAGGCGGTGCTGGGTGAGGTGTTCGGAGATCGCCTCCAGCAGCGGCGGGTAGCCACGCGGGTGGTAGCCCGAGTCCGACATCAGCTCGGGCAGGCCGTGCCGGACCAGCTCGGCGAGGGCGTCGCCCACCTCGTCGGCGGCCGGTTCGCCCGCGAACGCCAGGGAGATCAGCTCGCTGGGGCCGTCCACCATCCGCTGGAAGATCGACGTGGCCCGGCCGCCCGGCACCCGGCCGTCCGCCGCGCTCGACCGCGGGCGCACCTTCGCGATCACCCGGGTTCCGCTGCCGCGCAGGCTCTCGATCAGGCCGGAGCCACGTAACTCGTCGTAGGCCGCGACGACGGTCGCGCGGCTGACCGCGAGCGACTTGGCGAGGTCGCGTTCCGACGGCAGGCGGTCGCCCGTGCGCAGCACGCCCTCCCGGATCAACAGGCTCAGGGCCTCGGACAGCTTTCGGTACAGCGGTCCTTTTCGCGTCGCCCAATCGCCGATCAGGCCCGCGAGCTCACTAGTGGTGTGACTCATAGCGTTGGCCGGGTATCGGCGTGTCCACGGCGTCGGTGCCAAGGCGCGGGGACGGCACTCGTACCGGGTTGTACTTGGCCGTTCCCGCAACGCGGGCAGCGGCGTCGTGGGCATGTCGAGACCCGGTCAACGTTGTGGGTCACGCCACTTGCATCGCCAGACCGGTCCACTTCGCGCTCCATTGGCATGGTCCTTGCCCCCTTGTGGATCGCCGACGCTAGCGCACAGTCACTGCCACAAGGAAGCACGCGACGGTGGATTCCCGTGCCGTGGCCGCAAACCGATCCACCTTGGCCTGAAATGGCACGGGATTGGGCTCGGTCCACCCGGCAGGCTGCGGCACGTGACCACCGCGCCGCGGGCTCGCGGTACCGACTGTGAGGGAGTTCCCGTGTCCCCATCAACGCCACGAACGAATCGAAACTGGCGGCGCCGCAGCGCTGTGGCCGTCGTCATCGCGGGCAGTGTGCTCGCCATGGCACCGGGCGCCCAGGCCGCGCCGGACCCGGCCGCGCTGAGTGACCGGCTCGTCCGGCAGGTGACCGCCGACGGCATCAACCGCCACCTCATCGCGCTGCAGCGCATCGCCGACACCAACGGCGGCACCCGGGCCGCGCACACCCCGGGCTACCAGAAGAGCCTCGACTACGTCGCGGGCAAACTGCGCGCCGTCGGTTTCGACGTCAGCACCCCGGAGTTCACCTACAACCGGATCGTTGTCGACGCCGCGACCGTCGTCGCGGGCGCGGTCAAGGCGCAGCCGCTGCAGATGACGGACTCGGTCAGCACCCCGGTCGGCGGCGTCACCGGCCCGCTGCTCGCCGTCCCCGTCGACACCACCCCTGGCTGCCAGATCGAGGACTACGCGGGCATCAACGCCACCGGCGGGATCGCGCTGATCAAGCGCGGCGGCTGCCCCTTCACCCAGAAGCAGGTCGTAGCCGCGCAGGCCGGTGCGATCGCCGCGCTGATCTACAACCACGTCGACGGACCCGGCTACGGTGGCGTCGACCCGGCCCAGTCCAAGATCCCCACCGCTGGTCTGACCACCGCCGAAGGTCTCGCCCTGACCGCCGTCGCGGGCACGCAGACCACTGTGGACATTCGCTCGCACCGTCAGATGACGACCAGCCGCTACCTGGTGACGCAGACCCGCACCGGCCGAGCCGACAACGTCGTGCTGGCGGGCGCGCAGCTCGACAGCATCCCGACCAGCGCGGGCATCAACGACACCGGCACCAGCTCGGCCGCGCTGCTGGAGATCGCGCTGAAGCTCGGCCCGTCGCCGCGGGTCGGCAACGCGGTCCGGTTCGCGTGGTGGGGCGCGGAGGACGTCGACAAGACCGCCGCGGGCGCCTACCTGCGGTCGCTGAGCTTCGAGCGGCAGCTCGACATCGCGATGTACCTGAACTCCAACTCCATCGGGTCGAAGAACGCGGGCTACTTCGTCTACGACGGCGACAACTCCACCGGCTCCGTCGGCCCGATGCCGTACGGCTCGGCGCAGATCGAGCAGGCCTTCGCCGGATACCTTGGGGGCCAAGCGATCGAGGTCGAGGGCAGCAACTTCGACCGGCAGTGGGACCACAGCCAGTTCATCATGGCAGGCATCCCGACCGGCGGGCTCTACGCGGGCACCTTCCGGCAGAAGACCCCCGCGCAGGCCACCAAGTGGGGCGGGACCGCGGGCGTGTCCTTCGACCCGTGCCACCAGCAGCCGTGCGACAACCTGGGCAATGTCGACCGGGCCGTCCTCGACCGCAACGCCGACGCGTTGGCTCACGTGCTCGGCGGCTACGCCGTCAGCACCGAGGACGTCAACGGCGTCCCCGCGCGCGCCTCGCGGGTGCAGGCTCGCACCGCCGCCACCCAGAAGTCGGCAGGCCTGAAGGCGACCACCCTGGGCGGTGCCGAATGAGCCGCGTCCGCAGCGCCATGGCCATGGCGGTCATCGCCGTCGCCGCCCTGCCGATGGGCACCGCGCACGCGGTGCCGCAGACCAAGCCGACCCTGGCGGAGAAGCTCGTCGAGCGGGTGACCCTCGACGGCGTCAACCGGCATCTGCTTGCCTGGCAGCGCATCGCCGACCGCAACGGCGGCCACCGCGCCGACCCGAGCCCCGGCTTCACCAAGACCCAGGAGTACATCGAGAGCACGCTGCGCACGGCGGGCTTCGAGGTGAGCTCGCACGAGTTCACCTACGACCGGGTCGTCATCGACAAGTCCGTCGTCGTCGCCGGCCCCGTCAGCCTCGCGCCGAACCCGCTGATCGGGTCGCCGGACACCGCCGTCGGCGGCGTCACCGGCCCGCTCGCGGTCGTGCCCGCCGACGCCGACTCCGGTTGTCAGGCTACCGACTACGCGGGCCTGAACACGGTGGGCGCCGTGGCACTCGTCAAGCGCGGTGGCTGCGCGTACACGCAGAAGATGCTGGTCGCTGAAGGTCTCGGCGCCATCGCCGTGGTGTTCTACAACCACTCCGTCGGCGCGGTCGGCGGCGTGGTGGACGCGGCGCAGGCCAGGATCCCGTCGGCCATGCTCGGCTCGGCCGACGGCGCGAAGCTCACCGGGTCGTCGGGTGTGTCGACGAACGTCGAGGTGCGCAGGCACGTCGAGGCGACCACCTCGCGCAACGTGATCGGCCAGACCCGCACTGGGCGCAAGGACAACGTGATCCTCCTCGGCACCCACTCCGACAGCGTCACCACGTCGCCGGGCGTCAACGACAACGGGTCCAACGCGGCGGCGACGCTGGAGCTGGCCCGCAAGCTCGGTGGGTCGCCGAGGGTCAACAACGCGGTCCGGTTCGCCTTCTGGGGAGCTGATGTCCCGCACTCGGGCGCCGCGCCGTATCTGAACTCGCTCAGCGACGAGCAGCGGCTCGACCTCGCGATGTACCTCGACGTCGCGCCGCTTGGCTCGCCCAACGGCGGGCACTTCGTCTTCGACGGCGACAACTCCGCCGGGCAGGCGGGCGCCATGCCGCACGGGTCCGCGCAGATCGAGAAGACGCTGGTGGACTTCATGACGAGCATCGGCGTGCAGACCGAGCCCGCTCCTGTTGTCGGGCAAGGCAACTACGCCACGTTCATCGCCGCGGGCATCCCGACCGGCGGCCCGTTCGCGGGCATCCCGCACATCAAGACGCCCGCGCAGGCGGCGAAGTGGGGCGGCACGGCTGGTCTCGCGTTCGACCCGTGCAACCTCGCCCCGTGCGACAACCTGGGCAACATCAACCGGGACATCCTGTCCCGCAACGCCGACGCGCTGGCGTTCGTCACCGGCACCTACGCGATGTCCACTGAGGACGTCAACGGCATCCCGCCGCGCGACCGCCGGGCCGCGACCCGGGTCGCGAAGTCGCTCACTCCGGCCACGGTGGCGGGGGAGAACGCGTGAGGGCGTCCAGACTGGGCGTCGCCGCGGCGGTGATCGCGACGGTCGCGGTCATCCCCGCGGCGATCACCCCGGCGGCGCAGGCCGAACGCGGCACGCTGGCCGACCGGCTGGTCAGGAGCGTGACGATCGAGGGCATCAACCACCACCTGACCGCGCTGCAGGCCATCGCCGACCGCAACGGCGGCTCGCGGGACGACCCGTCGCCCGGTTTGCAGGAGAGCTTCGCCTACGTCGAGGGCCAGGTCCGTGCGGCGGGCTTCGACGTCAGCGTCCAGGAGTTCACCTACGACCGCCGGGTCATCGACGCGGCGACCGTGACGGTCGGCTCGACCACGGTGGTGCCCATCCGGATGGGCGGCTCGCCGTTCACCCCGGTCGGCGGCGTCACCGGTCCGCTCAAGGTCGTCCCGATCGACGCGACGACCGGGTGCGAGGTCACCGACTACGTCGACGCGGCGGGCTCGGTCGCGCTGATCCGGCGCGGCGGCTGCCCCTTCACCATCAAGGCGAAGTCAGCTGCCCAGGCTGGTGCCGTGGCGGCGCTGATCTACAACAACAGCCCCGGTCCGGCGCGCGGCGACCTCGACCCGACCCAGGTGACCATCCCGGTCGCGGGGGTCTCCGGTGAGGACGGCGCCGTCCTGATCGCGCTGGCGGGCGGGTCGGCCACCGTCGACCTGCGCGACCACGACGAGCCCACCCTGAGCCACAACCTGATCGCCCAGACCCGAAGTGGCCGCACCGACAACGTCATCGTCGCGGGCGCGCACCTGGACAGCTCGCCGGACAGCCCTGGCATGAACGAGAACGCCTCCGGTGTCTCGGCCCAGCTGGAACTGGCGCTGCGCATGGGCAGCCACCCGAAGGTGGAGAACGCGGTTCGGTTCGCATGGTGGGGCGGGACTGGCGACAGCGCGGGTTCGGACGACTACCTGGCCTCGCTGACCACCGGCCAGAAGCTGGACATCGCGCTGTATCTGGCGGTCGAGGCGATCGGCTCGTCCAACGGCGGGTACTTCGTCTACGACGGCGACAACTCGACCGGCACGGTCGGTCCGATGCCGTACGGGTCCGGGCAGATCGAGCAGGCGTTCGCGGGCTACCTGAACGGCGTCGGGATCCCCACGGAGGAGACCAACATCGGGCAGGCCCGCGGCGAGTACTCGTTCTTCATCGCCGAGGGAATCCCGTCGGGCGGCACCTACACGGGTCTGCAGTTCCTCAAGACCGAGGCGCAGGCGGCCAAGTGGGGCGGCACGGCGGGCGTGGCCTACCACCAGTGCTACGACGCAAGGTGCGACACGCTGGGCAACCTCAATCTCGGCATCCTCGACCGGAACGCCGACGCGATCGCCCACGTGACCGGCGTCTATGCGACGTCGACAGATGACATCGACGGGCGGGCTCAGCGGGCCGCGCACAGGACGGCAGGGGCGCATGCCGTCGCCGCGCCGGTGACGAGGGAGTGACCGGGTAGCGGCGAACGGCGGAGGCCGGGTCGGGGCGGACATCGCCCCGACCCGGCCTTTCGCGTTAGGGCGTGTCCTGGCGCACCGGGCCAAAACGATCCATTCCATCGCGCTTTGGCTCGGGTGGCGCTCGGGGTGGCCGGGCCAGAGTGGAGACCGGCGACCCGCGTCGATCCGGCGGGCGGACCAGAGCTAGCGGAGGCCAGCACATGTCGCACAACCCAGCGTCGTCCCGGTTCCCCGGCGTGCGCACCGCGCCGATGCCGGAGCTGTTCGAGGCGGCGTGCGCGGCCGACCCCGGCGCGCTCGCACTGGTGCACGGCTTCACCGAGCTGACGTACGCGGAGCTGAACGCGCGGGCCAACCGCCTCGCGCGGCGGCTGATCGCCCAGGGCGTCGGACCGGGTGACCTGGTCGGGCTGGCGGTGCCCCGCTCCGCGGAGATGATCGTGGCCTGGCTGGGCGTGCTGAAGTCGGGCGCGGCGTACCTGCCGATCGACCCGTCGTACCCGGCCGACCGGATCGCGCTGATCCTGGACGACGCCCGGCCCGCCGTGGTGGTCACCACCGCCGAGGTGTCGGCGATCCTGGGCGAGGCCGAAGCGGTGCTCGTCGACCAGCCGGATTACCCCGACACCAACCCGACGGACGCCGACCGGACCCGGCCGCTGTCGATCGCCGACGCCGCCTACGTCATCTTCACCTCTGGGTCGACCGGCAAGCCCAAGGGCGTCGTGGTGACCCACCGGGGTGTCGGCGGCATGGTGGCCGAGCACGTCGACCGGCTGCTGATCGGGCCGGGCAGCCGGTTCCTGCTGGCGGTGTCGATCAGCTTCGACGTGTCGATGGCCGACATCGCGATGACGCTGTTCTCCGGTGGGTCACCACGACGCCCTTGGGCTTGCCGGTCGACCCAGAGGTGAAGATGACGTAGGCGGCGTCGGCGATCGACAGCGGCCGGGTCCGGTCGGC
>DATLIA010000321.1:0-12384 GCA_035540215.1 Actinokineospora sp. | reverse complement strand
GCCACGGGCACACCTCCGTTGAACGACGTTCGCCACCCGGGACGGGCGGTCACTACGGTGCCGCCCAGATCTGACGGACCATCAGAAAGTAGCCGGATGCCCACCACGCACACGGTCGACGACCGCGGCATCGCCGAGGTCGTCATGGACAACCCGCCGGTCAACGCCCTGAACGTCGCCGGCTGGTTCGACCTGGCCGACAGGCTCGTCGCCCTCGGGCGCGACCCCGAGGTCCGGGTCGTCGTGCTCCGGGCCGAGGGCCGCGGCTTCAACGCCGGGGTCGACATCAAGGAGATGCAGGCCACAGAGGGCTACGACGCCCTGATCGGCGCCAACAAGGGCTGTGCGGCCGCCTTCGCGGCCGTCTACGAGTGCGCGGTCCCGGTGATCGCGGCGGTCAACGGCTTCTGCCTCGGCGGCGGGATCGGGCTGGTCGGCAACGCCGACGTCGTGGTCGCCGCCGACGACGCCACCTTCGGCCTGCCCGAGGTCGACCGTGGCGCGCTGGGCGCGGCGACCCACCTGGCCCGACTGGTCCCCCAACACCTCATGCGCACGCTCTACTTCACCGCCCGCTCGATCGACGCCGCCACGCTGCACCGGTTCGGCTCGGTCGCCGAGGTGGTCCCCCGCGACTCCCTCGACGCCGCCGCGCTCGCGCTGGCCAAGGAGATCGCCGCGAAGGACACCAGGGTGATCCGCCGGGCGAAAGAGGCGATCAACGGCATCGACCCGCAGCCGGTGCACCGCAGCTACCGCTACGAGCAGGGCTTCACCTACGAACTGAACCTGATCGGCGCGGCCGACGCCGCCCGGCAGTCCTTTCTGGACGGATGATGCGCGACAAGCGGATGACCGCCGAACAGGTGGTGGCCGAACTGGCCGACGGCATGACGATCGGCATCGGCGGCTGGGGCTCCCGACGCAAACCGATGGCCTTGGTCCGGGCGATCCTGCGCTCCGGCCTGCGCGATCTGACCGTGGTCTCCTACGGCGGCCCCGATGTCGGCCTGCTGTGCGCGGCGGGGAAGGTCCGCGAGGTGGTGTTCGGGTTCGTATCGCTGGACAGCATCGCCTACGACCCGTGGTTCCAACGGGCCCGGCAGTCCGGCGCGATCAGCGTCCGGGAACTGGACGAGGGCATGGTCCAGTGCGGCCTGCGGGCCGCGGCCCACCGGCTGCCGTTCCTCCCGATCCGCGCGGGCCTCGGCTCCGACGTCCTGCGCCACGACCCGACCTTGAAGACCATCAGGTCCCCGTACGCCGACGACACCGAGCTGGTCGCGATGCCCGCCATCCACCTCGACGCCGCGCTCGTGCACCTCAACCGCGCCGACAAGCACGGCAACGCCCAGTACCTCGGCCCGGACCCGTACTTCGACGACTTGTTCTGCCTAGCAGCCAAACGCCGCTATGTGTCGTGCGAGAAGGTCGTGGACACCGCCGACCTGGTCCCGGTGCAGACCATTCTCCTCAACCGCATGATGGTCGACGGCGTGGTCGAGTCCCCCGGCGGCGCGGGATTCACCAGCTGCGTCCCAGACTACGACCGCGACGAGGCGCTGCAGCGGGAGTACGCCCAAGCCGACCCCGACTTCCTGGACCGGTACGCGTCATGACCCTCGCCGACCTCTGCGCCGCCGCCTGCGCCGACCTGTTCCGCGGCGACGGCGAGATCCTCGCCAGCCCCATGGGCACGCTGCCCACCGTCGGCGCCCGCCTCGCCCGCCTGACCAGCGAGCCCGACCTGCTGCTGTCCGACGGCGAGGCGTACCTGCTGGCCGACACACCCGCGCTCGGCGAACGCGGCCGGGTCGAGGGCTGGCTGCCGTACCGGATGGTGTTCGACGTGCTCGCCAACGGCCGCAGGCACGTGGTGATGGGCGCCAACCAGATCGACCAGTACGGCAACCAGAACATCTCGTGCATCGGCCCCCACGAGCAGCCCACCCGCCAACTCCTCGGCGTGCGCGGCGCGCCGGGGAACACGGTGAACCACCGGACGAGCTACTGGGTGCCAAGGCACAGCCCGCGGGTGTTCGTCGGCAAGGTCGACATGGTCTCCGGTGTCGGCTACGACAAGGACGCGGGCCCCTTCCACGACATCCACCGCGTGGTGACCAACCTGGCGGTCCTCGACTTCGTCACCCCGGACCACCGGATGCGTTTGGTGTCAGTGCATCCGGGCGTCTCGGTGGCGGAGGTCCAAGCGGCGACCGGGTTCGAGCTCGTCGTCGAGGACGTCAGCGAGACCCGGCAGCCGACGGACGAGGAACTGAAGCTGCTCGCGGAACTGGACCCGAAAGGCTTGCGCGAGCGGGAGGTCCGGGCGTGATGGACACCGCGTTCACCAGACTCGTCGGGGTCCGGCACCCGGTCGTGCAGACCGGCATGGGCTGGGTCGCGGGCCCCCGGCTGGTGTCGGCGGTGGCGAACGCGGGCGGGCTCGGCATCCTCGCGTCGGCGACCATGACCTACGACGAACTCGCGAAGGCCATCGCGGAGACCAAGTCCCGCACCGCCAGCCCCTTCGGCGTCAACCTCCGTGCCGACGCCGCCGACGCGCCTGCCCGGGTGGAGCTGCTGATCAGCGAGGGCGTGCGGGTCGCCTCCTTCGCACTGGCGCCCAAGCCGGACCTCATCGCCAGACTGAAAGAGCACGGCATCGTCGTGATTCCGTCCGTCGGCGCGGCCAGACACGCGGAGAAGGTCGCGGCGTGGGGCGCGGACGCGGTGATCGTGCAGGGCGGGGAAGGCGGCGGCCACACGGGGTCCGTCGCCACGACACTGCTACTTCCGTCCGTTGTGGACAGTGTGGACATCCCGGTCGTCGCTGCGGGCGGCTTCTTCGACGGCCGCGGCCTGGTCGCGGCGTTGGCGTACGGTGCGCACGGGATCGCGATGGGGACACGGTTCCTGCTGACCCAGGAGAGCACCGTTCCCGACGAGGTCAAACAGGCTTACCTGGCCAAAGGACTGGACGGCACGGTGGTCAGCCGGAAGGTCGACGGGATGCCGCACCGGGTGCTCCGGACCGATCTGGTCGACCGTCTGGAACGCGGGAACCGGCTCACCCCGCTGATCGCCGCTGTGCGCAACGCCGCCAGGTTCAAGGGGATCAGCAAGGTCAGCTGGCCCGCCCTGGTCCGCGACGGCCTCGCCATGCGCCGGTCGAAGGAACTGTCCTGGGCGCAGACCATCATGGCCGCCAACACGCCCATGCTGCTGCGAGAAGGACTGGTCAAGGGCCGCACCGACGCCGGGGTGCTCGCCTCCGGCCAGGTCGTCGGCCTGCTCGACGACCTGCCCACCTGCGCCGACCTGATCGACGGGATCATGGCCCAGGCCAACGAGACCCTGACCCGCCTGGGGATCAACCCAGCTGCTTCTCCATAGCGGCGAGGGTGGATTCCAAATGCGTCAGCAGCCGCTGGAGGTGGGGCACTGAGCGGCGGCAGCCGGTGAGGCCGAACTCCAGGCTGCCGTTGTAGCTGGTCACCGTGATGTTGAGCGCCTGACCCTCATACGGGATCGACACCGGGTACACGCCCTGCATCTTCGCCCCGTTCCAGTACAGCGCGTTCTTCGGGCCGGGCACGTTGGAGATCAGCAGGTTGAACGCGGGCGGGGTGATCTTCTGCGCGCCGGGCAGCAGGGCCACCGCGAGCGGCGCGAACGGGATCGCGCTCAGCGCCGTGATCTGCAGCTGGCTCATGCCGCTGTAGAACTGCTTGCCGCGCCGCATCGACTCGCTGATGGCGGCCAGGCGGTCGACCGGGTCTTCCAGATCCGTGGCGAGCGTGGTCAGGATCAGGCCGACCGCGTTGCCGCCGGTCGAGTCGCCGTCGCGCAGGGAGATCGGGACCGCGGCGACCAGCGGCTTGTCCGGCAACTGGCCAAGCTCGATCATGTACTCGCGCAGCGCGCCCGCGCACATGGCCAGCATGACGTCGTTGACCGTCGCGCCCGCTGCCACGCCGACCGCGCGGATGCGGTCCATCGGCCAGCCCTGCGCGGCGAAGCGGCGGGCGCCGGTGATGGGCACGTTGAACATCGACTTCGGCGCCTCGAACGGCAGCGTCGCGGACTGCTCCTGGAAGACCTGGTTCACGTACCGGACCACCGCGGGCGCCAAGCCGATCACGTCACGCACGGCGTTGACCGCGCCGGTGATCCCGGCCAGCGGGTTGCCGTCGTCGCGGCGGGGTGTCTCGGCGGCGTTGGTGCGCATGCGCGGCGACCACGGCGGGCGCAGGTCGCGCTCGTCCGGGTCCTCCGACAGGGACTTCTGCAGCAGCCGCAGCGCGGACACGCCGTCGACCAGCGCGTGGTGGACCTTCGTGTAGACGGCGAAGCGGTTGTCGGCGAGGCCCTCGATGAGGTGCGCCTCCCACAGCGGGCGGTGCCGGTCGAGCAGCGAGCCGTGCAGCCGGGACACCAGTTCCAGCAGCTCACGCACGCGGCCCGGGGTGGGCAGGGCGGAGAGCCGGACGTGGTACTCCAGGTCGATGTCGTCGTCGTTGGCCCAGCGCAGCGGGCCGACACTGCCGACCGGGCCGCGCGGCCTGCGCCGGAACAGCGACCGGATGTCGACCTCTTCGAGCAGCTGCTTGTGCAGGTCGCTGACGAAGTCCGGGCCCGCGCCCGCTGGTCGCTCGAACAGCTGCAGCCCACCGACGTGGAGGGGGTGTTCGCGGGACTCGCCGAGCAGGAACATCGAGTCGGTGACGGGCATCAGCGCCATGGGCAGGCCTCCAGCTTCTTCAACGTTCAACGCTGCCACCGCGCGACGGTTACCGCAATCAGCCGAGCCGTTCGACGATGGTCACGTTAGCTTGACCACCGCCTTCGCACATGGTCTGCAGCCCGAACCGCCCGCCCGTCCGCTCCAACTCGTGCAGCAGCGTGGTGAACAGCTTGGTCCCGGTCGCGCCGATCGGGTGGCCGAGGGCGATGCCGCCGCCGTTGACGTTGAGCCGGGCCGGGTCGGCGCCGAGGTCGCGCAGCCAGGCGAGCGGCACACTGGCGAAAGCCTCGTTGACCTCGTACAAGTCGATCTCGTCCAAGGTCATCGCGGCCCGGTCCAGCGCGTGTCGGGTGGCCCGGATCGGCGCGGTCAGCATGAACACCGGGTCGTCGCCGCGGGCGGAGAGATGGTGGACGCGGGCGCGCGGGGTCAGCCGGTGGATCTCCACCGCGCGTTCGGAGGCGATCAGCACCGCGCTCGCCGCGTCGGAGATCTGGCTGGCCATCGCGGCCGTGGTGGTCCCGCCCTCGCGCAGCGGCTTGAGCCCGGCCATCTTGGCCAGTGACGTGTCCCGGCGCGGTCCCTCGTCGACGGCGAACTCGCCGACGGGGACGATCTCGCGGGCGAACCGGCCCTCATCGATGGCGGCCGCCGCGCGCTGGTGGCTGGTCAGCGCGAACTCCTCCAGTTCGTCGCGGCTGATCGCCCACTTCTCGGCGATCAGGTCGGCGGCGCGGAACTGGTCGACTTCCTCAGCGCCGTAGCGCGCGGCCCAACCGGTCGAGCCGGACATCGGGGTGGGGAAGCCGAACTGCTGCCCGACGGTCATCGCCGAGCCGATCGGGATCTGGCTCATGCTCTGCACCCCGCCCGCGACCACGAGGTCGGCGGTGCCGCTGAGCACGGCCTGCGCGGCGAAGTGCAGTGCCTGCTGGCTCGACCCGCACTGCCGGTCGACGGTCACCCCCGGCACCTCGTCCGGCAGTCCGGCGGCCAGCCACGACAGCCGCGCGATGTCACCGGCCTGCGGCCCGATGGTGTCCACGCAGCCGAAGACCACGTCGTCCACCGCGGCCGGGTCGACGTCGACCCGGCCCAGCAGGGCCCGCAGCACGTGCGCGCCCAGGTCCATCGGGTGGACCGTGCTGAGCGCGCCGCCGCGGCGGCCGGTCGGGGTGCGTAAGGCGTCGACGACGTAGGCGACCGGACGGGCCACTGGCTACTCCTTGGGGCTGGTGGCGATCCCGTCGAGCAGGATGCCGAGGTACTGGCGGGCGATGTCCTGGTAGCTCAGCGCGCCGCCCGGGGTGTACCAGCGGACGGCGACCCAGACGGTGTCGCGCAGGAACCGGTAGGCGACCTCGACGTCGAGATCAGCGCGGAACGCTCCCCGCGTCACTCCGTCGGTGAGGATGGTCGACCACATCTTGTGGAATTGGACGTTGCGTTCCTCGATGTAGCCGAAACGCTCGAACCCGGCGAGGTATCCCGCCTCGTTCTGGTAGATCGCGACCTCGGCGTGCCTGCGGTCGATCGCCTCGAACGAGGCGACGACCACAGCCTCCAACGTCTCGCGCGGCCCGGCGCCGAGCGCGACGATCTCGTCGTAGCGGCCGAAGAGCGCGTCGAGGAAACCGGTCAGGATCTCGTCCACCATGGACTCCTTGGAGTCGAAATGGTGGTAGAGGCTGCCGGACAGGATGCCCGCGCGGTCGGCGATGTCGCGGACGGTGGTGGCCCGGAAGCCGCGCTCGGCGAACATCTCGGCGGCCAGGGCGAGCAGTTCGGCGCGTCTGCCGCTGGTCTCACGCATCGGTGTCGTCCTTCGTCATGGGTGCTGGCTGCTGACCGAGATGACCTCGCCGGTCAGGTAGGAGGCGTAGTCACTGGCCAGGAACACCATGACATTGGCGACCTCCCACGGTTCGGCGGCCCGCCCGAACGCCTCCCGACCGGCCAGTTCGGTGAGCAGCTCGTCGGTGGTCACCTTGGCCAGGAACGGGTGCATCGCCAGGCTGGGCGCCACGGCGTTGACCCGGATGCCGTGCTCGGCGACCTCCACCGCCGCGCAGCGGGTCAGGGCCATCACCCCGGCCTTGGCCGCCGCGTAGTGCGCCTGGCCTTGCTGTGCACGCCAGCCGATGACCGACGAGTTGTTGACCACCGCTCCACCGCCGCCCTGGGCGATCAGCTGTCGCAGCGCGGCCCTGGTGCAGCGGAAAGTGCCGTTGAGGGTCACGTCGAGCACCCGCGACCACTCGTCGTCTGTCATGTCCACAAGGGACTTGGTGCCGCCGAGGCCCGCGTTGTTGACCATGACGTCGATCCGGCCGAAGTGCGCCGCCGCGCCGTCGATGAGCGCTTGGACCTGCGCTTCGTCTGTGACGTCGCAGACCAGCGCGTGCACGGAGTCGGGGTGGTCGGCGGCGAGTTTGGCCGCGGTCTCGGCCAGCCTCCGCTCGTGCCAGTCGCTGATCACGACCTTCGCGCCCTCCTCTAGCGCGCGCTTCGCCGTCGCGGAGCCGATGCCGGTGCCCGCGGCGGCGGTGACCACCACGACCTTGCCGTCGAGCAGCGCGTGCCCGGTGGGGTACTTCACGGTCGGGCCTCCCGGGGCAGGCCGAGCACGCGCTCGGCGATGATGTTGCGCTGGATCTCGTCGGAGCCGCCGTAGATCGTGTCGGCGCGGCTGAACAGGAACAGCCGCTGCCACTCGTCGAGCCCGTCGGGGGTGACCATCGACGCGGCGCCCGCCACGTCCATCGCCAGTTCGCCGAGGCCGCGGTGCCAGCGGGCCCAGACCAGCTTGGCGACGGACGGATCGCTCCGCCGGGTCGCGTAGGCGCGCATCACCTCCAGCCCTACCTGGGCGCGGGCCAGCCGCTCGGCGATCACCGGGTCGTCGGCGGTTCCGGTCCGCCTGGCCAGCGCCCAGAGCGCGTCCAGTTCGCGGCGGAAGCCGACCTGCTGGCCCAGCGTCGCCACGCCGCGCTCGAAGGCGAGGGTGCCCATGGCGACCTTCCAGCCGTCGTCCCCGACGACCAGGTCGGCGGCGGTACGGGCGCCGTCGAAGAAGACCTCGTTGAACTCGGACGTGCCAGTGAGCTGGACGATCGGGCGGATCTCGATCCCGGGCTGCCGCAAGGGAACGAGTAGGTAGGACAGGCCGTGGTGGCGATGGGAACCCGGTTCGGTGCGCGCGAGGACGAAGCACCAGTCGGCCACGTGCGCCAGCGACGTCCACACCTTCTGGCCGGTGATCACCCACTCGTCGCCGTCGAGCCGCGCGCTGGTGCGGACGGCGGCCAGGTCGGAACCCGCGTCGGGTTCGGAGTAGCCCTGACACCAGAGTTCATCGACATTGCGGATGCCGGGCAGGAAGCGGGCGCGCTGGGCGTCGGTGCCGAAGGCGAGCAGGGTCGGGCCAAGCAGTTCCTCGCCGACATGGCTGACCCGCGCGGGCGCGTTCGCGCGGGCGTACTCCTCGTGGAAGGCGACCCGGTCGGCCAGGCTCGCGGCCCGGCCGCCGTGTTCGACCGGCCAGCCGAGGCACGTCCAGCCCGCGGCGGCGAGGTGCCGGTCCCAGGCCAGGCGCTCCTCGAACGCCTCATGCTCACGACCGGGGCCGCCAAGCCCACGCAGGTGCTTGAACTCGCCCGCCAGGTTGTCTGACAGCCATTCCCGCGCCGACGTCCGGAAGTCCACGCGCACAGTCCCGCCTCCCCGGAATTCTTACGTCGGGTCACCAATGCGCTGACCGTCGCCGTAGGCGGTCACCGTGGTCCACCGCCGTCGCGGTCCCCTTAGGTGCTGTCTGCTGGTACTTCTCTTACCATCACCGAATAGAGTAGCCTACCAAGCACTTGCTTTGGAGGAGGTTCGGTGACGGCCACCACCCCGGCAGCCCTGCGGACCGCGGCGGCCCGGTTCGGCGCGCGCGAGGCCATCGCGGACGGGCCCGCGCGCCTGACCTGGCAAGACCTGCTGGACCGGGTGGAAACCACCGCCCGCGCGCTCATCGCCGACGGACTCCAGCCGGGCGACCGGGTGGCGATCTGCGCGCCGAACACCCACCACTGGGTCGTCGCCGCACTGGGCGCGCAGTACGCGGCTGGGGCGCTGGTGCCGGTCAACACCCGGTTCACCGGCCCGGAGATCACCGACGTGCTAGTCCGGTCGCGAGCCAGGGTGCTGTTCATCGTCGGCGAGTTCCTCGGCGTCGACCGGCTCGCCTCGATCGACCCGGCGGCGCTCGACGGCGTGACCGTGATCCACATGGACGACGACCTGTCCGCGCTCGCCGAGCGGGTACCGGTCGAGGCGGCCAGGGCCCGCGCCGACTCGGTGACGCCCGACCAGGTCTCGGACATCCTCTTCACCTCAGGCACCACCGGGACCAGCAAGGGCGCGATGAGCGCACACCGCCAGGCGCTGGGCGTGGCGGCGGCCTGGGTCGAGTGCGGCGAGGTGACCGAGGCCGACCGCTACCTGATCGTCAACCCGTTCTTCCACAGCTTCGGCTACAAGGCGGGCATCCTGGCCGCGCTGCTCACCGGGGCCGCGATCGTCCCGCAGGCCGTGTTCGACCTGGACCGGACGCTGGAACTGGTCGAGCGCGAGCGGATCACTGTTCTCCCCGGCTCGCCCACGATCTACCAGACCATGCTCGACCGGCCGGGCGAACGTGATCTGTCGAGCCTGCGCCTCGCGGTGACCGGCGCGGCGCCGGTGCCGGTGGTGCTGGTCGAGCGGATGCGCTCCGAGCTGAGTTTCCGCACTGTCCTTACCGCCTACGGACTGACCGAGGCCGTCGTGGTGACGATGTGCCGCGCGGGCGACCCGGCGGAGACGATCTCCCGCACGTCCGGGCGGGCGACGGCCGGGTTCGAGGTGCGGATCGACGAAACCACGAGCGAGATCGTGGTACGCGGGCCGAACGTGATGCTCGGCTACCTCGACGAGCCCCCGCACGAAGGCTGGCTGCACACCGGCGATGTGGGCGCCCTCGACGCCGATGGATACCTCACGATCACCGACCGGCTCAAGGACATGTACGTGTGCGGCGGGTTCAACGTCTACCCAGCCGAGATCGAGCAGGTCATCGCCCGGCTGCCCGGCGTGTCCGCGTGCGCGGTGGTCGGCGTTCCGGACGAGCGGCTCGGCGAGGTCGGCCGCGCCTACATCGTCGGCGACCTGTCCACAGAGGACGTTCTGACCTGGTGTCGGGACCGGCTGGCCAACTACAAGCTGCCCCGCTCGGTGGAGTTCCGGGCGGAACTGCCGCGCAACGCGACGGGCAAGATCCTGAAGAGAATGCTGAGGGACGCATGACCGAAGACGTGGTGACGTACGCACGGCGCGGGTCGACCGCGGTGGTCACGATGAACCGGCCGGAGTACCGCAACGCGCAGAACTCGGCCATGACCTACGCGCTGGACGCGGCGTTCGCCCGCGCGGTGGACGACCCAGACGTGAAGGTGATCGTGCTGGCGGGCGCGGGCGACCATTTCTCCGCCGGTCACGACATCGGCAGCCCCGGCCGCGACGTCGACGTGCCCTTCGAGCGCAAGGCCGTGCTGTGGTGGGACCACGTCGACCGAGTGGGCGGCGACCAGCGCTTCGCCCGGGAGAGCGAGGTCTACCTGGGGATGTGCCGCCGCTGGCGGGAGATCCCGAAGCCGATGATCGCCATGGTGCACGGCGCGTGCGTCGCGGGCGGGCTGATGCTGGCGTGGGTGTGCGACCTGATCGTCTGCGCCGATGACGCGTTCTTCGCCGACCCGGTGGTGCGCATGGGCATCCCCGGCGTCGAGTACTTCGCGCACCCGTGGGTGATGGGACCCCGGGCGGCAAAAGAGTTCCTGTTCACCGGCGACCGTTTCGACGCGACGTGGGCGCTCTCGCGCGGAATGGTCAACCGGGTCGTCCCCCACGCCGACCTGACGTCCGAAGTGGACAGACTGGCCGAGCGGATCGCCGCGATGCCGCAGTTCGGGTTGGCGCTGACCAAGAAGGCAGTGAACCAGGCCGAGGACCAGATGGGGATGCGCTCCGGGATGGACTCGGTTTTCGGCCTGCACCACTTCGCGCACGCGCACAACGCCGAGGTGTCGACCGATTCGCTGGCCGGGCTCGACGCCCGCTCGATGAAGCGGGCCGCTGGTGGATCTTGACACTGACCCGGCGTTCCGCGCGGAGGTGCGGTCCTGGCTGGCCGCACACGTGCCGACCCTCCCGTCGATGGACACCCCGGACGGGTTCGCCGCGCACCGGGAATGGGAACGCGAACTCGCCGACGCGCGGCTCGCGGTCGTCTCCTGGCCAAGCGAATACAGCGGCCGGGACGCGTCACTGGTCGACTGGCTCGTGTTCGAGGAGGAGTACCACGCGGCGGGCGCGCCCGGCCGGGTCAGCCAGAACGGGATCTTCCTGCTGGCCCCGACGCTGTTCGCGCACGGCACCGAGGAGCAGCGCGACCGCCTGCTGCCCAGGATGGCCCGCGCCGACGACGTCTGGGCGCAGGCGTGGTCGGAGCCGGAGGCGGGCAGCGACCTCGCGGCCCTGCGCGCCCGCGCCGTCCAGGTCGACGGCGGGTGGCTGCTGTCCGGCCAGAAGACGTGGAGTTCGCGGGCCGCGTTCGCCGACCGCGGGTTCGGCCTGTTCCGCTCGGACCCGGACGCCGCGCGGCACAAGGGATTGACGTACTTCCTGTTCGACCTGCGCGCCGACGGGGTGACCGTCCGCCCGATCAACCAGCTCGACGGCGAGCCGGGCTTCGCGGAAATCTTCCTCGATGATGCGTTCGTCCCCGACGCGGACGTCGTCGGCCCGGTCCACGACGGCTGGCGGGTGGCCATGAGCACCGCCAGCAACGAACGCGGCCTGTCCCTGCGCAGCCCCGGCCGCTTCCTGGCCACCGCCGCCCGCCTCGCCGCGCGGTGGGCCGAGACCGGCGATCCCCGGGTGGCCGATGCCTGGATCGGCGCCCGCGCCTATCAGCTGCACACCTTCGCCACCGCGACGCGGCTCGCCGACGGCGGGTCGCTCGGACCCGAGTCGAGCACCGCGAAGGTGTTCTGGTCGGAACTTGACGTGCGGATGCACGAGACCGCGCTGGACCTGCTCGGCCCGGAAGGGGAACTCACCGGGCCATGGCAGGACGGCTACCTGTTCGCGCTGGCGGGCCCGATCTACGCGGGCACCAACGAGATCCAGCGCAACGTCATCGCCGAACGAGTGCTGGGACTCCCCAGAAAATGAAGTTCGCGTTTGACGACGACCAGGTCGCGTTTCGCGACGCCGTGCGCGACCTTCTCGAAAAGGAGTGCAGCGCGGCCGCGCTGCGCGACGCGTGGACCAGCAAGACCGGTCGCGTTCCCGGCTTATGGAATCAGCTCGTCGACATGGGCGTCGTCGGGATGCTCGCGCCGGAGGCCGATGGCGGGCTCGGCATGTCGATGGTCGACCTCGTGTTGATCCTCGAGGAGACCGGACGCTTCGCGATACCGGAACCGATCGTCGAGACCGCGGCCTTCGGCGTGCCGCTGCTCGGTCGCACCGATATCACGGTGAGTACCGGGCACGCACTCCTCCCGTGGGCCGACTCTGCCGACGTGTTGATCGCCGCCTTCCAGCAG
>DATLIA010000320.1:0-34209 GCA_035540215.1 Actinokineospora sp. | reverse complement strand
GCATTGGGCGCCTACCGCGACCACCTGCCCGCCCGCATGGCCGACGGCGACGCCCGCACCTACTTCTGGAGCGACGGCCCGCCCGCGCCGGGCGCCCAGGTCACCCTCGACCTCGGCCGGGTCCGCCGGGTCAGCCAGGTCGACATCGAGATGGGCCAGGCCGACCGGCCGCACGACTACCTGCGCGCGGGCGTCCTTGAGCAGTCGGTCGACGGGGTGGCATGGACCCCGGTCCGCCGCGTCGACGCCCCGTCCGTCATGGCCACGGTGTCCGATCCGACCCGCTACCTGCGGATGCGGGTCGTCCGGGGGCAGCGCAACTGGCTGGCGGTCCGCGAGTTCAGCGTGGTCCCGGCGCCGGTCGACGCGTGCGCTGACGGTGACCTGGACACCGTGTTCCCCGTCACCTCCGGCTCTGTCGAGGTGTCGATCGGCGAGGTCAGGCCGGTCAGCGGGGTCATGGTGCTCGCCGGACGGGCCACCCCGCCCCGCGGCGAGGTCCAACTGCTTGACCCGGCCGGAACTTGGCATACGGTTGGCCGGGTCCACGGCGAGTTCACCGACGTGGCCACGCCTTCCCTGCCCGCGACCCGCGTCCGGGTGGCTTTCCCGACCGGGACGGCGGCGTTCGTGCACGAGGTGCTCGTGCGCTGAGCGCCATCGGGCACCAGAATGTTCGGTGGGTGAGAAGGACCGGTTCGACGGTCGGTCACCGCTTCGCAAAGCAGCAGGTCAGGGCCGGACATGGCGTCCGTCACGTGGGACGATGCTCCCGACTGGCGGGAAAGACACGGTAACCTCCAGCGACCGACCCTCAGGTAGCAGGAGGTATCCGCGCATGTTTCGCAAGGTGCTCGTCGCCAACCGCGGCGAGATCGCGATCCGGGCGTTCCGGGCCGGCTATGAACTCGGCGCAGGGACCGTGGCGGTGTTCCCCTATGAGGACCGCAACTCCCAGCACCGGATGAAAGCCGACGAGGCGTACGAGATCGGCGAGCCCGGACACCCGGTGCGCGCGTACCTCTCCGTCGAGGAGATCGTCAAAGCGGCCAAGAAGGCGGGCGCGGACGCGGTCTACCCGGGCTACGGCTTCCTGTCGGAGAACCCTGAGTTGGCCACCGCGTGCGCCGAGGCGGGCATCACCTTCGTCGGCCCGACGGCCGACATCCTGGAGCTGACCGGCAACAAGGCCCGCGCGATCGCCGCCGCCCGCGAGGCCGGGCTGCCGGTGCTGCAGTCGTCCGACCCGTCCAAGGACGTCGACGAACTGCTCGCCAAGGCCGCGGACATCGGCTTCCCGATCTTCGTCAAGGCCGTGGCCGGTGGCGGCGGGCGCGGCATGCGCCGCGTCGAGGAGCCCAAGGCGCTGCGTGAGTCGCTGGAAGCGGCCATGCGCGAGGCCGAGTCGGCCTTCGGTGACCCGACGGTCTTCCTTGAGCAGGCGGTGATCGAACCGCGTCACATCGAGGTGCAGATCCTCGCCGACGGCGCGGGCAACGTCATCCACCTCTACGAGCGCGACTGCTCGCTGCAGCGGCGCCACCAGAAGGTCATCGAGCTGGCCCCCGCGCCGAACCTCGACCCCGAGCTGCGCGACCGGATCTGCGCCGACGCCGTCAAGTTCGCCCGGCACATCGGCTACCTGAACGCGGGCACCGTCGAGTTCCTGCTCGACACGCGCGGGCACCACGTCTTCATCGAGATGAACCCGCGCATCCAGGTCGAGCACACGGTGACCGAGGAGGTCACCGACGTCGACCTCGTCCAGTCGCAGCTGCGCATCGCCGCGGGGGAGACCCTCGCCGACCTCGGCCTGACCCAGGACGCGATCTACGTGCGCGGCGCCGCCCTGCAGTGCCGGATCACCACCGAGGATCCCGCCAACGGCTTCCGCCCCGACACCGGCATGATCAGCGCCTACCGCTCCCCGGGCGGCGGTGGCATCCGGCTCGACGGCGGCACCGCGGCGGGCGCCGAGGTCAGCGCCCACTTCGACTCGATGCTGGTCAAGCTCACCTGCCGCGGCCGCGACCTCGACGCCGCCGTGCGCCGGGCCAAGCGCGCCGTTGCCGAGTTCCGCATCCGCGGCGTCGCGACGAACATCCCGTTCCTGCAGGCCGTCCTCGATGACCCGGACTTCGTCGCGGGCCGGGTCACCACGTCGTTCATCGAGCAGCGCCCGCATCTGCTGACCGCGCGCAGCTCGGCCGACCGCGGCACCCGCCTGCTGACCTACCTGCTCGACGTGACGGTCAACAAGCCGCACGGCGAGCGGCCCAAGGTGATCGACCCGCGGCAGAAGCTGCCCGCGATCGACCTGACCGCCGAGCCGCCCGCCGGGTCCAAGCAGAAGCTCGTGGAGCTGGGCCCCGAGGGCTTCTCCCGCTGGCTGCGCGAGTCGAAGAACGTCGGCGTCACCGACACGACCTTCCGCGACGCCCACCAGTCGCTGCTGGCGACCCGCGTGCGCACCAAGGATCTGCTGGCCGTCGCCCCGCACGTCGCGCGGATGACCCCGGAGCTGCTGTCGCTGGAGTCCTGGGGCGGCGCGACCTACGACGTGGCGCTGCGGTTCCTCGCCGAGGACCCGTGGGAGCGGCTGGCCGCGCTGCGCGAGGCCGTGCCCAACATCTGTCTGCAGATGCTCCTGCGTGGCCGCAACACCGTCGGGTACACGCCGTACCCGACCGAGGTGACGACCGCGTTCGTCCAGGAGGCGACGAACACCGGCATCGACATCTTCCGGATCTTCGACGCCCTCAACGACGTCGAGCAGATGCGCCCGGCGATCGAGGCCGTGCGCGAGACCGGAACCTCCATCGCCGAGGTCGCCCTCTGCTACACCGCTGATCTGGCGAACCCGGCCGAACAGCTCTACACGCTCGACTACTACCTCAAGCTGGCCGAGCAGATCGTCGGCGCGGGCGCGCACGTGCTCGCGGTCAAGGACATGGCGGGCCTGCTGCGCCCGCCCGCCGCGGCCCGGCTGATCACCGCGCTGCGCAAGGAGTTCGATCTCCCCGTCCACCTGCACACCCACGACACCGCGGGCGGCCAGCTGGCCACCTACCTGGCCGCCATCCAGTCCGGTGTGGACGCCGTCGACGGCGCGGTCGCGTCGATGTCGGGCACCACCTCGCAGCCGTCGCTGTCGGCCATCGTCGCCGCCACCGACCACAGCGACCGCGAGACCGGCCTGTCGCTGCAGGCGGTGTCGGACCTGGAGCCGTACTGGGAGATCGTGCGCAAGGTGTACCGCCCGTTCGAGGCGGGCCTCCCGTCGCCGACCGGCCGCGTCTACCACCACGAGATCCCCGGCGGCCAGCTCTCGAACCTGCGCACCCAGGCCGTCGCGCTCGGCCTCGGCGACCGGTTCGAGGAGATCGAGACCATGTACGCCGCCGCCGACCGGATGCTCGGTCGGCTGGTCAAGGTCACCCCGTCATCCAAGGTCGTCGGCGACCTCGCCCTGCACCTGGTCGGCGCGGGCGTCGACCCGAAGGACTTCGAGACCGAACCGGGCCGCTTCGACATCCCCGACTCCGTCGTCGGCTTCCTGCACGGCGAACTGGGCGACCCGGCGGGCGGCTGGCCGGAACCGTTCCGCAGCAAGGCCATCGCCGGCCGCCCGGCACCCAAGGGCGTCACCGAGCTGACCGAGGAAGACCGCGCGGGCTTGGCCGTCGACCCGAGGAACACGCTCAACCGGCTGCTGTTCCCCGGTCCGACCAAGGAGTTCCAGGCCCACCGCGACCAGTACGGCGACACCAGCGTGCTGGCCAGCAAGGACTTCTTCTACGGCCTGGAACAGGGCAAGGAGTACGCGGTCGGCATCGGCAAGGGCGTCACCCTGCTGATTGAACTCGAAGCCATCGCCGACGCCGACGAGCGCGGCATGCGCACGGTCCTGGCGACGCTGAACGGCCAGCTTCGGCCCATCGCGGTCCGAGACCGCTCGGTGGCGTCGGACCTGCCGGTCGCCGAGAAGGCCGACAAGACCAACGCCAACCACGTCGCCGCGCCGTTCGCCGGCGTGGTGACGCTGGCTGTCGCCGAGGGCGACGAGGTGGACGCGGGCGCCACGGTGGCGACGATCGAGGCGATGAAGATGGAGGCCGCGATCACGGCGCCGAAGGCGGGCAAGGTGTCCCGGCTCGCCATCGGCAAGGTCCAGCAGGTCGAGGGTGGGGACCTGCTGGTAGTTCTGTCCTGAATCAGAACGGCGAACGGCCCCGGCTCAGGGCGAGCTGGGGCCGTTCCCCGTTCTGCCACGGGGGAACCGGTCGTCCGGTACCCGTACTAGTCGAAGTGCGGCAGGCCCGCCCCGCAGCGCAGGGCCTGCCGGACCCCGACTACCAGCCGGTGGCCACCGTGACGCCGAGGCCGTCGATCCAGCCGCCCGCGTCGTTGGTCGTGTACACCTTCAGGCTGTTGCCCACGCGGGCGAGCATCTGATTGTGGCCGGTGGGGCCGCTGTACTTGAGGAACCCGGCGAATGTCGTGTTGTTGAAGCCATTGCCGATGATCGTGCCGTTGCCGTTGCCGATCTTGGCGCTGTCGCCGGGGTACATCTTCAGCGTGTTGCTGGGCGTGTAGCGGGTGATGAGGTCCTTGTGGCCGTCGCCGTCGAAGTCCACGATGCCCCAGGGGCTGTAGTCGGAGCTGAACCCGACGCCGATCTGGACCCGGTTGCCGCTGCCGCCGGTGAGGTCACCGGGGTACATCCACTGGGTGCCCGCCGAGTCGACGGCGATCACGTCGAAGTGTTGGTCTCCGTTGTAGTCGAGCACCCCGTAGAGCGTGTAGCCGCACCAGCCCCCGCCGGTCACGATGGGCAGGCCGAAGCCGGTGGCCGAGCCGGGGTACACGCGTTCCTCGCAGGTGATGTCGTCCCGCGCGATCAGGTCCGGGTAGCCGTCGTGGTTGGAGTCGGCGATGCCGAACAGCGTGATCTTGTCCCACGAGGAGAGTCCGACCTGCTTGGGCGCGCCGAGGGCGCCGGACTGCAGCGGTTGGTAGACCAGCAGTTGGCCCGCCGGGTTCGCCACGTACACGTCGGTCTGGTACTTGGCGGTCTGCGGGTTGAGCCAGTTGACCGAGCCGAGCGGGATGAGGTTGCCGTTGGCGGGCGGGAGCACGCTGCCTGCCGAGACCGGTGCGGCGATGGTGTGGTTGCTCGCGCCCGTTCCGTAGGAGGCGACGCCGCTGGAGTTGACCGCCCAGAGGTCGGCGTTGCCGTCGTTGTTGGCGTCACCGCCGCTGATCAGTGGCGCGTTCGTCGCGTTCAGGGCCGAATTCGCCGGTCGCGCGACCGTCTTCAGGGCGCTGGTGAACCAGTTACCGCCGGTGCAGTTGGCGGTGCAGTTGCTGGTGTAGAGGTCGACCTGGCCGGTGGTCTTGTCCCGCACGAGCAGCGCGGGCTTGCCCTGGTCGCGTGTTCCCGCGATCGTCTTGGTCGACCAGTCGATCGTGGCGTCGAGGACATAGGCGGCGTTGTAGCCAGCGCCGCTGGGCCAGTGTTCGAACCACCAGAGTTGGTTGGTGCCCTCGTAGTTGACGACCGCGAAGAGGTCGGGGAACGCGGTTCCGCTCGGGTCGGAGTCCTGGTCGAGGTGACCCATGGCGGCGATCTGGCTGGGCGCCGTGGTCATGCTGTTCCAGTTCGAGTCCATCAGCACGTCGACCTGCGCGGTGACGTTGCCCGACGACAGGTCGAGCGGGCTGCCGTCGGCCGGGTTGCGGTAGATCGTGACCCGGTCCGCGGACACTCGCAGCACGTCCTGGACGCCGTTGCCGGAGAACTGGCCGGTCGTGACCAGTGCACCCGCCCAGTCGCCCGGGGCGCCGGTCGTGACGTCGAACCCCTTGATGCCGATGTTGAACGGAGTCCCGAGCTGGCCATTGCCGGTGCCGGGGGTCATCCACAGTCCTGCGGCGGTGTTGCCGCTGCCGCCGACGGTCAGCACGTCGGCCTTGCCGTCGCCGTTGAGGTCGCCTTCGGGGTCCGGGGTGGTCAAACCCGCCGTGATGACGTGGTAGATCTTTACCGGGCTGGGCGTCCCCGCCGCGGAGAGTGCCTGCACGGTGAGGATGTTCGTGCCCGCCCGGGTCGGCTTGATCGACGCGGTCCCTACTCCGTTGGTGGCGGTGACGGTGGTGCCGACGCCCCCGTTGAGCTGGTAGCGGTACGCGGCGGGTTGTGCTGTGCCGCCCGGGTTGAAGGTGAAGTTGCCCGTGGTGCGGACCACCTTTCCGGTGGTGTTCTCCGGATAGTCGGTGGAGGTGACCTTGGGTACGCCGAGGTCGGTGGGCAGTGTGCCGTCCACAGTGAAGCGGCACTCAGTCGACCAAACCGATGTCTGGTACCCGTCGGTGACCCGCGTGGTCCACTTGTAGGTGCCCGCGGCGAGACCGCCCTGAGCGACGACGGTGCCCGCCCAGTCGCCCGCGCTGACGTCGACGTCCTTCTGGGTGCCGCCGGTCTCGGGTGCGGGGTTCGGGTCGGTGGTCGGCTTGATCGAGAAGTGGGTGGTCAGCGCCTTGGCGACGTTGTCGCTGGCGCGGTGGGTCTGCACGCCGACGTACAGGTCAGTCTTGCCGATGACCGGGTACGGCGCGGTCGTGGTGCATGGCATGACCGGCGAGCTGTACTGGCCGGTCGGGGTCACCGGGGGCACGGTCCAGGTGACGCTGAGGCTGGCGGTGTGGCTGAACTTCTTCCAGCCGTTGCCGGAGGTGCCCTCATCGACCGCACGCAGCCGGTAGGTGCTGGTGCCGGTCCGGTTGGCCACCGCGTACTGGACCTTGCTCGTCACGTCGTAGCCGAGTGCGCCGAGACAGGTTTCCTTCTCGCCCAGAGACCCGAAGGTGGAGGGCTGGTTGTTCCAGGTCGTGGCCGACGAGATGCCGTTGCTCCAGTCGAGCGCCACGGTCGAGTGACAGTTGTAGCTGTACTCGGGAACGACGTTCACCTGGGCGGAGATGACAGTGGTGTCATACAGCGGGGTGATGCCCCACTGGAAGAACGACCGGGTGATCCTGATGTCGTTGCAGCCGGAGAAAGCGCAGTAGCCGATCTGGGCTTGGCCGGTCTGGTGCCAGCCCGCGTAGGTTGGCTTTCCGCTCTCGATCTCGGTCCAGTCGCCGTTGGCGCCCCACGGATTGGGGACGAACGTCGGGTCGATCATGACCGGGTACACCGTGTCGGACGCGGTGAGCAGCTTCGCGTCGGGCACCAGGTCGAAGCCGTCCTTGTCGGCTGCGACCGCGATCGGCGCGACGTGCGCGCTCGCGCCCGGCCCCTTCGGACCACCCGGGGGGACGGACTCGACGACGTTGGGCGCGACACCTTCCCGGACCTTGGCGACCGGCTTGGCCGAGTCCCACATCACCGCGGGCGGGGTCGTGTAGGCGGCGCGCCCGGCGGCGTCCACAGCGGACAGCTTGCCGTCGGCGTCGGCCGACAGCTTCAAGTCGCGGGACTTGGTCCGCACCCGGAGCTTGGCGATGGCCGGGTTGGTCGCGGCCTTGCGGGTCTTCACCACCAGCGTGTGGGAGAAATCGCCCTCCGGGCTGACGGTGACGACGAGGTCCACATCGGGCAGAACCGACGTGTAGGTCGCGGTTGCCCCGCTAACCGCAGGCGTCGGAAGGCTCATCGGCATGGTCAGGTCGATGCCGTGGCCGCGGTTGTCCAGCTTCGCGAGCGGTCCCGAGCCGCCGCCGGACAGCGTCACCGAGGCGGCCGACGTCCGCGGCGAGTAGCTGCCGTCCTGGTTGCGGACGAGAGTGGCGTCGAGGCCGACCCACTTGCCGTCGCGCTTGGTCCGCACCGGCCGCAGCGTCGTCGTCCTGGTCAGGGTGCCGTTCGGGTTGGCGGTGGTCTCGCTGGTCGGGTCGGTGGCGGCGCTCGCCACCACCGGCTTCCCGGTCGCCTTGGCCTGCGCGAGCGCGGTGGAGACACTCAGTGGGGTGGCATCGGCGGTCGTGGCGGTGGCCTGCTGTGCTGCGGCCGCAGCGGGCATGGGCGCCACGGCGACGCCACTGGTCGTCAAGGCGATCGTCGTGAGGCAGACCGCGAGTCCGCGGACCCGTCCTCGTCGCCGAAATGTCGACTTACTCATGTGATTGACGAGCTCCTCTGGTGAAGGAACCCGAGGAGCGCGGCTGCCGACACCGCACGCGTCAATGCGCGCGCTTACCCCAACCGACTTGCCAGATTGCAACATCCCCAGGTGCGGGCAAACCCAATTGCCGCGCGTCGAACCTATGTCGGGACTACGAGGGTCGTACAGGGCCGTTCAGCCCAATCGGCGGGTGGCGGATGTCGCCTGGTCGGAGGCTTGCGCTGCTGGTGGCGTGTGGCAGAGTCTCCGCACATCGGCCCGCGTTCCACACGCGTGGCCTCTGGGTGAACTGGGGATTGCTGTGGGTGGATTTGACGTGTCTGTTCGGCGTGCTCGTTTTCTGAGAGCGGCCGCTGTTGTCGTGGCGCTGTCGACGGCGCTGTCCGGCATGGTTGGCCTGCCCGCCGCGCCGCGGGCCGATGCCGAGGGCAATGTGCCAGGCCGGACCAAGCCGGTTCCCGGTGGCGCGCCGCCGGCCTGGTCGACGCCGAGGATGTCCGACGGCGCACGCGTGTCGGCTGGTACGCCGCAGGTGTCGTGGCCGTCAGCGGCGACCGGATCGGTGTCGATGGCCAAGCCGGCGGTCGATGCCAGGGATCGAGCCGTGGCCACCCCTGATTCGCGGACCCGGGTCTACGCGCCCGGGACACCGGTCTGGGCGGAAACCGGCGTCAAGTCGACGGCACAGGGCTCGGTCGACGTTCGCGTCATCGATCACGCGCAGGCACTCAAGGCCGGTGTGGACGGTCTCATCGTGACGGCGAAGCCCGGCGCCGATCTCCATGACGAGGTCACGATCGGCGTCGACTACTCGGCGTTCGAGGCCGCCTATGGCGGCGGATTCGGTGCGCGGCTGCGGTTGTACGCCCTGCCGGAGTGCGCGCTGACCACCCCCGATGTACCTGCTTGCCGGGTGCGCACGGAGATCCCCAACCGCAATGACGCCGGCACCAAGTCGGTGACCACAACGGTGGGTGCGAAGCCTGTCGCCATGGCACCGGACGCGACGGTGCCGTCCGCGGCGCCGGGCATGGCGGTGTTCGCGCTGGCGGCGAGCTCGGACCCGGCGTCGGGTGCGGGCAACTACTCCGCGACCTCGCTGAGCCCCGAGGGCTCCTGGTCCGGTGGCACACAGAGCGGTTCGTTCACCTACAGCTACCCGGTGCCGCTGCCGCCCGCCGCGTCGAGTCTGGCGCCGAAGATCGGTCTGTCCTACGACTCGGGTTCGGTCGACGGCACGACCGCGGCGACGCAATCGCAGTCGTCGTGGGTGGGTGACGGGTGGAACACGCCGTCGTCCTTTGTCGAGCGCACCTATGTTCCGTGTTCGGACTCGCCCGGTGGGTCGCCGTCGCCGGTGTCCACGAAGGACCAGTGCTACGCGGGCGAGATCCTTACGCTGTCACTCAACGGTTCCTCGGCGGTCTTGGTCTGGGACGCCGCGCAGGGGGTGTACAAGTCGACGTCGGAGCCTGGGACCGTGGTTACCCGGGTGACCGGGAGCAACAACGGGTCTGGCACTTACAACACCGAGTACTGGAAGGTCACCGACCGTTCGGGCACGGTGTACATGTTCGGGCGCAACCAGTTGCCAGGTTGGTCGTCGGGCAAGCCGCTGACCAACTCGGTGGACTCGGTGCCGGTGTTCTCCTCGCACGCGGGAGATCCGTGTTACAACGCCGCGGGTTTCGCGCAGTCGTCGTGCACGATGGGCTACCGGTGGAACCTCGACTACGTCGTGGACCTGCACCAGAACGCGATGGCGTACTACTACAAGCAGGACACCAACTTCTACGGCAAGAACAACGGCGCGGCGAACGTGTCCTACGTTCGTGCCTCGTACCTGGATCACATCGACTACGGGTTCACCGACACCAACGCCTACACCGCGCCCGCGCCGAACCAGGTCGCGTTCGTCACCGGTGAGCGCTGTGTGTCGGGCACCTGCAGCCCGCTCAACGACTCGACGAAGGCCAACTGGTCCGACGTCCCGTACGACCTGAACTGCAACTCCGGCGCGACCTGTTCGGCGAAGGGGCCATCGTTCTGGTCCACGGTGCGACTGAAGGAGATCTCCACTAAGCAGTACGCGTCGACTCAGTACAACACCGTCGACACCATCGAACTGCAGCACACCATGCCCGCCACAGGCGACGCCGGGCCGGCCACACTATTCCTCGCCGGGATCACGCGCACCGGCAAGGACACCACCGGCGGCGGCTCGACCTCGCCGATCGCGTTGCCGCAGGTTCAGTTCGCCGGACAGGCGTATCCGAACCGGGTCGACGACCCGAACGACGGCTTGGTCCCGCTGTACCGGTACCGCATCAGTCAGATCAAGACCTCGACGGGCGCCACGTTCGGCGTCTCCTACACCCCGACCAGCGATTGCGTCTGGCCGGTGTCGATCACCCCGTCGACCAACACGAGCCGCTGCTTCCCGGTGAAGTGGACTCCGCCGGGCTATTCGACCCCGCAGAACGACTGGTTCCACAAGTACGCGGTCGCGACCGTGACCCAGTCGGACAACTCGGGTGCCGGCGCTTCGGAGAACCAGCGCACCTCCTACACCTACACCGGTGCGGCCTGGCACTACGACGACAATGAGGTCGTCAAGGCGCAGGACCGAACCTGGGGCCAGTGGCGCGGATACGCCAAGGTACAGGTCCGCACCGGCCAGGCGGGTCAACCGCAGACACTCGCGGAGACCAGCTACTACCAGGGCATGGACGGCGACACGCTGCCCTCTGGTACCCGGTCAGTAGTCCTGACCGACTCGCAGGGCGGTACCCACACTGACACAGCGCAGTTGGCCGGATCACCGCTCGAGTCGACCTCCTACCTCGGTGACGGCGGGCCGATCGAGTCCTCGACGATCTCCTCCTACTGGGTCTCCGACGCCAAGGCCATCCGCAACCGCACCGGCCTGCCCGCGCTGACCTCGAGATACACCGGGGTCGTCGAGACCTGGTCCCGTCAGGCCATCACCTCCGGCGCAACCCCGACGTGGCGGGTCACCCAGACCGACCAGTCCTACGACACAACCACTGGACTGGCCACCTTCACCAATGCCCACGGTGACGTCGCCAAGACTGACCAGTCCACCTGCACCACGGTGACCTACGCCCCGGCCAACACAGCGCTGAACCTGGTGGGCTTGGTCGCTGAGTCGGAGACAGTGGCAAAGTCGTGCGGCGGCCAGTGGCCCAACGGCACCTCGGCGCCGACTGCTGCCCAAACGAACGCCCTGGCCGCCCCGGGCTCGGTCTCACGCCCGGCCGACGTGGTCGCCGATACGCGCACTTACTACGACGACGCGACCCTGGCCCGCACCTGGCCGCAGCCCGCCGCGCCCGCGTGGCCGCAGGCCGCACCCACCAAGGGCGACGTGTCGATCACCCGCTCTGCCACCAACTACACCGGTGGCGCCTACACCTACCAGACCACCTCCGCCACGGTCGCCGACTCCTACGGCCGCCCGATCGAGGTCTATGACGCGCGCGGAAACAAGACCACCACGGCCTACACGACCACAGCTGGCCTGGTCACCGGCAACACGGTCACCAACGCGCTCGGCCAGACAGCGTCGGTCACCATCCGTCCGGCCCGTGGGCTGACGGTCGGCGCCACCGACATCAACAACGTCGCCACTACCAGCCAGTACGACTCTCTGGGCCGCTTGACCAGCGTGTGGGGGGCGAACCGGGCTACCAGCAGTCCCGCGAACGCGACATTCACCTATTCGCTGTCGCAGACTCAACCGTCGGTCGTGACGACAGCGGTACTGAACAACAGCCTCGGCTTCGACACCACATACAAGATCTACGACTCGTTGCTACGCGAGCGCCAGACCCAGTCGCCCACTCCACAGGGCGGCCGCATGCTCACCAACACCTTCTACGACTCCCACGGCTGGGTGATCAAACAGAACGCCCCGCACTGGGACGACAGCACGACACCGAACGGCACGCTGTTCATCAAGCCCGACAACGTGATCCCGAACCAGCAGCGCCTGACCCTCGACGGCCTTGGCCGCACCGTCATCGCCATCTCGCAGCGCGCGGGCACCGATGTCGAGAAGACGACCACTGTCTACGGCGGCGACCGCGTCACCACCGTCCCGCCTGCAGGCGGGATCATCAGCGCGACCGTTGTCGACGCGCTGGAGCGCAACACCGAGATCGACCAGTACTCGGCCGCGCCGACCGTCGGGGTCCCCGCGGACACCTTCGCGGGCCGATTCACCCTGACCGGCGGCACCTCACAGGCCACCAAGTTCACCTACAACCGCCTCGGCAGGCTCGCGACCAAGATCGACGCGGCCAACAACACCTGGACCACCGGCTACAACATGCTCGGCCAGGCCACCTCGCAGGCCCACCCGGACTCGGGTACCTCGATGACCGCCTACGACGCCGCGGGCAATATGAGCTCCACCACCGACGCCCGCAACGTCACCGTCAGCTACGGGTACGACGTTCTCAACCGCAAGACCGCCCAGTACGACGGCCCGAACTCCTCGTCGCCGCTGCTGGCCTCGTGGGAGTACGACGGCGGCGCCCAGACCCTGCCCTACGCCAAGGGCAAGCTGACGTCTGTGTCGTCGTATGTCGACGGCAGCACCTATACCCGCAAGGTCACCACCGGGTTCAACGTCTTCGGCTCGGCACTGGACAACACCGTGGTCATCCCGTCCGCCGAGGGCAACCTCGCGGGTACCTACACGGTGACCAACAAGTACAGCGCTGACCTGGGGCTGCCAACCAAGAAGATCTACACCGCCCACGGCGGCCTGCCGACAGAGATCGTCAACTTCGGCTACACCACCATGGACATGCCCGCCACCATCGGCGGCAACCTCGCGGGATACGTAGCAGGTGTCACCTACGACGCCTACAAGCGACCCATCCTCGAAGACCTCACCCCCACCGGCGCCACCGGCGATCTGTCCTTTGTCTACGACGACCACACCGGCGCCCTCAAAACCGCCACCTACGCCAACGGCGCCGGGGCACTACACAGCGTCGGCCTCAGCTACGACCTCGCGGGCAACGTCACCCGCGAATCCACCAGCCGCAACAACACCACCACCGAAACCCAGTGCTACGGCTACGACACCCTCGCTCGTCTCACCCAGGCCTGGACCGCCACCGACAACTGCGCCGCCGACCCCTCGGGCAATAACGGCGCCACTGTTGGTGACCCGATCGGTGCCGCGTCCGCCTACTGGACCACCTGGCAGATCGACCCGGTCGGCAACCGAACCAAGCAGACCCGACACGGTCTCGGCACCGGCGACACCACGACCGACTACAACTACCCGCCTGCGGGCCCGTCCGCCGTCCGACCGCACGCACTGACCAGCACAGCGACCACCGCGCCGGGCGGAAACACGACCACAAGCTACGACTACGACAACGCGGGCAACACCACGGCACGCAATCTGCCCACCGGCAGCCAAGTCCTCAAGTGGGATCACCGCGGCAAGCTCGCGACCGTCAAGACCCCCACCGGCACCAGCATCAGCTCCTACATTTACGACGCCGAAGGCGGCCGACTCATCCGCCGCGACCCTGGCCGCACGACTCTGTACCTGTCCGGCGAGGAACTCGTACTCGACACCACCAGCAACACGGTCACCGGATCGCGGTTCTACCCACTGGTCACAGGCGGCCAAGCCATCCGCACCGGCACCACCACCACGGCCTACAAGTTCGAGATCACCGACCACCACAACACCGGCACCCTCAGCCTCGACAACACTGCCCAGATCCCCACCTGGCGCCAATCCAGTCCGTACGGCGAGCCTCGCGGCACGCAGCCCGGCAGTTGGCCCACCCAACACGGCTTCCTCAACGCGCCTGCCAACACGAACACCGGCCTGGTCGAAATCGGGGCCCGAGAGTACGACCCGACTATCGGCCGCTTCACCGCCGTTGACCCGGTCGTCGACACGACAAAACCGCAGTCGTTGACTGGCTACGGCTATGTCGAGAACAGTCCGGTCGTCAAGTCCGACCCCAGCGGCCTCACCAGCGTCGATGATCGAAAAGGCACCTGTCGCGAGCGAGCCACCGACTGCAAGGCCGCTGCCCCTCCCACCAACCCGTGGGGCTCCTCACTCGTTCAGAAGACCGCCGCGCGGGTGGGAATTCCGAGCAAATCGCGTTGGCGTCCTGCCGGGAACGTCGGAGTGGGCTCACTTTTCTGGAGCTGGCTTTACTCCGATCGTGGTCGCCAGCCGGTCGATGTCGTCGTGGCCAATGAAAACGACGATATTACGAAATTGTTCATGCAAAGCGACAGCTTCTCGAACGTTCGACGGACCGTATATGGCCAACTTGCTCTCGGTATCGACTCCGGTTGGGGGCACAATTCTATCGTGAGCAATCCCGTGGCGAACGCTCTCCGTGGAACCTCGGACGGGGTGAACGTACTCGGTGAGGGCCTGTTCGACCCTCGCAATCCGGCTGGCGTCGAAGCCTATCTCGGAAGCTACGATGTCAACTTCCAGGTCGAGAGCAAGACGCGGGACACGGTAACTGTCGATGTAGTGATCAGCAACAGGTCAAGCATCGGGTCGGCCACGCGGGACCCCGTAGGGGGAGGCAGTGATTCAAAGATCGTGAAGGGATTTCTGAACGGCGGTATCGCGAAGGTCACCGGCCTTAGGCCGGGCACTGGTGGTGTTCCGAAAATTGACAAGCAGCAGGATCAGTGGCAGCTGATGGAGTTCCGCATGAGCATAAGCTGTGCCACAACAGTGACCATCGGCACGGATGTGATCCGCTCGGTTTGCCCGGCCGGTGGAGTCAACTAGGTTTTCAGAGGGAGTATGACGTGAAGCCGACGCTTCGTGGCCAGTACCTGTTGGTGTTGGTGCTGGTACTGGCCCAAGCGGTTGGCTCGGTACTGAACTTCGTTATGGTTGGTCGAGCAGGCACCATCGCGGCCGTGATTGGATTAGTGGTCATGATGGTGTCTCTTGGCATTGACCTGGCTGTTCTGGTGAACCTACGTGGAGTCCGCTATGGGGCGCGCGGTGGGTGGCTGGTCTCCGTATTGACAATAGTCGCGTGTTGGCATGTTGCAGGTGTGGCTGTTCTTGCAGGATGGCTACCGTCCGATTGGCATCTACTCTTCACGGTAGATGGCGACGACATGGCATCAGGCGCCTATCATGCGGTGCTGGCAGCAGTGTCGGGCACCTTATTGATTTGTGCGGCAAATCGGACGGTCGGAATGGGAAAGTCTCCGTCATAAATCACTTTGCACGGTCTCCCTTTTCCTCGGCTGGGACTGCGAGGGGTGCCCGCGCTGGAAGGTCGAGTCAGTCGGCGCAGCCGATGCCTTCGCAGCAGGCCATCTGTCTGGTCAGGCTCAGGCGGTCGTAGCATCTGACCTTGGGTGCGCCACGAGCGCGGAGGGAGTCCAGGTTGTAGGTAGGACTTCTTGATGCGGTGCTGTGTACGTGATGAAGGTCGTGGCCCTTCGGCTCGCCCTGCGGGGGAGGCGTCAAACCGCCTCATGCTGCGTTGGCTGAAGACCGTCGTGGTCAGCGATCAGGAGAAGGCGCACGTTGATGCGTCAGGTGGGGACCAGGAAGACGAGTGAGAGCGAACCGCTGACGACGCGCCGTAGCAGATTTGGGTGGCATCGAAACCGGGAGTACAGGAGTTTCCGGGATGGCCTGGCGGATACCCGTTTACTGGCCAGGTGGTGACCGGCGTGGAGGCGCTGGCGTGAGCCTGGTCTGCAGCTCCTGCGCGGAACGTGGGAAGGCGAGTGTCGACACCGTTAATCCGCGCCGATGTTGGCGAGGGAAGCGAGAGCTTCTTCCAGCCGTGGATCTTACGGGTCGGTCGTTGATCTGCGGCGATCGCGGCCAGGTAGTGCGAGTCGCTGGTGATCTCGACGCCTTTGGGTACGTACTCGCGCCCGATCCGGTTGAGGTTCTCGTGCTGCCGCGTTCCCACGGGAAGTGTGCATGGGCCACGAACATCGGCAGTCCGGTGGCGGTGATGTCCTTGTGCAGCGCCATCTCGGAGCCGCAGTCCCACGTCAGCGACCCTTGATCGACGTCGGGAGCGGCTCGACCGCGGAGATGATGGCCTCGCTCACGGTCAGGCGAGTCCCGCCCGGTCAGCGGCACCAGGACCAGGAACATCAACGAATTGCCCTTCGGAGCTGACCTGCCCACCCGTCTCCTCCCGGACAACGCCCGGTTGCTCGCGCGAACAAACTACCGCCAGCCCCTTCGCTCCACCCCAATTGCCCGGCTTCACCGCCGCTACGAACCGGTCCGCCAGCGAGCGCCGCGACGGTACTCAACGCCTCCGGTTTCCGCCGCGCGACGCGCTGCCCAACGAGGTATCGCCGAGCTCCTCGAACCAGATGCTTCCACCGTCTGAACTCGCCCGTTCGCTCAGGTAGGACCGCATCCGCAGTTCTTGGTTCGCCACCGAGATCGGCGCTCCTTGACGTTGCACGAGCGACGCAGGGTGAACTGCTGTTGCGTTAACGCGGCCACTGCGAATCCGTCGTCAGCACGGTCAACCGCTGCGTCGCCCGAGTCAGGGCCACGTACAGCGTGCGCGGGCCGGTCGTCGACTCGGTGATCAGTTCTGTCGGCTCGATCAGGACCACCGCGTCGTACTCCAGGCCCTTGGACTCCAGCCCGTCCACGACCCGTAGCCGCTCGTCGTTGAGCCGCGCGATCGCCGACTTCGTCGCCTCGACCCGGCTCGTCGCCGTGATCACGCCGACGGTTCCGTCGACCTGGCCCAGCAGTTCCGTCGCCGCTCGAACGGCCGCGTCGGTCAGCTCCTCGAACCGGCACACCGTCACCAGCGGCTCGATCCCCGTGCTACGCACCGCGTGCGGCAACTGGTCCGGCGTGGAGACGTCGCGCACGACGCGACCGGCCAGGTCGAAGATCTCCGCCGAGTTGCGGTAGTTCGTCCGCAGACCGAACCGCCGCCGCTGCGTGCGCGGCCCACCGAAGGCGCCGTCCTGGGCCTGCCTGGCCTCGGCCGGGTCCGGCCACGAGCTCTGCACCGGGTCGCCGACCACGGTCCAACTCGCGTACTTCCCGCGCCTGCCGACCATCCGCCACTGCATCGGCGACAGGTCCTGGGCCTCGTCCACGACGACGTGGGAGAACTCGTCGTAGTCGTCGGGGCGGTGGTAGCCGGGGCCGCTCTGCCGCTCCGACCAGGTCTTCAGCTCGGCCATCGACGTGTCCGTGCGCCGCTTCTTGCGCTTGGGCGGCTTGCCCAGCAGCAACCGCAGTTCATCGAGCAGGGCCACGTCGGCGACAGACGTGCCGCCCCCGTCAGCCCACGAGTCGGCCAGCATGTCCACTTCGGACCGGGTCATGCCGCGACCCGCGATCCGCGACAGCCTGCGGCGGTCGCCGAGGCCGCTCAGGACCTCGGCCGGGGTCAGCAGCTGCCACCAGACGACCACGAACCGGTGGAAGTCGATCCGCTCACCCAGCTCGGTGATCAGCTCGGCCCGCTTCACCGGGAAGTCGGTGTAGGAGTCGGCCTTGCGCCACAGGGCCTCCAGCAGGGCCTCCGCGGCGTCCACACGGGACTGGTTGGGCGGGCGCTTGCCGTTGTGGACGTTGTTGCGCACGGCGTCGAGTTCGCGGGCGTCGAGCTTGAGGACCTCGCCCCGGTACATGATCCGGAACTCGGTCGGCGCATCGGCAGGGGCCTCGCGGATGGCGCGCTTGAGCACCCGCCGCATCCGCAGCGAGCCCTTGACCGCGGCCACCGGGGCCGGGTCGACGCGGACCGCCTTGACGCCGTCGAGCAGGTCCGACAGGGACCGCAGCTCGACGTTGTCCTCACCCATCGACGGCAGGACCCGCGAGATGTATGAGGTGAACGCGGGGGACGGGCCGACCACCAGCACCCCGGAGCCGCCCATCCGGCGGCGGTCGCGGTAGAGCAGGTAGGCCACGCGGTGCAGCGCGACCGCGGTCTTGCCGGTGCCCGGGCCGCCGGTGATCTCGGTGACGCCCTGCCACGGGGCCCGGATCGCCTCGTCCTGCTCCTTCTGGATGGTGGCGACGATGTCGCGCATGTTCTCGCCACGCGCGCGCGTCAGGCTCGCCATGAGCGCGCCCTCGCCGACCACGGCCATGCTCTCCAGATGCCGCTCGGGCATCAGCAGGTCGTCGTCGATGTCGACCACGGACTGCCCGCTGGAGCGGATCACCCGCCGCCGGATCACGTCCATCGGCTGCTCGGCGGTCGCCTGGTAGAAGGGCGCGGCCGCCGGGGCGCGCCAGTCGGTGACCAGGTTGTCGAAGTTGATGTCACGCACGCCCAGCCGGCCCACGTACATCGTCTCGCCAGTGGTGTCGTCGAGCCGCCCGAAGACCAGCCCCTCGTGCTCCGCGTCGAGCGTTCGCAGGATCTGGTTGGCGTGGCGGACCATCACGTCCCGCTCGAACAGCATCGCCGCCTGCTCGAACACCGCCTCGTTGCGCGCGCCGTGTGCCAGCGCGTCACCCCGATTCCGCATCGCCTCTGCCTCGCCGCGCATCTCTTCGACCCGCGCGTAGACGACGTCGACATGCTTCTGCTCGACCGCGATCTCGGCCTCTCTCACAGAGGGTTCCGACACGCAGCGCTCCCCGGTTGTTCGAATACAGGAAGAGCGAGATTACGCGCTTTGTGTCGCTCCTGAATCAACCCTGTGTCGGATGTGCCCGGCCTCACCGTCCACGGGAGTGATAGTCACTCTCCGTGTCTCGACCGTCGCTGGTCGAGAGTCCCCGTCTCACCTGGGCGTTTGCGCCAGCGCGGGGTAGACGCTTCTCTGCCACCAGCCGCGCTGCGCGCGGTCTTACGGTCGGCTCCACGTCCGTTTTGTGTCTCCGGGCCACTCCCGGCGACATGTCGCCCTGCGTAGGCGACGAGGTTGTGTGCTGCGTTCTGGTCCCGGTCGAGGATCAGGCCACACGGCCCGCAGTGAAACGTTCGCACCCGGAGCGGCAGCTTGGGTTTCACTACGCCGCAGCCGGAGCATGTCTTGGAGGAAGGGAACCAACGGTCGGCGACGATCAGCCTGCCGCCGTTCCATTGGGTCTTGTAGGTGAGCTGACGTCGGATCTCGCCGTATCCGGCGTCCGCGATGACGCGGGCAAGGCGGCGGTTCCGTACCATCGCCGCGACGTTGAGGTCCTCGATGACGATCGAGCCGTACTCGCGGGCCAATCCGGTAGTGAGTTTGTGGATCGCATCGATGCGCTGACGGCGGACGCCGACGTGAACACGGTTGCGTTTCTTGTTGGCGCGGCGCCACCGGTTCGATCCCGCGAAACCAGTTGACCGATCGGGTCCCTGCTTGCGCGAGACTGCTCGAGATAGGCGGGTGAGTTTGCGAAGTGAGGTGTCGTAGAACCTTGGATTCTCGGTGTTGGGTCGGCCGTCGGAGAACACGGCGAGGACCTTGACTCCGAGATCTATGCCGATCACCGAGTCTGGTCGTGCTGGGACGCGGGTGGCGCGTTGGACCTCAACGACGAACGAGCAATACCACCGGCCGGCTTCTTGGCGCACGGTGGCAGACATGATTCGCGCAGTGCCGTTCGCTAGACGGCGGTGGAGTTTGCGGGTGGACTCGTGCGTCTTGATCTTCCCGAGCATTGGGAGCGTGATGTGCTTGCGGTCGTCTTCCAGGCGTATCGGGCTCACCGTGAAACGGCACGAAGGTACCGCTCGCCGCTTCGACTTGAAATGAGGGAACCCGGTATTGCCGCCCCGTTTCCCCGCGCGGGACGTCTTCCAGTTGTTCAACGCCGCCGCCAAGTTGGCCAGTCCGTTGGAGTACGCCTCCTTGGAGCACTGCGCCCACCAGGGAGCGACCACATACTTGGCGCGATTCCAAGCCTTCCGCAGGGCGTATGCAGACCAGTCAACGGCTGGTGTGAGCTCATCGTCGTGGAGACCATAGGAGCGTTCTGCGGCGCGCTGCTCGAGATTTGCCCGCACGACATTAAGACCCCAGTTGAACGCGACACGTGCGGCGCCGCAGTGCCGCGACAACGCTCGGCTCTGCTGAGCGGACGGATCGAGCGCGAAACGGTACGCGTGGACGACTGGCTTGCCATCGCCTGCCTGTGCCTTTGATTCAGGCAAAACCGCGGTCGCGAGTCGCATGAGTCGCACGGTAGCGGCAGGAGCCGACAATTCTCGGCGTCCCGAGTTCGGCTGCGTTGGCGTCGCTCAGGCACCATGTGCTGGTGACGAGGATCGTGGCGGGCGCGGCCGGTGGCCGCAGGCTCGCGGTGCCGCCGAAGGGGACCCGGCCCACGTCGGACCGGGTCAGGGAGGCGCTGTTCAGCGCGTTGGAGGCGGGCGTCGGCCTGCGCGGCGCGCGGGTGCTCGACCTGTATGCCGGGTCGGGCGCTCTGGGGTTCGAGGCGCTGTCGCGGGGGGCGTCGGCGGCCACGCTGGTCGAGTCCGACCGCAACGCCGTGGCCGTCCTCAAGCGCAACGCGGCGACCGTGGCGCTACCCGGCGTCGACATCCGACCAGGGAAGGTCGCCACGGTCCTTGCGACGCCGCCCACCGAGCCGTACGACGTCGTCTTCGCCGACCCCCCGTACGCCGTCGACGGCCCGGAACTCGCCGCGATGCTCCAGGCGCTGGTCGACAACGGCTGGACCGCCCCAGGCGCCACGATCGTCGTCGAACGCGCCAGCCGCGCGGGGGAGCCGACCTGGCCGGAACCGCTGGCCGGAACCCGCTCCCGCAAGTACGGCGACACCGAGCTGCACTGGGCGACACACGTGACATCGGACACCGACTCAGCGTGACCAAGGGCTGCTACGGTCCAGATTCATGACGCGCGCTGTCTGCCCGGGCTCGTACGACCCGCCCACCAACGGCCACCTCGACATCATCGAGCGGGCCGCGGCGCTGTTCGACGAGGTCGTCGTCGCGGTGATGATCAACAAGAGCAAGAAGGGCCTGTTCACGGTCGAGGAGCGCATGGACATGCTCCGCGAGACCGCCGCCCACCTGCCGAACGTGCGCGTCGACTCCTGGCACGGCCTGCTGGTCGACTACTGCAAGCAGCACGACGTCCAGGCCATCGTGAAGGGCCTGCGCGCGGTCAGCGACTTCGACTACGAACTGCAGATGGCCCAGATGAACCAGGGCCTGACGGGCGTCGAGACGATGTTCATGCCGACGTCGCCGCTGAACAGCTTCCTGTCGAGTTCGCTGGTGAAGGAAGTGGCGACGTACGGCGGTGAGGTCTCGCACCTGCTCCCGGAGATCGTCCACACCCGCCTCCTCAAGCGCCTCGAAGAGAACCGCGCGGCTCAGGACTGAAGGTCGACCGGGGTGCAGTCGAGCAATTCTCTGACCAGCGTCGACGCCACGGTCCAGGCGGCGTCGGGGTGGTCGAACGACACGACGGTCATCTCGGCTGGTCTCGGCGGTGTGCCCGGGTGGAACCGCAAGCCTTGGATTCCTGCGATCGCGTATCGCCGCGCTCGTATCGCTGCGTAGCCGCGCCTCAGTGCCGGACAGGCCCGCGCTGAGAACCGTAGGCAGGGCAGGCAGATCGGTGGCTCGGTGACGCCCATGCCGTTCGGCCAGCCTGGCCAGTCGTCGCGGTAGTCCCTGACCACCCACAGCACGCCGTCATCGGTCTTGTCGGCCGGTCCAGCGCACACCTGGCACAGCAGCTTGCGCATCGCGCGGCGCTGCCGCAGTGAGTTGACCTTCCCGAAGATCGGCTTGCCGCTCCCGGGCTCGGATGCCACGCGGGCCCATAGGACGCCGTTGGCGTCGCGATCTCCCAGTCCTTCATCGGCATAGGCGATCCCATGCCCGTCGGCGCGCTGAACGACGATGGGGGAGAACTGCGGCTCCTCGGTCCAATCGGTGATGTACGGGACGACGATCTGCTTGGTTGTGGAGGTCATGTGCTCGACCTTGGCCAGACACGCTCCGCATTTGCAGTGCTACCTTGGGTGTTGTCACGGTGACACGGTGACAAGGGCGCATCACCTTCTTGGCACCAGCGAACCGGCGGCCTTCGCTGCGACACTGGGTGGGTGGATGTCCATGAGGAGGGGCTGTGACCGAGGGCGTGCCTCTGTGGGCGCAGCGAATCCGCACCCTGCGCGAAGCGCGTGGCTGGTCGCAGAGCCAAGCCGCTGAAGAGATGCGGAGGCATACCAGCGAGCGCCTTCCCGACGCTGATCACCTGGTTCGTCGATGGAAGGCATGGGAACTCGCGGAGAACAAGCCGGGCAAGCACTATGCCGCCCTGGTCGCCGCGACGCTCGACACGGTCACCACATCGCTGTTCCCTCCCGAGCCGGGATCGAACGCGAGCGAGTTGGTCGCCGCTACCGGCATGGACACCCTGGAGATCGTCAGCCGCCTACAGGCATCCGACGTCAACGACGCCACGTTGAGGGCTGTTCGGATCATGGTTGAGCGACTGTGCTGCGAGTACGCCTCGGGCAGCCCGCGAGTGCTGATCACGGAAGGCCGAAGCTGGCTTCGGCGAATCGTGGACATGCAGGAGCAGCGCCTCACCTTCACCCAGCGCCGTGAGTCACTCGAACTGGCGGGCTGGCTCGCCTTGCTGGTGGGTTGCGTCGAATACGACATCGGCGACCGTGGCGCGGCCGAAGCCAGTCGGCGGGCCGCGCTCAGTCTTGGGCAGGAGGTCGGGCACTCGGGAGTCCAGGGCTGGGCCCATGAGATGCGCGCCTGGTTCGCGCTGACGTCTGGCGACTATCGCGGGGTCATCACGGCGGCTCGGACTGGGCTGGCGGCCTCTGGCAGTCACTCTGTCGGCGTCCAGCTGTTCGCGCAGGAGGCGAAGGCGTGGGCACGGCTTGGCGACCGGGTCGAGATGCGGGTCGCGCTCGATCGGGGTCGCGAACTGCTGGAAGCCATGCCGTACCCAGACAACATCGACAACCACTTCGTCGTCGATCCGGCCAAATACGACTTCTATGCCATGGACTGCTACCGCCAGGTCGGCGACGATCGCCTCGCTCGGGCGCTGGCTGAGGATGTCATCCGGGACGGCACTGACTTCGACGGACGTGAGCGCTCGCCTATGCGGATCTCGGAGGCGCGGTTCACCTTGGGCGTCGTCGCGGCCCGTAATGGGGACGTGGACGAAGCCGTCCACCAAGGCCGTCGTGCGATCAGCGTCGTGCGGACATCGATGCCGTCGCTTGCGATGTCATCCCGGGAACTGGTGCGGGCACTGCCTAAAGTGCCCGCGACAAGCGAGTTCTTGTCCGAGGTCCGCGCCATCGCCGGCTAGGACTGGAGCGTCAGCTTCATCCCGACGTGGCTGGCCACGAAGCCCAGTCGCTCATAAAACCGGTGCGCGTCGGTCCGGGTGACATCGGTGGTGAGCTGGACCATCGCGGCGTCGCGGGTGGTGGCTTCCTTGATCGCCCACTCCATCAGCTGCTGGCCGAGTCCGTTGCCGCGCTGGTCGGAGCGCACCCTGACCCCCTCGACGGTGGCCCGGGTCGCGCCGACGCGGGAGAGGCCGGGGGTGAAGGTGATCTGCAGGGTGCCGACGATCTCGCCGTCGGCGTCGGCCACCGCGAGGATCTGGTTGGGGTCTGCGGAGATGGCGGCGAACGCGGCGGCGTAGCGCGGGTCGCCGGGGATCTCCCGCTTCGCACCCAGGGGATCGTCCATCAGGAGGGCGACGATGGCGGGGACGTCTTCTGCGGTTGCGGTGCGGATCATCACAAGGCTTCAGCCTGCCACAACAGGACACACCCCTCCGATCTCCACCGGCAGGGCGGTGAGACCGGGCACAATCGCCAACAAGGGTGGAGGAGGAGCCGTGTACAAGGTTTTCGAGGCGATCGACGAACTGGTCACGATCCTGGAGGAAGCCAGGGGCGTACCGATGACCTCCGGCTGCGTCGTCCCCCGAGGCGACGTCCTCGAACTGCTCGACGAGGTCCGCGACGCCCTCCCCACGGAGATGGACGACGCGCAGGACGTGCTCGACAAGAAGGACGAGATCATCGGTTCGGCCGAGCACAAGGCCGAACAGGCGCTCAGCAAGGCCAACCTCGACGCCGACAAGGCCATCGCGGACGCCCGCGCCCAGGCCGAGCGCATGATCGCCGAGGCGACCGCCCACGCCGACCGCCTCGTCGCCGAGGCCCAGGACGAAGCCGACCGCACAGTCGCCGCGGGCCGCGCCGAATACGAAGCCCTGGTCGGTCGCTCCCAGGACGAGGCCGACCGCATGCTCCAGGCAGGCCGCGAGTCCTACGAGCGCGCCGTCGAAGAGGGCCGCTTCGAACAGGGCAGGCTGGTCTCACAGACCGAGGTCGTCCAAGCCGCGCACGCCGAATCGGCCCGCGTACTCGACGCCACCAGCGACGAGGCCGCCCGCAAACGCGCAGAATGCGACGAGTACGTCGACACGAAGCTCGCGGAGTTCGAGGACCTACTCGGCCACACCCTGCGCACAGTCGGCAAGGGCCGCTCACATCTGCGCGGCACCATGAACGGCGTCCCCGCAGGCGCTTCCCCCTTCGACTACCACGCCTGACCTTCACCCCAGGGCGGCCCTCACTCCTTGGGGAACAGGCCGCCCACCCACCAGTCGCGCGGCACCCCATTCATTTTGCTGCGCCGCAACAGCGTCCCCTCGGCCGTCACCCCCAACGCCTCCGCCAACGCCCGCGAAGCCGTGTTGCCCACCATCGCCCACCACTCGATCCGGTGGACATCGAGCGCGGAGAACCCCCAGTCGCACAACGCGCGGGCGGCCTCCGTCGAATACCCCTGTCCACGCTGCTCCTTGACGGCCCAATAGCCGAGCTCGAACACCCCTCATCACGCCTGGTCAGGCAGTAGGACCCGACCAACGCGCCGGTGTCCAGCCGAAACGCCCCGAGCACATGGTCATAGTCAGTCGCCCACCCAGTGGCCGCGGCGGCGACGACCTTCTCCGCGTCCGTCCGCAGGAACGGGGTGGGAGCGGGCGTGAAGTGCTGGATGTCCGGGTCCTGGCAGGCGTCGTACACAGCGTCGGTGTCGGCCGCGGTGGCCAGCCGAAGGGTCAGTCGCTCGGTCATGAGTGTCACGGGCTCCATGAACCGCAGTGTGACGTGAACCTCGCCGCGGGCGCGCCCGGATTTCCGGTCCGGCGGGTGGTCGCGTACCCTATCCGGGCTGGCCCTATCGGGCCGCCCACTCCACCTAAGGCGCTGACTGAGTCCACCATGTCCGAGAACCGCAAGAGCCCGAACCGGCCCGTGCACAACAGTCCGTGGGTCATCGACACCCGCGAACTGGGCAGGCGCCCCGGCTCGAGCAGGCCGGTCCGGCGTACCGCGCAGGCGACGTACGCCATCGGGCTCGAAGGGGTCATCGCGATCCCGGCGGGTGCCGATGTCGAGCTTGACGTGCTGCTCGAGTCGGTTGTCGAAGGTGTGCTCGTCTCCGGTACCGCAGCCGGTCCGCTGGCAGGCGAGTGCTCGCGGTGTCTCGACCCGATCTCCGACGAGGTCGAGGTCGACATCACCGAGCTGTTCGCCTACCCGGCCAGCGCCACCGTCGAGACCACCGACGAAGACGAGGTCAGCCGCCTCATCGACGACCTGGTCGACCTGGAGCCGGTGGTCCGCGACGCGGTGGTGCTCGCCATTCCGCACGTGCCGCTGTGCGCGGAGGACTGTGCCGGGCTGTGCCCGGGATGTGGCGCCAAGTGGGCCGAACTCGAGCCGGATCACCGGCATGAGACTATTGATCCTCGATGGGCCGCACTGCAAGAGCGGATCCAACAGGATCGCAATGCGTAATCGTCCGATCCTGCACAACAGCTTGTCAGAGGAGAAGTAGTCGTGGCCGTCCCCAAGCGGAAGATGTCGCGTTCGAACACCCGCGCGCGCCGGTCGCAGTGGAAAACCACTGCCGTGCACCTGGTGAACTGCTCGAACAAGGCCTGCCGGGCGCCGAAGCCGCAGCACATCGCCTGCCCGACCTGCGGTCAGTACGACGGTCGCCAGGTCACGCAGCCCGCGTGACCCTAGGCGCACGTCATGGGGGGTAAGGCGGCACGCGGTCCCACAGCGGACCCGGCAACGCTGCTCGACGCGCTCGGCGTCCACTTGGACGCCGAGCTCCTCGTGCTCGCGTTGACCCATCGTTCATACGCGTACGAGAACGGTGGTCTGCCGCCCAACGAGCGGCTCGAGTTCCTCGGCGACGCCGTTCTGGGGCTCGTGGTCACCGACCACCTCTACCGGCGTCACCCCGACCTGCCCGAAGGCCAGCTCGCCAAGCTGCGCGCCAGCGTGGTCAACATGCACGCCCTCGCGGGTGTCGCGCGTGGACTCGGTGACGGCGGCCTCGGGGCTCACCTGCTGCTTGGCAAGGGCGAGGAGCTGACCGGCGGCCGGGACAAGGCGAGCATCCTCGCCGACGGACTGGAAGCCGTGATCGGCGCGGTCTACCTGCAGCACGGCATCGATGTGGCGCGGCAGGTCGTGCACAAGCACTTCGACCCGCTGCTCATCGAGGCACCGCAGCGCGGCGCCGGGCTGGACTGGAAGACGAGTCTGCAGGAGCTCACCGCGTCCGCGGGCCTCGGCGTGCCCGAATACCGGGTGCGTGAGGAAGGTCCGGACCATCGCAAGGAGTTCACCGCTCTCGTCGTGGTCAACGGCAAGAGCTACGGCAACGGCGACGGCAAGACCAAGAAGGAAGCCGAGCAGAAGGCGGCCGAGGCCGCCTGGCGCGAGCTGACGGAGTCGTTCAAATCTGCCGACGATGCCGGAACTCCCTGAGGTCGAGGTAGTCCGCCGCGGCCTTGAGGCGCACGTGCTGGACCGCCCCATCACCTCGGTCGACGTCCTGCACCCACGCGCCATCCGCCGCCACGTCCCGGGCGCCGCCGACTTCGCCGCCCGCATGGTCGGCACCGAGTTCGTCGGCGCCCAGCGGCGGGGCAAGTACCTGTGGCTGGAGCTGTCCTCCGGCGCCGCCGTGCTCGCCCACCTGGGCATGAGCGGTCAGATGCTCGTCCAACCCGCGTCGGCGACGCCGGAGAAGCACCTCCGGGTGCGCGTCGGGTTCCTGTCGGACCCGGAGCTGCGGTTCGTCGACCAGCGCACGTTCGGCGGGCTGTCGGTGGAGGACGTGGTCGTCGTGGACGGGACCACGCTGCCGGTCCCGGTCGCGCACATCGCCCGCGATCCCATGGACCCGAAGTTCGACCTGACCGCCGCTGTCGCCGCGCTGCGCGGGAAGCGTTCCGAGGTCAAACGCGCCTTGCTGGACCAGACGGTGGTCTCGGGCATCGGCAACATCTACGCCGACGAGGCGCTGTGGCGGACGAAGCTGCACGGGGCGCGTCCGGCGGACAGCCTGTCCCCAGCGAAGGCGCGTGCGCTGCTGACCGCCGCGACAGAGGTCATGGCGGAAGCCCTGAACGTGGGCGGCACGTCATTCGACGCGCTGTATGTCAACGTGAACGGCCAGTCCGGGTACTTCGACCGGTCGCTGGCGGCTTACGGGCAGGAAGGGTTGCCGTGTCCGCGGTGTGGGCGGGCGATCCAGCGGGAGCCGTTCATGAACCGGTCGTCGTTCTCCTGCCCCCGCTGCCAACCCCGCCCCCGCTAGTTCGGCGAGATCACCAGGTCGCGCGCAGATCAATCGGCACGGGTCAGCGCCATGATCTCGTCGGTGGTCATCGCCACGTCCCCGCTGCCGCGTAACCGAGCAACCAGGTCGTGTCCGCGCCGCTGGACGCCCTTGGTGATTCGGATGGCGTCGCCATCCAACTCGAACGTGAGCTCGTCGCCAGGGTGCAATCCGAGCTGCTCGCGCAGGGCGACCGGGATCGTGACCTGGCCCTTCCCATTGAGGCGCATCGCGATCAGCCGCTGCCGTAGGGGCGGGTGATGATCTCCAGGTTGTGGCCGTCGAGGTCGTCGAAGTAGACGCCCCGGCCGCCGTCGTGGGTGTTGATCTCGCCGGGTAGGTGGTGGTGCGGATCGGCCCAGTAGTTGAGTTTCCACTCGCGGATTCGGCCGAAGATCTCGTCGAAGTCATCCTCGCCGACCAGGAACGCGTAATGCTGGGACGTGATCTCGCCTCGGGCGTCGATGAAGTCCAGTGTCACGTCGTTGGCGGTCTGGACGCACAGGAACGGGCCGAACGGGACCGCGTCGGGCAGGCCGAACAGTTCGGTCATGAACTTGGCCGACGCGACCTTGTCCCGTGCGGCGACGACTGTGTGGTTGAGCTGGATAGCCATGGTGTTTCCCCCTCTTCCTTGCTGATCCCAGCGTAGAACCTCCAGCGCACCCGAGGTCAAACCGCGTCACGCTTCACTTTCGGCCTTGCGCGGTACTGCGCACTGCGCAATAGTGTTCCTAGCGCGATACCGGGAGGGGTGCGGGTGGACACGAGCCAATTGCTCAAAGGCGTGCTCGACCTCGCCGTGCTCGCTGTGCTGCGGAACGAGGACGGCTACGGCTACGACGTCCTCAGACGCCTGCGCGGCGGGGGCATGGAAGAGGTCGGGGACGCGTCGGTTTACGGGACTCTGCGGCGGCTCTACCGAGCCGGGTGTCTGACCTCGTATGTGGTGCCCAGTGACGAGGGGCCGCACCGCAAGTACTACGGGCTCAACGAGTCCGGGCGGGCACGGCTGGTGGAGTCGGAGGACGCGTGGCGCGCGTTCGCCGGGACGTTGGACGACATTCTGAAGGGGGCGGCCGCGTGAACGGCGAAACCGAGATTCACCCGGGGCTCGACGACTATCTCGCCCGGGTGCGGGCCGCGCTGGCCGACCTGCCCGCCGAAGAGCTGGCCGAGGTGCTTGAGGACATCGAACCGCACGTCACCGAGGTCTTCGGGGAACCGGGCGACCCGGTCGACCGGCTGGGCTCGCCGGAGGACTACGCGGCCGAGCTGCGGGCCGCGGGTGGCTATCCGCCGGTCGAGGGGCCGCCGCCGGTGAGCGAGCACCACGGGCGCGGGCGGTTCGTGTTCTGGGCCATCGGGCTGACCGCGCTCGCCTTCTTCCTCGCCGCGTTCGCGACGCGGGGGCGCACGGAGCCGCTGATCCTGATCCTGCTGTGCCTTCCGGTCTACGGACCAGCGCTCTGGCTGGTCCTGGCCGGGCGGGTGAACCGGACCGACCTCACCGAGCTGCCGGAATACCGCCGCGGCAAGCGGATGGGCGACTCCGCCGTGGCGTTGCTGCAGCCGGAGGCGATCGCCTACCTGCGGTCGCTGCGCCCCGCGTGGGGGCTCGCCAGGCTTATCGTCCTGGCGGTGCTCTTCCTGGTCGCGCTTGATCGCGGGCCGGGGCTGGCGGTGTTCACCCTGATCGTCGCGGGTGGACTCGTGTGGCTGGCGGGCCGGGTGAAGACCAACCGACGACTGCTCGCGATCACGTTGCCCGCCAACGCCTTCGTCATCGGCGCGGCGCTCGGGCTGGTGATCGGGGCGACCGATCTCGGCCGGGGCGGACCGGTCTACGTCAACCAGGGATACGTCGGCGGCGGGCTCACCTACGGCGGCCGTCCACTGTCCAATGTGTACGCGGTGGGTGCCGACGGCAGGCCGATCGAGGAGTTCTACCTCTACGACGAGACCGGGACCCCGATCACCGTCGACTACGACTCGTGCACCCGGATCGACCGTTCGACGTTCCGTAACCGGTTCCCGCTGCCGCGGGTGACCTACGTCAACGGCGCCTGCGAGATGCGCACGGACATGCCTTTCGTCCCGCTGCCGCCGGGTGGCGGGTCGAGCTCGCCGACCGTGTCGACAACGGCCTCGCCCACGGTGTCCGGGTCGGTTCCGCCAACGGCGTCCACGCCACCCAGCGCGTCGGTGACCGCACCGCCCACCGCGCCGGTCACGCCGACGAAGTAGGCCAGGGGCGGGGGCGGGCGTCGGGGGCCCGCTCCCGCCTCACGCTTTGGGTCAGTACCCGAACATCTGGGTCCAGTAGTAGCCGCGCGTGGCCAGGCCGAGGCCCATGGTGCGCATCGAGCAGTTCAGGATGTTCGCGCGGTGCCCGGAGGAGTTCATCCAGGCGGACATGACCTGCTGGGCCGGCGTCTGGCCGCGCGCGATGTTCTCGGCGCCGGGGCTGGGGTAGCCCGCGTCCTCGGCGCGGTCGACGAAGGTGCGGCCGTCGAGGCTGGTGTGGGAGAAGTACCCGTTGGCCGACATGTCGTCGCTGTGGCCTTGGGCGGCTCGGTTGAGCCTGCTGTCCATGCTGACCGGCCCGCAGCCGTACTGCCCGCGATAGCCGTTGACCAGCGACAGGACCTGACTCGCCGCCGACGAGTCCGTGGTCGGCTTGGACTTCTTCGTCGTGGTGGTCGTGGTCATGGGCGCCGTCGTGGTTGTCGTGGCGGCGATGCTGCTCGTGGCCGTCGTCGGGACCGCCGAGGTCCCGGATACCGTGCCCGCGGCGCTCTTGACCGGCGCCGCGGTGGGCACGGGGGAGGACACGCTCGTCGGCACGTCCAGTGCGATGCGGTCCGGGCTGCCGTCGATCACCGGCGGCCCGGACATGACCTTGGCTATTCCGGCCGTGCCCGCGCCCACCGCGAGGGCGACCAGCACGGCCCGGACTAACGCGTTGCGTCCACGGCGGTCTCTCACGGTCGCGCAAGCTACCACTAACGGGTGATGAGTCCGACTAAACGGTGAAACCTTCGATCACGGAGTGGTGGGTTCCGTCGTGGTCGTCGGCGGGTTGGTGGTGGTCGTCGTGGTCGTCGTGGTGGTCGTCGGCGGATTGGTCGTCGGCGGCTGGGTCTGCGTCGGCCGGGTCGTCGTGGTGGTCGTCGGCTTCGGCTTCTTCGTCGTGGTCGTCGTCGGGTCCACTGACTCGGTCGTCGTGGTGGTCGTCTCCGTCGTCGTCGTGGTCTCCGTGGAGGTCGACGTGGTCGGATCCGTCGTCGCGGCGTCGCTGGTCGTGGTCGGCGACGGGCGCGTCGTGCTGACCTTGATCGTGGTGGGCGCGGCGGGTCCGGCGTCCTCGGTCTCGGGGGACGCGACGGCGGCGACGGCGGCGAACACCGTCGCGAGCACCACGCCCGAGACCCCCAGGATCGCGTACGGCGCGCGGCGCAGGCCCGGGCGCTCGTCGTCCACCGGTGATACCTCGACCCGGTCTTCTGGCTCTGACATGCAGGTCCAATCTCCACTCGGCCGTGTCGGCGCGACAAATTACCACCCGGCAGGATGACCCCATGGCCGCACCCGAGGACTCCGGCGCGAACCGGAGCGAACCCGTCCGCATGACCGCATGGGTGCGCGGGCACGTCCAAGGGGTCGGTTTCCGCTGGTGGACGCGGGCGCGGGCGCTTGAACTGGGTCTGACCGGATGGGCCCGCAACACCGCGGACGGCCGGGTCGAGGTGGTGGCCGAGGGCGCACGTGACTTGTGCGACAGGCTGCTGGCGGCCTTGCGGTCGGGCCGCACGCCGGGGACCGTTGACCAGGTGGTCGACCAATGGGGCCCGGTCAAGGGCGTCGAGGGATTCATCGAGCGGTGACCCGTGAACCGATTCCGACGCGGGCGCGTAGCCAGGATCGTGGCTGACACCCCGGGACAGGACGAGGAACTCGTCCGCGAGCTGTACGGCCGCTATCGGCGCCCGCTGCACAGCTATGTCCTGCGCTCGGTCGGCGGCGACCACCAGCGGGCCGAGGACATCGTCCAGGAGACCCTGCTGCGTGCCTGGAAGCACGCGGGCGAACTCGACGTCGACCACGCCGGACCCTGGCTCTACACGGTGGCCAAGAACCTGGTGATCTCCGGATACCGCAGGCAGAGCGCCCGGGTGGCCGAGGTGCCGATCGAGACCGACTGGGCCCGGCCGACCGACGACTTCGAGCAGGTCCTGCAGGGCTGGCAGGTGGCCGAGGCGATGCGGGCGCTGTCGCGGGACCACCGCAACGTCATCGCCGAGCTGTACTTCCGCAGACGCACCGTGGCCGAGGCGGCCAAGGTGCTCGGCGTGCCCGCGGGCACGGTCAAGTCCCGCACGTTCTACGCGCTGCGGGCGCTGCGCGACGCCCTGGAGGAACGGGGGGTGACTGAGCCATGAGCGAGCTTGCGAGCGAATCGTTGACACAGTGCCTTCGCGAGTGGAGTCGCCGACCTTGGGAGGCGTCGGCATGAGTTGTATGCATCTGACGTCGGTGGGTGCCTATGTGCTCGGTGCCCTGGAGCCGGGTGACCGGGCCGAGTTCGAGTCGCACCTCTCCGGCTGCGCCGCCTGCCGGGCCGAGCTGGTGCGCCTGGCGCCGCTGCCCGGCCTGCTGCACCACATCACGCTGGCCGACTTCGAGGACGTGCCCGAGCCCGACCTCAGTCCCGCTGAGGAGCCCGCCGTGGTCGTCGAGCTGCCCCGCGAGCAGCCCGCGCCGCGCACGCGCCGCAGATTCGCCGCGCTGGCCGTCGCGGCGGCCACCGTGGTCGCGTTGGGGTTCGGCGTGGTGTTCGTGGTCCGCTCGCAGCTGCAGCCCGACCCCGCCGGGGTGAGCTGGTCGGCGACGGACCCGGCCAGCGGTGTCGGCGTCGACGTCGAGCTCACCGACCGCCCGTGGGGCACCGAGGTGCGAATCACACTGCGGGACGTCCCGTCGGGCAAGCCGTGCAAGCTCGTGGTGCGCGGCCGCGACGGCAGCAAGGAGACCGCGGGCTGGTGGTCGACCAGTCCCGTCGCAGGTGAGGTCATCCCCGGGAGCACGTCGATCGATCTTGCCCACATCGCCACGGTGGACATCGTCACCGACGACAACCGGGTGCTGGTGAGCGTCCCGGCCCCCTCCTGACACGCGCGAGAGGCCCCCACCTCCCCAGGTCCGCACATACACGCAGGTACTCTCTTCCGGATAACAAGCAGTCGGCACTCGGAAGGTTCAGCCTCGTGCACCTCAAGAGCCTGACGCTGAAGGGCTTCAAGTCCTTCGCCTCCGCGACGACGCTGAAGTTCGAGCCAGGCATCACCTGCGTCGTCGGCCCGAACGGGTCGGGCAAGTCGAACGTCGTCGACGCCGTGGCCTGGGTGCTCGGCGCGCAGGCGCCGTCGGCGGTGCGCAGCCAGAAGATGGACGACGTCATCTTCGCCGGCACGGCCAGCCGGTCGCCGCTCGGACGGGCCGAGGTGAGCCTGACGATCGACAACTCGGCCGGCCTCCTGCCGATCGAGTTCAGCGAGGTCACGATCCGCCGCACGCTGTTCCGCAGCGGCGACAGCGAGTACGCCATCAACGACGTCCCCTGCCGGCTGCTCGACGTCCAGGAGCTGCTCTCCGACGCCGGCGTCGGCCGCCAGCAGCACGTCATCGTCAGCCAGGGCCAGATCGACGCCGTGCTCAACGCCCGGCCCGAGGATCGGCGGGGGATCATCGAGGAGGCCGCCGGCGTCCTCAAGTTCCGCAAGCGCAAGGAGAAGGCCGAGCGCCGCCTCGACGCCACCGAGGCCAACCTGCTGCGGGTCCAGGACCTCCTGCGCGAGGTCCGCCGCCAGCTCCGCCCGCTCGAGCGTCAGGCCGAGGCCGCCCGCCGCCACGGCGAGCTGATCGGCGAGCTCACGGCGCTGCGCGTGTACGTTGCCGGCCGCGAGATCGCCGCGCTGCGGACCAAGCTCACGGCGCTGGCGGCGGCCAAGCTCGACGGCGCCGAGTCCGAGGCCCGGCTGAAGTCCGAGCTCACCCGGCTCGACACCGACGTCATGACGGTCGGGGCCGAGCTGACCGCCCGTGGCGCCGAGGACGTCGGCGATCAGCTGCGCCAGGTCGAGCAGCTGCGCGAGCGGGCCCGCGGCCTGGGCGCCGTGATCGCCGAGCGCCGTCGGGCGCTCGAGCGGGACAGGGGCCAGCTCCTCGACGAAACGGTCGTGGCGACGCTCGAGGCGGATGCGGCTCGCTACCGCATCGAGCTTGCGGAGGTCGGTACGGCGATCGAGCGGTGCGGACCGGACCTCGACGCCCTTGCGCTCGCCGGCGAACTGCTCCTCGGCGAGGTCGAGGTCGAGCAGCTCGGGCCCCAGCGCGTCCTG
>DATLIA010000319.1:0-8448 GCA_035540215.1 Actinokineospora sp. | reverse complement strand
ACCATGGGCTCCTACGGCATCGGCGTGTCCCGCCTGGTCGCCGTGCTGGCCGAGCAGAACCACGACGAACTGGGCATTCTGTGGCCGCGTGGAATCGCGCCCGCCGACATCCACCTTGTGGTCGCGGGCAAGGACGACGTGTTGAAGGCGGGCGGCGAGAAGCTGGCCGCCGAACTCGACGCGGCGGGCCTGTCGGTGCTGCTTGATGACCGGCCCGCGTCCCCGGGCGTGAAGTTCAAGGACGCGGAACTCATCGGCGTGCCGACGATCGTGGTCGTCGGCCGCGGCCTGGCCAACGGCTTGGTCGAGGTGAAGGACCGGGCCACCGGCGAGAAGGCGGAACTCCCGGTCGACGGCATCGTCGAGCACCTGACGGCTCTCGCCAAGAGCTGAGTTGTCCACATCGGCCGAGGCTGTCCACAGCCGGACGCCGTCCCCTTACGAAACCGCCCTGCGCCGATAGACTGGCGCAGGGCGGTGCCCCCAGGGGTAGGGCGGGCCTTGTGTAGGGGGCCGATCGCCGCAGAATCGGCTTTGTGCGGATGAAGCGCGGGTCAGGGGACGCGAGCCGTTGCGTGGGGCGTTGGAGCGGGATCCTGCGTGGGTGGAGTTGTGCGGCTCGGCGGCCAGTCCTGCGGGGCGCTGTGAAGTGAGCCCCTGTGGTGACTTGAGTTCGTGGGTGAACAGGTCTGCCGGGTGCTGGTGAAGCCGGCCATGTGTGGGCGTGAAACGAGCCCCGCGCGGCTGGTGCCGCGCGGGGCTTCGCTGGATCAGGCCCCGCCGCACGCCCACGGCTGCCAGCCGCGGTCCTGGTAGAGGCGGTAGGCGGCCTGGATGTTGGCCGTGTGGTGCAGGGCGTTGTCGATCTTCTCCGCGGTGGTCGCGCCCGCCAGGTAGGCCTGCAGGGTGCCGCCCGCGTTGAACTGGAACACCCCGTAGTCCCGGGTGCCGTTCGTGTTGATGTTGATCGCGATCGCGTTGAGGCCGGACTCGCAGGTGGCGACTCGGATCGCCTTGTCCTCGATCGAATCGGGGAACACCGCCCGGATCGCGGCGGCCACGGTCGCGTCGCTTGATACCGACAGGCCCTCGCTGCCCGCCGCCGCCAGTGCGGTGCGGGTGTTCGGGCCGACGACGCCGTCCACGGTCAGCCGGTTGCGGCCCTGGAACGCTTCGACCCGGTCGCGGGTGGTCGGGCCGAACGCGCCGTCGACGGTCAGTTGGTTGCCGTTGTTGAGGCCCCACTCGTTGAGTCGGGTCTGCAGTTTGCGCACACAGTCACCGGAGCTGCCCTGCTGCAGCGTGACCGAGCACAGCGTCGTGGCCGCGGCGGCGGGCGTCGCGGTCAGCGTCACGCCGAGCAACGCGGTGAGGACGGCGGCCAGGATCAGGCCCGTCACCCGCCGTACCGTGGGGATCGCCATGATCATCACGCTCCTTCGTGGTCGTCCGCCGTGTCCCGGCGGGTCGGCACCGAGCCTGGCAACTGCCCCTATGGCCGGGATTCAGCCGGAATTCGGCGGCGATACAGCGAAGATCCGCTCGATCCAAGGCAAAGTCATCGAGACGACGCTCGTGCCGACGCGGAGGACCAGGTGACTGAAGCCGTGCTGAAGTTCCACGTGCTGGGCCCGATCGAGCTGCGCGACAGCGCCGGATCGCGGGTGCGGGTCCAAGCCCGCAAGGTCCGCACGCTGCTCGCCGTGCTGCTCGCCAACGCCAACCGGCGCGTGTCGGCCGACGCGCTGACCGAGTCGCTGTGGGGCGCCAGACCACCAAGGTCGGCGACGGCGAACTTACGCACCTACGCGTGGGAGCTGCGCAGGCTGGTGCCGCCCGCGGCCGCCGGCGACCGTATCGAACTCGACGGCGGCGGCTACCGCCTCAACGTCGACGGGCACGAGTTCGACGTGACCCGCTTCGACGAACTAGCCCGCCGCGGCCACGGTGAACTCGCCGCCGGGGCCACCCGCCAGGCCGCCGCGACCCTGGCCGAGGCGGTGACGCTGTGGCGCGGCGATCCGTTCGAGGACGTCGCCGAGGCCGCGTCGGCGCCGCTGGCGTCGCGGCTGGTCGAGCAGCACTGGGCCGTCCGCGAGGACCTGGTCGACGCGTGGCTGCGGCTGGGCGAGCACATGGCGGCCATCGCCGAGCTGCGGGCGCTGACCCGCCAGCAGCCCTACCGCGAGCGGTACTGGGAGCAGCTCGTGGCCGCCCTGCACGGCTGCGGCAGGCGGGTGGAGGCCCTGGCGGCGTACCGCCAGGCCCACCGACTCCTCGCCGACGAACTCGGCATCGAACCTGGCGCGGAACTGCGCGCGGCCCACGCCATGGTGACGGCGGCCGTCACCCCTCGTATGGCCGGGCGCTCGCGATGATCTTCTCGAGGACGGCGCCAGGCAGCGCGTCGGACACGCCCTGGTCCTGGTAGCTGATCAGCACGACCGTCTTGCCTTCGACCTGGAACGCCACGGAGGTGAACAGGACCGTCGGCGACGAGCACTCGCCGGGCTGGTTGACCGTCATCGTGGCGGTCGCCATCATCGCCTCGATCTTGCCCTGGCCGACCTTGGTCGGGACGGGCTCGGTGACGGTGACCGGCGCCTTGGTGTTGTCCTTGTTGATCGCGGCGCCGTCGGCGAACAGCTTGGCGCCGTTCTTGGCCGCGCGGGTGATGTCGGCGTCGCCCGCGTTCACCACGCCGACGTGGCCGCGGTAGGAGCCCTTGACCGCCGGGCACGCGTCGGGGCGGTAGGTCGTCACGCCGTGCATGATCGCGATGACCTTGCCGTCGTTGTCCTCGAAGCCGACGACCGTGCCCGGGGTCTCGATCTTCCAGTCCGCCGGGACGTCATAGACGATCTTGTCCTTGTACGACAGCACACCCTGGAAACCGGGGGTGACCGCCTCGACCTTGACGTCCTCGACCTCGGTCGGGGTCTTCGACGTGGTCGGCTTGGCCGTGGTCGGCTTCTTCGTCGGGGTGCTCACCTTGGGCTTGGTCGTGGTGGGCGCCGCGCTCGACGAGGTCTGGCCGCCGACCCCGGTCGGCGACGAGTCGTCCTTGAGCAGCAGGAACGTGGTCACGCCGCCGCCGACCAGGACCAGGACCGCGACCAGGGCCACGATCCAGGGCGTCCGGTTGGGTTTGGGCGGCTCCGGCGGCTGGTACATGCCGAACCCTTGGTAGCCGCCATAAGGCTGCTGCTGGGGCTGCTGGTAGTACGACGGCTGGCCGGTGATCGGGTCCACTTGGTACTGCGGCTGTGGCTCCTGCCAGTACGGACCCCCTGGGGTGCTCATGCCCCAGACGGTAGTTGGTCCCCCCGCCGCCGGAGATCGGAACCCACGCATCCGAGCAGTCCGGACAGGACGGCAGGGGTGTCGGACAGGTCGGCGAGCACGAGATGCGCCCCGGCGTCGGCGAGTTGGGCGGCCGTGTGGCGCCCGGTGGCGACCCCGACGCCGATGGCGCCGTGGTGCAGGGCGGCCTCGACGTCGTGCGGGGTGTCGCCGATGACGATGACGGAACCCGGGGCGAACGTGGTGCCGTGCTTGTCGCCCGCCGCGGCCATGGCGGCGGAGACGAGGTCGTGGCGGTGTTCGGACAGCGAGCCGTAGCCGCCGATCTCGAAGTCGACGAAGTCGTGCAGGCCGAACGGGGTGAGCTTGCGGTCGGCCAGCTCGGGCAGGTTGCCGGTGACCAGTGACTGGACGACGTCCGTGCGCGCGGCGAACGCCTTGAGGATCGCCTCGGCGCCGGGCAGAGCGTGGCCGAGGCTCGCCAGATCGGCCTCGTCGGCGAGGCGGATCAGCTCGGCGAACACGCGCTGGATGTTGTCCTCGGTGAGCTCGGCCCCGTGGGCGGCGAGGATCTCGGCGGTGAGGGAACGCTCGGTGCGCCCGGGGAAGACGGGCAGGTGCGCCAGGTCGACGCCGAGGACCGCGGCCACGGCCTGGCCGTACCAGAGCTTGCCGATGCCGCTGTAGTCGACGAGGGTCAGGTCGATGTCCCAGAGCACGAGGGTTTCGGTCACCCAGCCATGGTGGCACGGGGGACTGACGGGACGGCGTCCGCTTTTCGACAGGCGGGATGGATCATCCAGCTGGGCGAACGCTCTCGGCGATCGCGGTGACTTCCTCGTCGGTGACCAACGGCGCGTCCGGGGTCGACCCGGTGTCGGCGTCGGCGGCCAGGACGACCACGGACGTTCCCACGCGGGTCATCAACGCCACGACAACGACGACTCCCTTGGTGCTGGCGCAGCGGTCGGCGACGTCGTCGGCGGTGACCTCGGCGGAGGCCCGGACCACGGTGCCGCGGGCGCCGTCGCGGGTGATCCGGGTGGGGCGGGAGAGCGTGACCTTGGCGGTCTGGCTGCCGTCGCTGTACTGGTCGGCCGCGACCGCCGCGGCGAGTTCGGTGGCGGATTCCCCCGGTTTGTCGTTCGTGACGCCGCTGCCGCTGAACCCGCGGCCGTACTCCGCGCCCTGGCAGAGGTAGGGGCCGAAGTCGGCAAGGTGGCCGAGTTCGACGCCGCTCGAGGACTCCAGTGACTCGGTGTTCTCGGCGAGGGTCCATGTCGGCGGCACCTCGTAGGTGATCGCCGCGGCGTGGTCGGTGATCACCTGCCAGCCGGGGGTGCGCGGCACGGCCGGGTCGGCCGCGCGGGTGGCGGTGGGCTGGGGGAGCGCGCTGACCGGGGTCCGCTGGTCGTCGGACGGGCCGATCAGCGCCATGGTGGCGATGCCGCCGCCCGCCACCGCGAGCGAGATCGCCCCGACGGCCGCACGCTGGAATCGCACACCGGGAACCGTAGCGGGTCGCTATTTCAACGTGCGTTGACTTGGCTGGCCGGACGGGCGTACCGTTCTAATTCAACACATGATGAACTTAGGAGGCGGAGATGTCCGGACCCCGGCGCACCGGAGCGCTCGTCCTGCTCGTGGCCATCGCGGGGGCGGTCGTCGCGACGGTGCTCGGCGTGCTCACCTTCGGCGCACAGGCCACGGCGCGGCCCGACGCGGTGCCGCTGGCCGTGGTCGCGCCCAAGCAGGTGACCGACCAGCTGACCGCGCACGGCGGTGATGCTGTCGACTGGCACGTCGACACCGCCGAGGGGGCTCGTCGCCAGCTGGACGACAAAGAGGTCTACGGGATCCTGGAAGTGAGCCAGGCGGGCGCGAGGATCGTCCTGTCCGGCGCGGTGAACCCGCAGGGTCAGCAGATCGCCCAGCAGGTTCTGACCGGCGCCGCACAGGCCATGGGCGCGCCGGTGGCGGTCGAGACGCTGCACCCGGTGAGCACGGCGGGCCGCACGGCGCCGCTGGCGGCGAGCGCGCTGCTCTGGATTGGCGGGCTGGTGGCGAGCATCGGGTTGGTGTTCGCCACGGGACGCCGGGGCCTCGGGATCCGTCCCGTGCACCGGGTCGCGCTGGTCGCGACCGTCAGCGTCGCCGGTCCGGCCGTCGTCGTCGGGCTCATGGCCTGGTGGGACTCGTCGTTGCCGCTGACGTGGGACGTGCTCGGGTTCCTAGTACTGACCGCGGCGGCCTTTGTGTCACTACAGGGCGTGCTGGTGCGCTTCCTCGGATTGCGGGCCGCTGCGATCCTCGGGCCGCTCTACCTGATCGCGCCCGCCGTCGCGGGCCAGGTGCCGGAGATGCTCAACCCGGCGTACCGGGCGCTGCTCTGGTCGTGGACGCCGTTCCGCTTCTCGACGGAGGGCCTGCGCAGCCTCTTGCAGGGCACCGCGTCGGCGCCGGACGTGCGCCTCGGGGTGATCGTCCTCGGCGCCATCGCGGTCGTGTCCATCGCACTCCTGCTGCTGCCTCAGCGAGCCAGGCCCACTCAGGTCCCGGCCGCCGACGCGCCCGCGTTGGTCGCGGCCTAGGCAGGCAGGTAGCTCAGCCGCACGGTCCTCACCGGGTTGTCGATGTTGGTGTCGACCAGGCAGACCGACTGCCACGTGCCCAGCGCCATGGTCCCGTTCAGCACCGGGACCGTGGCGTAGGGCGGGACGAACGCGGGCAGCACGTGGTCGCGGCCGTGGCCGGGCGTGCCGTGTCGGTGCCGCCAGCGTCCGTCGGCGGGCAGCAGCTCCCGCAGCGCCGTCAGCAGGTCGGTGTCACTGCCCGCGCCGGTCTCGATGATCGCCAGGCCCGCGGTCGCGTGCGGGACCCACACGTGCAGCAGGCCGTCGGTGGCGTCCGCGTCGGCCAGGAAGCGGGCGCAGCGGTCGGTGAGGTCGACGACGGCCTCTGCCGCGCCGGTGGTGATCGAGATTTCCACACTGTGCACGCCCACCACCGTAGGGTCGGGGATGTGCGCATGGCATTCGGAGAGCGATTCGATATCCCGGACGGCTACCTCAACACCGCCAGCATCGGCGTCCCGCCCGCACGGGTGGCCGACGCGATGGCCAAGGCGGTGTCCGACTGGCGCCAAGGGCTCACCAAAGCGCCCGACTACGACGAGCCGACCGGGGTCGCCAGGCGGGGCTGGGCCAGGCTGGTCGGGGTCGACCCGGCGAACGTGGCGATCGGCGCGAGCGTTTCGCAGCTCGTGGCCCTGGTCGCGGCCGGGATTCCCGACGGCACGAGGGTGCTGACCGTCGTCAACGAGTTCACCAGCGCGACCTTCCCGTTCGCCGCGCAGGCCCACCGCGGGGTCACCGTCACCGAGGTGTCCCACGAGGAACTGGTCGCGCGCGCCCCCGAATTCGACCTTGTGGTGGTCGGGGTCGTGCAGTCCGTGGACGGCACCGTGGCCGACCTCGACGGTCTGCGCGCGAGCGGCGTCAGGGTGCTGCTCGACGCGACCCAGTCCGTCGGCTGGCTGCCCGCGGACCTGTCCTGGGCCGACTGGGTGGTCTGCTCCAGCTACAAGTGGCTGCTCGGCCCGCGCGGCGCCGCCTGGCTGGCGATCCGGCCCGACGCGGCCGAGCTGACCAGGCCGATCGCGGCGAACTGGTACTCGGGCGAGACGCCGTGGGACACCGTCTACGGCCTGCCCCTGCGGCTGGCGGGCGACGCCCGCGCGTTCGACCTGTCGCCGGTCTGGTTCGCCCAGGTCGGCGCCGCCGCCGCGCTCGACTGGTTCGTCGGGCTGGACATCGCGGCCGTCCACGACCACTGCGTCGGCCTGGCCAACCGGCTGCGCGCGGGCCTGGACCTGCCGATGGGCGATTCGGCCATCGTGTCCCTCGACAACGCCGAGGCCCTCGCCGACGCGGGCATCCGCGGCGCGCTGCGCGCCGGGCGCACTCGGGTGTCGTTCCATCTCTACAACACCGAGGACGAGGTCGACCGGGTCCTCAAAGCACTGCGGTGACCAGGCCGTACGCACTTATTTGCCCGGTCGGTCTAACGCCGGGGCCGAATACCGTTTACGGTGACCGTTCGTGTCGGCACCTCAGCGCCCAGGACAGCCCGGGCAGTACCGCCCCGACGAGACCGAGTGGATCGCCCGCGTGACCGATGGACCCCGCTACGACGAGCCGTTCCGCTTCAGCGAGGAACCGCCCGAGGAGCCCGCGAACCCGGCGTGGACGTGGACGATGCGCGTCCTCGGGCTCCTCGCGGTCGCGGTGCTGTCCGGCTCCGTCTACTGGTACGTCACCGACGAACCCGCGGGCACAGCGACGCCCAGCGGTCCCCAGACAACCCAGCCTGCCCCCGAGGGCGTCTACGAGTTCGTCGCGCACCCCAATGTCCAGACGCCGAAGATGGACACGAATTGCGCGAAGCACGCCTACGACGACACCAAGACGTGGCTCGCTCAGGCCGGTGTCTGCGAGAAGATCACCCAGGCGCTCTACACCACCAAGGTCGGCGGCAAGAACGCGTTGGTGTCAGTCACCGTCGTGCACCTTTCCAGCGCTGAGAAGGCATCCGAGCTGCGCTTGCTGACCGACCAGGACGGTTCGGGCAACGTCAACGACCTGGTCCGCGACAAGGTCGTGGTGATCGATGGCGTGAAGAACCTGAGCAACGGCTACGCCTCGAAGGAAGAGGGCGAGATCGTCACCATCGTCGAGGCCGACTTCAATCCGCCGGGGACGAAAAACGACGAGAAGATCCTTGACGAGGTTTGCGCGGACGCCATGCGGCTGGGCAAGAAGATCGACGGCGGGGCTTAGCTCAATCCGGGCTGCGCGGGTGTCAACGGCAGGACGCCCGCGAGCTTGCGCCACTTGACGGCCTGAACGGCGGCCGCCGTGAGGCTTTCCAACGCGGTCTTGCGGACGTCAGCGTTGTCGCAGCGTTCCAAGGTGGCCCGCCACGCGACCGTGGCGTCCTGTTCGGCTGTCACCAGGACCGCCAGCGCCGATGCCTGATTGGTGACCGGCTGCGGGGTCAGGTACGCGGGCTCGGCCGGTCGCGGGTCGACGCCGAAGCCGCCGAGCAGCCGGGCCACGAGGTCGCGCCGGGTGCGGTGGGCGTTGG